>JBMNNX010000177.1:0-14500 GCA_050942745.1 Myxococcales bacterium
ATAGGGAAAAGAATGTGAACCCCTCGGTTAAGTTGGATAGGTGACAGTGGGCCGGAACCGTGGGGTGTGGGCGCTTGCCTCGAAAGGCGGAGGTGAGGCGCGAGCTGCGGCACGCCGCCGGGGGCAGGGCGATGAGGAGGTTGGTGTCCGCGCCTCGCCTGATCTGCTCGCGAGCTGCGCGGGGGCGGAGAAGGCGCCAGGCCTCGCGCGGTCGCGGTTCGAAACAGGGCTCGGGCGATGCTTCACGCATTCGAGGCGGTGATGGCGCGCGCGGAGAGACTCCCTGCGTCCCTTGGGTTGGTGGGTGGTTGGGATCGAGGAGCAGGTTGCGCCGCCCGGGGTTGGTAGGTGGTCCGGTCCGGGGACCATCGTGCGCTCCCCCGAGTTGGTGGGTGGTCCGGTCCGGGGACCATCGTGCGACCCCCCGAGTTGGTGGGTGGTCCGGTCCGAGGACCATCGTGCGACCCCCCGAGTTGGTAGGTGG
Organism: Myxococcales bacterium; assembly: GCA_050942745.1. GTDB lineage: Bacteria > Myxococcota > Myxococcia > Myxococcales > UBA5297 > UBA10939. The sequence continues at coordinate 485 of JBMNNX010000177.1, forward strand.
TCCGGTCCGAGGACCATCATGCGCCCCCCCGAGTTGGTGGGTGGTCTGGTCCGAGGACCAGCATGCGCCCGCCCGAGTTGGTGGGTGGTCCAGGCTGAGGACCATCGTGCGACCCCCCGAGTTGGTGGATGGTCCGGTCCGAGGACCAGCATGCGCCGCCCCGAGTTGGTAGGTAGTCCGGTCCGGGGACCATCGTGCGCTCCCGCGAGTTGGTAGGCGGCCCGGGCTGAGGACCATCGCGCTTGCTCGCGAGGCACGCGCTCTGTACGAGTCGGTCGGGCCGCGCTACCGGCACGGCGTCGCCGAGACCGACGCCTGGCTGGCCCCGTCACGGTCATTCGCGCGGCGCCTTCGAGAGTCGCCGCTTTCGCGCCGGTCGCCGTGCCCAAACGCGCCGCTGAAGCGGCTGGAGACGGTCGTTTTCGCTTTTTCTGCGATGAAGTTGGCCGGGGCGAGTCAGGAGCGGATCGCAGAGAGCGACAGTCGTCTCGAGAGACAATCCAGGCGCAGCCTCTACCGGCCAGGTCTCCGCAGCTCGTTCGACCTCGTTCGCGCCGAATTCTCAGCGCCGATGGCGAAGGCTCGCATGGCCGCTTCGAGGGAGCGATGACAGGCATTCGGGTGCTCGCCCGCTCCCCGCGATCGGCCCAACCCGCGAGGCACCCTCGAAGCTTGGATTTCGTGGCTCTCGCGTTCATCTCGTCTATCATCCGCCCCCTTAGAGAATGGCCTGCCTCGAGCCTCACAGCCTTGCGGATTACCAACTCGAAAAGCTTGACGAGGCCTCGTGCCACGAGGTCGAAGAGCACCTGAGCGCCTGCGCTCTATGTCGGGAGCGGCTGGCCGCGCTCCAATCCGAGGTCGCTCCGACGCACGTGCCCGGTCGTTCCCCACGCCCCTCGGCGCAGCACACAGGGCCGGCTTGGCCCGCGGCTGCGGATCTCGCCGAGACGATCGCTCTGCGTGCTGCGCCCCCTCGGGTGCTGCGCTCGATCTGGGACCGCGAGATGACGGTCCGTCGGTCGGCGCCTCCGCCCCACGCCGCGCCCGACTCCTTCGCTCCAGGCAGCCAGATCGGCCGCTATGTCGTCCTGCGCAAGCTCGGCGCCGGCGGAATGGGCGAGGTCTACGCGGCCTACGACCCCGAGCTCGACCGCACCGTGGCGCTCAAGCTGGTCCATCCCGATCTCGCGGAGGACTCCGGGCGCACCTTCTTCAACGAAGAGCTGTTCGCCGAAGCGAAGACGCTCGCGCGCTTCTCGCATCCCAACGTCATCACCGTCCACGACGCCGGGACCTTCGGTCACCAGGTCTTCATGACGATGGAGCTGGTCGAGGGCGGGACGCTGCGCGAGTGGCTCGCCCGCCAGCCGCGCTCCTGGCGCGAGGTCCGCGAGGTCTTCCTCAGCGCGGGACGCGGCTTGTTGGCGGCGCACCAGGCTGGACTGGTCCACCGCGACTTCAAGCCCGAGAACGTGCTCATCGGCACCGACGGGCGCGTCCGGGTGACCGACTTCGGCCTCGCCCGGCGTGCCGACTCCGAGCGAGGCGGCGAGCTTTCGGGCGCCGACTCTGGTCGCGAGGGGGCTGCGCAGCCCATCCAGTTCGCGGGCACTCCGGCGTACATGGCACCCGAGCAGCTCGCGGGCAAGAGCGCCGGGCCAGCGGCCGACCAGTTCAGCTTCTGCGTGGCGCTCTACGAGGCGCTCCACGGGCGCCGTCCATTCGAGGTGACGCAAACGCCCGCAGGTCTTGCGCTCGACTGGCGGCCGTCCGCGCCTCGAGTCCGCGTTCCTGCGCGCGTCCGGCGTGCGCTCCAGCGCGGCCTGAGCGCGGACCCGGACGAGCGCTTCGAGGACATGGGCCGACTGCTCGCCGAGCTCGACCGTTCGTCCGTGGGGCGTGGGCACTTCGCCGTCGCCGCGGCCGCGGCGGCGCTGCTGGCGGCCGCGCTCGCTTTCGCTGTGCGCGGCGGCGCCGCTCCGGTGTGCACCGGCGCGCCCGCGGCCCTGGCTGAGGTCTGGAACCCGTCCGCGGCGGAGGCCGGGAAGCGGGCCTTCCTCGCCACCGGCGTCGTCGGGGCGGCCGAGACCTGGGAGCGGGTGCGCTCCGCGCTCGATCGCTATGGCGAGGCCTGGACGTCCGCACACACCGAGGCCTGCGAGGCGACGCGCGTTCGCGGCGAGCAATCCGAGGAGGCGCTCGACCTGCGCATGGGCTGTCTGCACCGGCGCCGCAGCGCGCTCGGCTCGCTCGTCGAGCTCTTCGCCCGCGCCGACGCAGACATCGTGCGGCACGCCGCCATGGCCGTCAGCGCCCTCGACCCGCTCGACCCATGCTCCGATCTCCAGGCGCTCGCCGAGCAGGTGCCGCCGCCGGCCTCCGCGGAGCTTCGGGCGCGGGTCGAGAGCGCGCGCGCCGAGCTCGAGACTGCCCGCGCTGCTGCGCGCAGGCAAGTACAAGGACGGGGTCGGCGTCGCCGAGCGCGTTCGCACCGCCGCCGAGGCGATAGGGTACGACCCGCTGCGCGCCGAGGCCGGGCTCGTCCTCGGGACGCTGCAGTCCAGGTCCGGGGAGCGTCCCCGAAAGCGAAAAGGCGCTCTTCGACGCCCTGTGCGCGGCGCGCGCGGCCGGCGACTCCGAGACGTTCGTGCTCGCGGGCGAGGAGCTCGCCGTGAACATCGGCTTCATGCTCCATGAGCGCTTCGAGGAGGCGTACCGCTTCATAGCGCTCGCGCGCGCCGAGTTGCGTCGTCTTGGGAATCGACCGCTCCTGGAGGCGAGATTGTCTAGCGCCGAGGGCATCGTCTTCAGCTCCGAGCGTCGCTTCGAAGAGGCAGCCCGCAGCCATCGTCGCGCTCTCGAGCTGCTCGAACGCAGCAAGCCCGATGCCCTGGATGTCGCCCTCGAGCTGAACAGGCTCGCCTTGGCGCAGTTGTCGCTCGAGGACTACGCGGGCGCGCTCGCGTCGCTCGAGCGGGCCGAGCAGATAAACAGGCGCGAGCTCGGCGAGCACGAGCGGGTCTACATGACCCGGAACAACATCGGGATGGTGCTGCGTTGGCTGGGGCGCGAAGACGAGGCGCTCGAGGCCTACCGCGAGGCGGCCGAGGGGACCGAAAGGCTGCTTGGGGCCGAGCATCCGAGCTACGCCAAGGTGATCCACAACGCCGCGGTCTCATGGCGCGAGAAGGGCCGTTGCGACCTGGCCCGCGCGCAGTTCGAGAGAGTGCTCGCGATCCGGGAGCGGGCCTTCGGCAGTGACAGCCCGTTGGTGGCGTACGTGCTCGAGGAGCTGGCGCGCTGCGACGTGCAGGAGGGCCGGGCCCGCGACGCGATTTCCCGGGTCGAGCGCGCGCAGAGGATTGGGGCGTCCAAGCCGCTTTCGCCGCTGCGCGACGGCCAACTGCTGACCAGCCTTGGCGAGGCGCTCATCCTGCTCGGCGAGAGGCAGCGAGGGGTGCTCGAGCTGGAGCGGGCGCTCGCGCGCATTGGCGAGGGCGGCGATGTGTACACCCGCGAGGCGCGGGGGACGACGAGCTGGGCGCTCGCGCGCGCCATCGCGCGGCAGGACGCGGCGCGCGCGACCGCGCTCGCTCGCGAGGCGCGCGGCCTGTACGAGTCGGTCGGGCCGCGCTACCGGCGCGAGGTCGCCGAGATCGACGCCTGGCTGGCTTCGTCGCGGTAGCTTCCGCGGCGCCTTCGAGAGGCGGTGCCTCGGCGCCAGTCCCCGTGTTCGGGCGCGCCGCCGACGGCAGCCCGATGGTCAGTCTTCGCAGGGGAACGCGCGCCCCTGCGAGAGAGCTCATTCCCTGTCTGTGCGCCGAGCAGCTGTGTGGCAGCGCAAGGACCGATGTCCGGTCACCCCGGGCCTAGCCTCCCGCGGAACGCGGGAGGCGAATCCGAGGTATGTGGCCAGACCAGGAGTGCCTTTCGACTCCGCTCTCGCCGCTCACGCGTCGAGAGTTGCGCTCAGGGCGAACGGTGGCGGACCTAGTTCCGGTCGAGGCGCCCGACCGACGATCCGCGGCGAGGCAGGCGCCTCGGCGAAAGGTCTCTCCTCGCCGCTTATTTGCTTTTCCGATGCCGACCCTCGCGCTGCAGGACTCTCGATCGGAGCTGTCGCGACTGCCCCTTGCTCACAGGGCGGAGAGAAGGAGGAAGAGAAGGACGTTCCCAGCGCAGCAGAGCCCCCAGGGCAACAGCACGGCGAGAGCGGCTTGTCCGCCGGTCGCGTCGTGGAGCCCGCGATAGGCGAAGCCCCGGCAGATGAGCTGCCACACGAAGAAGGCCATGCCTCCGACGATGGGGAACACCGTCACGAAGGCGGGCGCGTAGGAGTAGCAGTGCCCGCGCAGCGTCGCCTCGTATCCGCGGGTCTGCACGCCGACCAGCTTGAGGCACAGGTGCTCGACACCTGCGAGGACGAAGATTATGGCGAGATACGAGGCAAATCCGAGGGCCATCAAGATGGCCAAGGCAGCGACCGGCAGGTCGGGGCGACGCGATGCGACTTGAGAGGCCCGCCCGAGCACGTCGTCTGCGCCGACGAAGAAGAACACCACCGCGACGAGGAATGGAATGGCGAGGGAGACGAGCGCGAACGAGAGCGGCCCCCACCAGCGCCCGGTCGTCGGGGGCATTTCGCGGAAGGTCTTGCCGGGGCTGAGCAGTATTGCCGCGGTCGTCTGCAGGAAGGCACTCACGAGCCCTGCCCTGTCGCGGTCTTCCCAGGGAACGGGGACCGCTCCGTCGTTGGTCCGTTCGACGCAGGCGACACAGATGGCTGCGCCCGTGCGCGAGATGCGGAGGCAGTCGCCGCAGGCAAAGGCGCCGCAGCGGCTGCACACCTGGCGCGTCGGCCGGTCGGGGTGAACGGCGCAGCGCGGCGCATCGAAGCCGGCGAGCGGCGCGGCGGCAGCCACGGAGCCCGCGGACGGCCGCTCGAAGTCCGCCAACGGCGAGTCGAGGTCCGCGTGCGGCGCCTCGGACTCCGCGAACCGCGGTGCGCGCGCCGGCTCGACCGGGGTCGATTCGAGGATGCCACCGCAGGAAGGGCAGAAGCTGAGGAACGCTTCTTCGACCGCGGAGTGGCAGTGGGGGCAGAGCATCGAATCTCCTTGCGCTCGATGGGCGAGGCGGCAGTGGAGTCGCCGCAATGCGTTCGGCTACGGAACGCCTGCGCGCGAGAGCATCGCCGCGAAGGCGAGAGCATAGATGGCGATGCCCGCGCCGCAGCAAAGGCCCATTGGAATGAGCACCGCCGCGGTGGCCTTGCCTCCGGTCGTCTTGTGCAGGCCCTTGTATCCGAAGATGCGGCAGACGAGTTGCCAGAAGGGATAGACGTAGGCTCCGCACATCGGCACGAGCCCGAAGATCATCGGCGCGTGCGCATAGCAGTAGGCCCTGACGGTCGTGTGGAAGTCGCCGGGGCGGGCGCCGACGATCATCAGCATCAGGTGCTCGACGCCGCCGAGGACGAAGGTGCCGACGACGGCCATGGCGACTGCGCCGACGAGCGCGATGGCGACCGTCCCGACGCCGAGTCCGGCCATCATGCCGCCGAGCTTCACTCCCTCCTCCGTAGAGCCGAAGAGCGCGCCGACGAAGCCTGCTCCAAAGATGAAGAGGTAGAAGAGCGCGACGCCGGAGAAGGCCGCCAGCGAGGAGAGGATGGCGTAGGAGAGCGGGCTCCACCAACTGTCGCTCGGCGCCATTCCCTCGAACGACTCGCCGGGCTTGAACATGATCGCCTTGGTGGTGAGCCAATAGGCCTTGAGCAACCCGTGTTTCTGGCGCTCCTCCCACGGCACGATCCAGGAATGGGGATGGATGCGCTCGGCGCAGGCCGCGCAGATCACCTGCCCCTCGCGGTTTCGCGTGGCGCACCGGGCGCAGGCGAAGGCGCCGCAGCGGCCGCACACCTCGATGGCCTCGACCTCCGGGTGCCGCGCGCATCGCGCCTGCCCGAGCGCAATGGCGACGGTCGGCTTGTGCCCGAGGAAGGCCCCGCAGTAGGGACAGAAGGAGCTGGTGCCGTCCTCGACCAAGCTTCCGCAGCGTGGGCAGGTCATGGGTTCTCCTGACGTTTCCTCGTCTTCTAGCATCGGCAGCCGCGCGCGAGCGAGAGAGGCGCCCGAGCGAGCGCCTGTGCGCTGAGGCCGGCCGGCGAGACGCCGCCGCTCCCAACTCCACCACCGTCGGACGAAGCGTGACGAAGGGCTGGACGGCGGAGCTCCAGCTCCGCCACCTTGCGTAGGCCGGGCGAGACGCCGGCGTTTGCAAATCCACCACCGTCGAGAACGAAGCGTGACGAAGGACTGGACGGCGGAGCTTCAGCTCCGCCACCTCGCGTAGGCCGGCAAAACCCAGCGCCGCCCTGGCGACACCGACCGGACAAGCAGTAACCTGTGCCGACCATCGGGCGAGGACGTGGAGGCAGCATGTCAAGGATTTGCGTTCCCCTCGCGGTGCTGCTGGCTGCCGGGCTGCTCGCCTGTGGCGACGATGAACCGGCAGAACCCACCGCGCCCGACGCGGCCATTGCCGCGGACGCCGGGGCGCTCTCCGATGCCGGTGAATCCGACGACGCGGGCGGCGGCGACGAGGACGCGGGACTGGTGCCGGACGCGGGCGAACCCGACGCAGGGCTGCCGGTCCCCACGCTCGACCTGCGCGCCGACGTGAACCGCGACGGCGTCGTCGATCTCGAGGACCCGGCCGAAGACTTGGGCGAGGACACCTGGGATGCGACCCGCGGGGCGGTCTTCCTCGCCAACATCGACGACGACCTCTCTGCCTGTCCGAAGGCGTCGTCCACCTCGGACATCAACCTGCCCGAGTGCCACGACGCCGCGGACTCGGTGGTCAACGGCGAGGACGACCTGCTCGACATGGCGCCGCTCCAGGTGAAGCCCTGGCCGCAGGCGCCGGAGGGCACCGAGGCGCAGCTCGAGGTCTCCTCACCTGGCGCGTCCTACGTCCGCTTCTTCAGGAAGGGCGAAGACGGAAGCTGGTCGGCGCTCGAAGTGACGGCTGTCTTCAGCTCGACCGACCTTCGCGAAGGGGTCGAGCTTCTGATGGAGGGCACCGACATCGTGCGCGACTCGGAGGTCTGGGACGGCTTCGTTGACGTGACGCTGCGCGCGGTCGTCCCCGGCGCCGAGGGCGCGGAGGCCGAAGAGCTCAGCGACACGATTCGCTTCCGCATCTCTCCGGTGATGACCAGCCACCACGTCAGCCCGGTCCAGACGCTCTACACGACCATCGTCCCGCGGGATGCCGACTCCGCGGCGTTCCGCCGCGACCTGCGCGCGGCCGTGGAAGCGTCGAGCGTTCCCAACCCGCTCGTGGAGCTGTCCGTGCCCGGCCGCTACGCCGATCAGTGGACGCAGGACTTCTTCGAGACCGGCTACATGGCGATGCCCGCGCCGGGCGGCCAGCACGTCATCCGCGTCGTCTACCGCTCGGCGAACATCGACGATCCGGGCTCGTCAACCAACCCGCTGCGCCCCGCGGGCAAGATCGCCTTCACCTACTTCCGCGGGAAAGACTTCGCGGCTGTCCAGGAGTTCGACCGCAGCTCCGACCTCGACATGGACACCCTCAACTCCTTCGGGAACACCGAGACGATCCCGCCGTATTCGTGGAACGGCGTCGATTACCCGCTCGGCCGGCTGATGCGCGGCAGCGTCGCCCACTACCACCCGGACCGGAAGCTCGCGCGCCTGCTCGAGTCGCAAGGGATGCAGCCGCCGGTCTATCTCGACACCTCGTGGCTGCTCGTCGCGCACGTAGACGAGACCATCACCTTCCTGAAGGCCGACACGCCGCGCGGTTGGATAGCGCTGGTCAACGACCCGAGGCTCGCCCGTCAGATGCTCCTCGACGAGTCGAGCCGCGGCAACGGCGCGGTGCGCATGTTCGAGGGCAAGTACTGGTACGACTGGTGGAGCTACAACACCTATCCGGCCGCGGTGTCCATCGACGAGGTGCTCGCCGATACCGAAATCATGGCCGAGAGCGCCCGCAGCGCCGCCGAGGTTGACGCGCAGGTGGCCATCCTCAAGGCCGAGACCGGGCTCACCGACGAAGAGATCGTGAAGGTGCCGTTCCTTCACCAGCCGGTTGGCGGGTCGTCGCTCGCCTATCAGCCGGGCACGGTCAACGGCGTCGCCCTCGACGAGCACAACTACGTCGCGCCCGATCCGCACGGCCCGGTGATCGACGGCCAGGACATCTTCAAGGCCCAGCTCGAGCGGGCCCTCGCGCCCTTTGGCTACACCGTCCACTGGGTCGAGGACTGGGGCCTGTACCACGCGCTGGCGGGCGAGGTTCACTGCGGCTCGAACGCGGTGCGCGAAGTTCCCGAGGTGAAGTGGTGGGAGACGGGACGATGAGACAAGCGATCAAGCTCAGCCTGCTGGCGCCTTTCCTTTGCCTCGGTCTCGCGACGCCGGCCGCGGGCGCATCTCTGCTTCGCGGGCCGCTGCCGATGGCGCCCGAGGAGCGCGCCGAGCTGCGCGAGAGCGTCGAGAAGGCGCGCGGCCTCGATCCGAAGCCTTTCCTGGCGATGGCCCAGGTTCGCGAGGCCATCCCCAGGGCCGACGCGCGCAAACGCGGTCGCATCGCCGCGGTCTCCCCGGCGCTGCGCTCGATGGGGAGAGAGGCGCTGCTGCCCGCTCTCGAGATGCTCGCGTTCGGCGATTCGCGGGTCGCAGAGCTGACCGAGTCGCAGCGGCGCGCCCTCGCCGTCGGGCTGCTCGAGGCGGTGGGCCGGCTTCGCGATCCGCGGGCCCTGCCGGTGCTCAGGGCGGCGCTCGGGAGCGAGGAGACCGATTTCTCGATTCTGCGCGCGGTCGCCGAGGCGATGGGGAGGGTGGGAGACGACGAGTCGGCGAAGGCGCTCGCGGCGCTCGCGCGGCGCGACGGCCCCAAGCGCAAGCCGGTCCTGGCGGGCATGGGCGATTGCCGGCGCGTCGCCTGCGTCGAGGCGCTTGCCGCGGCCCTCGAGGCGCATCCCGAGCCCGAGATCGCGAGCTTGGTCGTGAGATCGCTCGGCGCGGCGGGCTCGTCGTGGGCCTGGCAGACGCCCGGGATGCGCGAGGACGAGGAGAAGGCCGTGCGCGAAGCCAGCGCCAAGGCGCTGCTGGCAGCGTTCGTGCGCTATCGGGGCGAGGTGCGACAGGCGGCGTCCAACGAGTTGATGGTCGTCGATTGGTCGGGAACCCCGGCGCTCATCGCGCACGCGAAGGCCGACGCGGACGACTCGACGCGCGCGGCGCTCGAGGAGCTCGGCAAGCGCTTCGCGGCCAATCCGGCGCGGTAGGCGTCAGAAAGCTCTTTGCCGGCCTGCTTGACCGGCAGGCCGGCGGCAATCCGCGCGCACGCGCTTCGACGGGGCGGCGGCCGGCTCGCTGGCTGTAATGCGCTCGTCGGCTCGCGCGAACACCGGCTTGTCGCCGCGCGATGCGCCGAATGCGGCGGCTCGCGCGAGGTCGGCAAAGAGACGCGGCGGAGCGTGCGCGCGGGTCGGATCGCGCGGGGCGCCCATCGGCAGCCCTGACGAAGGCCATCCGGCTTCTCGGTCCTTCACCTCCGCGCACCAGCTCGACGTTCAGTAGCTTGCCCAGGCTTCTGGTCGGCCGCAGGCCGAGTCATTAGGTCAATGGCATCTCCCGGCCGACTGTCGGGATGGAGGCATGCCATGGCAGAGAAGGGGCACAAGGGCGACATGAGCGTTCGCGAGGCCGGCAAGAAGGGCGGCGAAATCCGCAAGGAGCAGCTCGGCCACGAGGGCTATGTGGAGCTCGGCCACAAGGGCGGTGAGAAGGTCGCCCGCGAGCGCGGCCACGAGTTCTACGAGGAGATCGGTCACAAGGGTGGCGAGGCCGGCGGCCACAAGGGCGGGCAGCGCGTCCGCGAGCTGATCGAAGAGGGGAAGAAGCACGAGAAGAAGTAATCGCTCGAGCTGCGCGCCAAGGGGTCGGGAAGAAGGACAGACGCGCTCGAGCCTGGCTGCCGGCCCTTGGCGCAAACGGCCCCGCGAGAATTCGGCCGATGGGAGGTTCGGCTTACGTGGCGGGCGGGGCGGTCTTGGGGAAAGCCGACGGAGGCCAGGCGATTCTCGAGGCGAGTCGCCATCGGCTTGGCTTGCCGCAGCGCGTCCGCCCGGCCGGTCTTCGTCCATTCGAAAATGACGCGCTGTTTCGGCCTGCCTGCGGCAGAGGGGCGACCGAGGTCCCACGCGCGATCCGCAAATCGAGGCCGCGGGCCAGGCCAGCCTCGAGCTGCCGTGCGCACGACCTCAAAGCCGCGCCGAGCAGCGCCGCTCCCTCTTCCGGCCCGCGCGGGCTCGCGGGGCGAGCGGCCGGCGGCGTCACAGCCCTTTTCGGCGCGGTTGCCGGGCTCTCGGCACGCGCTGAGCTTAGGCATGCGGGCGCACCAGCAATCTCGAAAGGAGCACTCCATGTCGAAGAAAGAGCCGGAAAAGGGCGAAATGACCGTCCGGGAGGCCGGCAAGAAGGGCGGCGAAATCCGCAAGGAGCAGCTCGGGCACGAGGGCTACTCGGAGCTCGGTCACCAAGGCGGCGAAAAGGTCGCGCGCGAACGTGGCCACGAGTTCTATGAGGAGATCGGCCACAAGGGCGGCGAGAAGGTCGCCCGCGAGCGCGGCCACGAGTTCTACGAGGAGATTGGGCACAAGGGCGGCGAGGTCGGCGGCCCGCGCGTGCGCGAGCTCATCGAGAAGGGCAAGAGGGAAGAAGAGAAGTAAGCCACCGGCGCACGGTTTCCAGAGGCCCGACCACGCTTCCCGCGGTGGGAAGCGCGGCCGGGCCTCGCCGTACGTTCAGGGGAGGCCCGTGCTGGCCGCGCTGGCGAGGCCTATCTTGCGCCGGCAACGCGAAGACCGCAGACCGGGAGGCACGATGGCCGAGACCTACCACGAGCCGTATCCCCAGCTTTCGGACGCCGCGCACGACATGCACCGGGCTCTCCAGTCGGTCAAGGAGGAGCTCGACGCCGTCGACTGGTACCTCCAGCGCATCGACGTCACTCCAGACCCGGAGCTGAAGGCCATCCTCATCCACAACCGCGACGAGGAGAAGGAACACGCGGCGATGGTGCTCGAGTGGATTCGCCGCCACGATCCGGCCTTTGACGAGGCGCTGCGCACCTACCTGTTCACCGAGGGCGACCTGGTCGCCATCGAGGAGCGGCACGAGCGCGGCGAAAGCGCTGCCGAGGGCGAGGCGGCTCCGGGCCGCAGCGCAGCGCGCCTGACCGTGGGCAGCTTGCGGTAGCCGCGGCGACGGGCTCATCCGGCGCACGGGGGGGAAGGACAGTCTCGAGGTTTCGGGCGTTCGCCTGCCTGCCTTCCGGCGCCGGGCGAGCCCCGGGCGCACGTGTCCTCTACCTTCGCTGCTTTGTCGAACGCGCGAAGTCGCGGCGGGTCCGCGCGCGCGTAACCTCTCGAAATTCGGACCACCGGTCGCCGGGCGGGCCGGGGCTCAGCTCGGTGGCCGACGCCGTTCAGCGGACAGCTCGAGACTCGGTTGCGCGAGCCCCCAGAAGCTCGTGGCAGGCGGCGATCTGCGAACCGCGGAAGGGCGACGGACGACGCGCTCGACCGGGTGCCGCGAGCGCGCTCCATTCGCGGCGCTTGGCACGTGCTTGCGTTCGATCGGCGGGAGGGAGCTTACGAGGCAGAGCGCGGCGGACTGTGCGCGCGCTCGAAATCTGCCAGCCATCACCTCGCGGCCGGCACTTGCTGGCGAGCTCTATCTAAAGGAGAGGAGAGCGGGGAGCTCTTCAGCATTGGCCCACGGCCATGGGCTCCTCCCAGCAGCCGCAATGCCACTCCTCCTTATGCTGCTCGAAGTGGCGCTTGCAGAAATGGACCCCGTGCCCCGAGCAGTGCTCGGTAGCGATGGCTTCGCACCCGAGGTGGTCGCATTTCTTCAGGGGGAAGGGCCGACCGGACAGCACCGAAATGGGAATTCTCGTCAGGCGAGCTCGCCGATCGACGATCTCCATAAACCCTCCTGAAAAAACTGTCGGAAGCCCAGCCATGATAGCTCTGACGGCGCGTCTGCTCAACCGGGGTACGGGTAGGTGGGCTCGGTCGCGTGGGGCGAACCTGGGATTGCGAGCGAGGCTTCGGCCTTCGGCCCATCGAGACCGCTCGGCAGTGACCTGCTCCCCGGCCGGCTCCCTTCTCCCCGGCGCCTCGCCGCTCTTTGGCCTCTTGGGCTGGGGTGCTCAAGCCGCCTGGACGAAAGTAGGACACCTGCCGGGCCGGGCTTCCCGTTGCGCTCGCCGCCGAGTACGCGCGCTTCAACAGCGCCCAATGACGAAGCTTTTTCGAGTACTTGGCGGGCTCGAGAGCTTCCCGCTCGGCCTGCGGCCCATGAGCATCGGCCTTGAGCAGGCCACCGGCGCCGCGAGCCCGAGGCGGGGCCCACGGCTCGCTCGGCCGAGGCGCGACCGGCCTCTCTACCGCTTGCTCCCGCCGTCATTCACCATCTGGTCTCTTGATCTGGCAGCTCCAGGGGGGCGTCCGCGCCCTCGCTGGCGCTCGGCTCGGAGCGCTCGACCTCCTGCATCGCGGCGGCGATGAGCGCGTCCCGCTCGGAAACGGCCGACTGGGGTGCATCGGCTCGAGGAACCGGCGCGGCAGGCGCCGGCGACGGCGCGGGCGACGGCGCCTCGGGGCGCTTCGGCGGGGAGGGCTTTGCGATCTCCGGCTTCCAGGCCGCGAGGAACTGCTCGAGCTTCGGCGCGAAGGCGAGGTACTTCTGGATGCGCGGCCCGACGTTGATGAGAAAGCCCTGGAAGCCTGAGACGACCGTCCATGTCAGCGGCCAGGACGGGTCCTGCGTCGGCGTCAGGCGGCTTGCCTCCTTTATCGGAATGGGAAGGCCGCCCGAGTCGTGGCGCCAATTGATCGACGGCAGGCGAAGCGCGTTGAGCTGCGTCGCGAGGTGGCGCGACTCGGCCGTCTCCGGCCGCATCTCCCAGCGAGCCTGGAGGACCATGTTGCGCCGCAGGGAGCCGGAAAAGCCCAGGCGCGAGGCGAGGCCGATGTCGAGCGTGTAGGGCAGGGTAAGGCTGCGGCGGAAGGGCGCGACGACCTTGATCGGTCTCCCTCCAGCGTTCGCCTCGACGACGAGCCAGTGGTCCGCTTGGTCGGCCTTCTCCAGGGTAAAGAAGCGGCGCAGCGCCGACCGGGCGTCTACCGTGCCCAGGATTTCGACGCGGGCGAGTTCGGCGTGGCCGCGCGACAGCTCCTTGGCGACTTTCTTGAAAACCCGCGCGTAGGCGGGGATGCCAGGGGTGCCTTCGTATGACTGGAGCAGTGGGGGCAGGGGCACGGTGCGATCTCCGAGTTGTCCGATGGTACCGCATGTTCGGTAGCGCGCACTCATCGCAGACGGCCGCGCCCGTCTCGGACCGCGCACAGCGCGGGGGTGGAGCCTGCGGTGGCCTCCCTCGGCGCACGGGGCCATGCCCGCGGTGTCGGCGCGGCGGGGAGCCGCCCAGCGGTCACGGAGGAGCGCCGACCTCGTAGACCGTCGCCGGATCGTCCCGGCAGCTCTTTCCGCGCACCACCAGCGACTGCGGCCCGGGCGCTGTCCCCGAGGGCACGACGCCGGTGAGCTTGCCCTCCGCGGCGTCGTAGCGCACGCCGGCGAGCCAGCCCGTCCCCAGCTTCACGTCGATGACGTGGGCGAGGTTTTCGCCTCGAATCGTGACCTTGCCCGAAGGTGGCACGAGCGGTGGCTCGACAGCGGCGATGGTGGGCGGGTCAAGGAATGGATCGCAGACGAACAGGCCGCGCCGCGCCCAGGAGGCGCCACCGCGCCCGTCGCGAAGGACCAGGAACATCGTCCCGCGCCGGTCGGCGGGCAGCTCATCGAACGGCCAGGGGATGGTGAACCGCTGTGAGTCGTCGCCCGCCAGCGTCCGGGGCACCTCGAAGTCGCCGAGCGTCGAGAACCAACTGAAGGTGAGGTG
>JBMNNX010000006.1:0-57444 GCA_050942745.1 Myxococcales bacterium
GCGTCGCCTTGCACCGCTGGCACTTCACTCGGATCGGCGTGTACTCGATCGAGACCGGATGCTCGGAGCAGGGCAGATCGTTCCAGCGTCGCTTCAGGTCGGCACAGTGCCGCCTTGGGCAGCGGGCCGACTCCGCCCCGCCGCTGTCGCCTCGGGCGCTACGCTCAGGGTGAACGGGGGTGGCACCGGCGTGCTCGAGTCTGACGAGCCCTTCGACTCCGCCCCCCGGCCGCTGTCGCGTCGGGGACTACGCTCAGGGTGAACGGAGGGGGGCACCGGCTGGGCGAACGATGCGACGGCTCGTATCATCACGCCCCTTCGCCCGTCCGCCAAAACGGTTTTGTAGCGCCTGCCGGCAGTTCCATTAGGCTTCGTCGGAGCCCCGGACAACGAGGGATTGCGTGGACGTCAAGCTCGAGGTCCGGTTCGAAGGCACCGCGCCCGGCTTGCCAGAGCACAGGCTCAGCCTCGGCGCGTTCGGCAAGGCGCTCGATCAACTCCTCGCCACCTATCGGCGCATCGCCTCCGGGATGATCACGAACGCCCTGGACGAGCCCGGCTACGGCATGTCGGGCGGCAAGTACGCCAAGGAAGCAGAGCGCTTGGACCTCGAATTGGAGGCCATCCGGGTCGACCGGCCTCGACATCACGTGCACGTCGCACGTCGGCGTCGGCGACAACCTCAGCCTGTTCGCAGGGCTGGCGCTCGACGCGAGTCGGCAGATGCTCGACTACATTGAGGCAGAGTCCAGGGGCCAACCACGCCACGTGGCCGCCAGAAAGTACCTCGCGGCCCTGCCCCCCGGCGTCACAGGCCAGCGCTACAAGCTCCTGCACAACGGAAAGTGCGACAAGGAGATCGCCATCGGCGAGCTCTCGATCCTCGAGCTACCGCGCCCTGGTCCTCACCTCGAGCTCTTGCCGGCATTCGTCGTCGGGGTGGGGTTCGAGCCGGGTAAGTCGGAGGTGCGGCTGAGACACTGCTCGACCGGGCGCCTGGTGACGTGTTCGGCGACCGCAGAGCAGGTTGAGGCCGCAATAGGGCTTCGCGATCGTCCGGCCGACGCCATGGTCCTCGCCGGCCAGAAATGCCGATTACTCTGGCTGCGCCCGAGCGATGCCCAGTGGCAGCCGCCGACGGCCGACGAGCGCACGGAGCTCATCTTCGACAAGTGGGGCGAAGTGCTCCGGAGGCTCGCTCAATGACTGGCGCACCTTCGCCCACCTGTGCAACGTGGAGAGAATCCTCCAACTGCACGAAGCAGCGATCAAAGAGTACGAAGGACTCCACAGCGCTCCAAGAGTCGGGTGCGTCGAGGCTGCCCTCGGAAACGCGTGGTCGGCCGAATGCTATCGCGCCAAATCCGACGACGAGCTCGAGGGGCTCACATTTCGCCGCGTCGCTGCTCCTCTACGTCACGGTTTCGCACTGCTTTGGCGACGGCAACAAGCGAATCGGCTGGGCCGCGATGTGCGTCGTCCTCCTCAGCCTTGGCCTCACGCTCGAGACCGGGAGCGAAGAGGCCGCGACCTTCGTGGCCAGAATCGCCAAGGGCGAAATCAAAGAGCGCGTCCAGGTCGTCGAGTGGATCGCGGAGCGCCTCGCCGCGGCTCCGCACGCGGCCGCGAGGTAGGCCTCCCCGCAGCCGACGGGCGCGCTGGGCGTCCACGCAGAAGCCTCTCGTGAGAGCGCGGGCTCGCTTTCGGCGCACCGCCGCGGCGCCCCGGCGAGCCCGTCCCTCCCCGCGCGCAAGGCGGGCATTGCCGACCGCACCGCCTCCGCCGAAGCGAGCAGGTCCTGTGCCGCCCGCGCGCCGCCACAGAAACCGAGCACCCGAGCCGCGAGCGCCACGGGCACCTGTCGGCGAGGAATTTCCGCCCGCTCTCTCGCATTAGCGCTGGGGGAGTCGCGCGCCGGCCGAGCAACGGCCCGGGATCTCAGCTCCGTCCCAACTCGGCGTCGGCCATCGAGGGGAGCCGGCAGAGCAGGCGCCGGCGCACGCGGTGCTCGGTCGTCCTTCGGCGTCGTTCCCGACCCGAGCGCGCACCGTCTTCTGCTAGAGTCCCTGCTCGCTTGCTCCCGGACTCGCCGCCAGGCCAGGGTCCCTGCGGCACCTCCGACATGAACCGGCTCGGTTCATTCCACGACCGAGAGTCTTCCTCGTCGATGCTGAAGGCCTATTTCATTCGACCGCTGCAAGGCGGCTTCGTCACAACGTCCAGCAGAACCTAGGCGTCTGGCGCCGAGCCCGGGAAGCCATCGCCCGCCGGCTCGGCAGTTGACCCGCCATGCTTCACGAGAAAGGAACGGCGCTTGGCCAGCACGCAAGTCATCATCGGTTTCCTGCTCATCGCGGTGGTCCTCGCCGCGGTCTTCCTCGAGCGCTGGAGCGTCCCCGTCATCCTGGTCGCGCTGGGCAGCGGCATCGTCTTCGGCACCGATGTGCTGGGGCTGTACGACTTCGGCGACGTGAAGCTCACCAACGAGGCGGCCAACCTCGCACTCATCTTCATCCTGCTGCACGGCGGCTTCGGCACGAAGCGCGACGACATGCAGGCCGTCGCCCTGCCCGCCATCGGCCTGGCGACCTGGGGCGTGCTGCTCACCGCCGCGGCCACCTTCGCCTGCCTGCGCTTCCTGCTCGATTGGCCCTTCGAGCTGGCGCTGCTGCTCTCGGTGATCATCTCCTCCACCGACGCGGCCGCCATCTTCTCCATCCTGCGGCGGCAGTCCCTGCCCCGAAAGCTGTCGGCCACCGTAGAGATCGAGAGCGCGGCCAACGACCCGATGGCCATCCTCATGACCATCGTCGCCGTCCAGGCCCTCGAGAGCGGCCGGGAGCTGAGCGTTGCCATCCTCCTGGAGTTCGCCTGGAAGTTCGCCGTCGGCCCGCTGATTGGCCTGGCGTTCGCCCGGGCCTCCGCGTGGCTGTTCACCCGGCTCAATCCCCAAGACCGCCACTACTACTACGTGCTCTTCCTGGGCCTGGTGCTGGTGACCTACGGGGTCGCCGAGTCGGTGAAGTCCAGCGGCATGTTGGCGGTCTTCGCCGCCGGGTACGTCCTGGGCAACAGCAAGTTCGTCCACAAGCAAGGCGTCTTCAATTTCTCCGCGGCTCTCTCCAGCGTCGCCAACATCGGGATGTTCGTGCTCATGGGCCTGCTGGTCTATCCGAGCCAGTGGATCGACCTATGGCAGAAGGGCGTGGTGCTGTTCTTGGTGATCTCCCTCGTCGCCCGCCCGGTAGCGGTCTTCTTGGGCACCATCGGCATGAGGATCCCTTCGCGCGAGAAGACCTTCGTCGCTTGGGCTGGCCTGCGCGGCGCCGTCCCCATCGTCCTCGCCACCTACCCCGCGGCCGCCGGCCTGTCCGTCGGGACCGAGGTGTTCAACCTCGTCTTCTTCGCGGTCATCCTCTCGGTGGCCGTGCAGGGCTCGACCATGGGCGCCTTCGCGAAGCTGCTCAAGCTCTCGACCCCGTCTCGGCCCACCCCAGCCCACTCCCTCGAGCTGATCACCATGGCCGAGAGCGACATGGACCTCTTCGTGGTGGACCTGCCGGATCCTCAGGGCGCCAAGGGCCCGCGCATCCGTGACTTGCGCCTGCCCGACGGCGCGGTGATCACGCTCATCAGCCGCGGCCGAGACATCCTCGTGCCCCGGGGCAACACGCCGCTCGAGGGCTGGGACCAGGTGACCATCCTCGCCCACGCCAAGGACGCGGACGCGGTGCGCAAGGCGCTGCTCGAGCCCTTCGAAGAGCAGCAGGAAGAAGCGCTGCCGCACGGCTCCTCGTCAGCGGTCTGACAGGCAGTGGTTGGTTGAGAGTGGGTTGGGGCGGGGGTTCGGTGGGCGGGGCAAGCCCGCCCCTGCACCCGCGGGCGAGACGCGCTCGAGGGGATCGCAGGCGAGGCGCTCGCGCCGTTCGTCCGTCGCTACATTTCAAGTACCTTGGCGAGCAACTCCGGGACCTTGACGCGCTGCAGATCGCCCAGGCGCTCGGCCTCGGCCGTCCACAGGTATAGGCAGGCGTCGTGGGCCCCGAAGACAAAAGCCCGGTAGGAATTGAGCGCCACGCACAGCAACAGCCCAGCACCGAAGATGTAGAAGACAAGGCTCGTGGGCGTGTTCGGCGCAGTTGCCTGGAAGGCGATGCCCATGAGCACCGGTGTCAGCAGCATGGGAAGCGCGAACACCGGCCACAGGCCGCTCGCGCCTACTCCTATCGGCAGCAGGTCCCTGTAGTAGATGGAGCGAGCCCGCTCGAGCGCCCCGCGGAAGCCCAAGTCCTCGATGATGATGATGGGCACCAGCAGCGCGCCGATGGCCTGCCGCGCCCTGCGCTCGGCCTCACGGGCCTTGCTGGTGGACGTGTTGCTCCTTACGAAGAGGCTCGGCAGCACCACCACCATGGCCCTCAGCGCAACGACGACGAGCGCCCAGAGGCTCTTGAGCACGTCCTTGGCGGCGACGGTCAGCTTCGGCTCGCGCCCCTTGGTCCATGAGTCGATCATGTTCGCGGTCATGCCGGTGATGACGCAGTTCCCAAGGACGAGGAGGAAGACTCCGAGCAGTGCGAGCCCGAGAAGCGGCCACCAACCTCCGAAGGCCTTCGCCCCAGGCTGGTTTCCGTCGAGCATCACGAGCACCGCGCGCAAGGCAGCCACTCCGAGGGCAAGCTGAACCAGGCCCACGACCGCTACGGGGACGAACAGCTTGGGATACGCGAGCCCGAACCTGTGAGCGGCTTTGACGAAGGCCCAACCCCCGCCGGTGTCGAACAGGATTCTCGCTCGCTCAAGCTCGCGAAGGACGACGCCGCGCACGATGGGGAGCCCGACGGTCGAAGTCTCGCTGGCAGTGGCCGCCGCATCCGAGGCTGGCGCGCTCGGAGGATGCTCTTCTCGCGCTGCGGCGTCCGGCTGAGGCTGGGGCGCGCCTGCGACCGCGTGGACAGTCGCAGCGCTCGAAGCCCCGGCGGGCGGCGCGCTCGGCACGGCCCGCTCGACGATCTGCTCGGCCTCGCCGTGGTCCAGCCAGATGCCGTCACACCGGCGACAGTGGTCGAGTTGTACGCCGCTGAGGTCGTCGAGCTCGAGTTGGGCGAGCGGAGCTTCGCAGCGCGGGCACTCTCGGCTTCGCCCGGCGGCGTTCGAGCGCCCGAGGCCGGACCTGAAGGTGGCCGCGACCGCGCGGAGTTGGTCCGGCTGCTTCGCCAAGGCCTGCAGCTCGTCCCTGTCTATCCAGAGCCCCCCACACCAGAGGCAACCGTCGTACTCCACGCCAGCGGTATTTCGCCGGGACAGCAGGGTGCAGCAGGTCGGACATCGCGCATCCATGGCTCCTCCCCAAGCCTGCCGAGCCTGAACCGATAGGATTTCGAAAGATCGGGGACGGCCGGCAGGCCCCAGGCGTCAGACTTCAGATTATTGCCATTCTGGTTGAATTCTCCCGACCACGACTCCCGGTCGCCCTGATCGTAGCTCCCGACGCGCAAGCGGCGGGAGCGAAGTCGAAGGGCTCACCGAAACCGCGCAGGCCCCTCGACTCCGCCTCCCGCGTTCCTCGGGAGGCTACGCTCAGGCCGACCGGAGCGGAGGCGAGGCGGTCGCAGCTCGCCCGCTCGTTACCTCTGCAGCGCCGAGGCGAGCAGGCCCGGTACCTTCACGCGGTGCGGATCGCGGATGCGCTCGGTCTCGGCCGCCCACAGATAGAGGCAGGTGTTGTAGGCGCTGTAGGCAAACGAGTTGAGGATGTTGAGCGGCGTTCCCAGCAGCACCCCGAGCACGATGATGCTCGTGACGCTGGTGGGCGTCGGCGGCATCGTGCCCCAGAAGGCGAGGCCCAGGATGGCCATTATCGCCAGCCAGGGAATCGCGGCCACCGCCCGCAGGCCTATCTCGCCCACCGCTATCTGAAGCAGGTTGCCGGAGTGGATGGCGCGAGCCCGCTCGAGCGCCCGGCGGAAGCCCAGGTCCTCGATGATGATGATGGGTACCAGCAGCGCAGCGACGACCTCCCAGGCCTTCCTCGCGGCGCGCTTGGCGGCGTTGACGACCATGCTGCCCTTGCGGTTTTCGGCGGTCAGCATCGCCACCACCACCGTCACCACCGCCATCACGATGAGCGCCCCGAGGTTCTTCAAGACGTCCTTGACCGCGACCGACAGCTTTGGCTCCCGCCCCTTGAGCCAGGCGTCAACCATGTTCGTGGTCATGCCGGTGATAACGCCGTTCCCGAGGACGATGAGGAACAAGCCGAGCATCACGAGCCCGATGGCCAAGAGCCCGTGCTGCCGCATCCACGCCTCGGCGAGCTGCGACTGCGCCTTGAGGGGAACCGCGAAATCAACCCCGCTGCTCTGCAGCTCCACGCGCAGCGCGCGCAGTGCAACCATCCCGACGGCGAGCTGGACGAGCCCTGCGACCGCCATGGGGACAAGCAGCTTGGGGCACTCGAAGGCGAGCCCGTAAGCGGCCTTGGCGAAGGCCCAGCCCCTCGAGAAGCTGCCGCCTACGCCGCTCGATTGATCGAGATTCCCGATGGCGATGCCGCGCACGACCGGGAGCCCGAATGTCGAGGTCGCGTCGGCGGGGTCCGCCTGGCGCGCGGCGAACGAGCTCGGAGGCGGGGCGTATTGCGCGCCGCCGTCCGGCAGGAGGTGGGGCGCGATTCCGACCGCGTAGGCCGGCGCCGGCGCGGCGCTCGGAGCCGGGGCTGGCGGCGCGCTAGGCGCGATCCGATCGGCAAACTGTTCGGCCTCACCGTGGTCCATCCAGATGCCGCCGCACTGGCGACAACGGTCGAGTCGGATGCCGCGGAAGTGTCGAACTTGAACTGAGCGAGAGGAGCATCGCACCGCGGGCACTTGCCGTTTCGCTCCGGGGCGACCGAAGGCTGCATGCCCGGCTTGTAATTGGCGGCCGCGGCCCGAAGCTGGTCGGGCTGCTTGGCCAGGGTTTGCAGCTCACCCTGGTCGAGCCAGAGCCCGCCACATCCAGGGCAGCCGTCGTACTCCACGTTCTCGCCCCGTCGACGTGACATCAAGGTGCTGCACCCAGGGCATCGCGCTGCCATTGGATTCCTCCGCTTCACTTGCCGGTGCCGACGCCGACTGGCCTCGGGCGGCCGCTCGACGGGCCAATCAGGCCCCGACGTCGCGGGCATTTGCAAGGCCCTGCCACAGCCCGGCCGCCGGGCGGCCGGCCGCGTCCCCGCGCGCCTCGGGCGCCGCCCGAGGCCCCCAATCCGCTCGCAGCGCTTCATGCCCGACGGCCCGGGCGAGCAGCTCGCACCCTGCCGTTCAGCTTCGCCCCCTGTCCGCCGACGAACAACCGCGGTAAACCCTCGGGCGACCTGCGACCGTGCGTCGTCGCAAACCTCGAGGAACCGCGCATGCAGACCTTCCACAGCCTTTCGAGCGAAGCCCGGGCACTCGAACGCGAGGGACGCTTTGCCGAAGCCGCGCCGCTCTGGGAGCGATCCGGAGACATCAACCGCGCCATCGAGAGCTACACCAAAGGCGAGCAGTTCGATCGCGCCGCTGACCTGCTGCGGTTGAGCGGCAAAGGGATGGCTGCGGCCGAGCTGTACGAGTCGATCGGGCAGTTCCTGAAAGCTGCCGCCGTCTACGAAGGGCTCTTCGAGTTCGCCCTGGCGGCCGCGGCGCTGGTGCGCGGCGGCGATCCTGCCCGCGCCGCTGTCCTCTACGAGCAGGCCGACGCCTTCGCAGAGGCCGCCGAGCTCTACGCGGCGCTCGGCAATCGGCCCAAGGCCCTGCAACTCTTCGAGCGCGCGGGCCTTCTCGATAGAGCCGAAGAGCTCCGCCGAGCGGCAGACCCGCAGGTCGCGCCTCAGCCCGCCGAGCCGCAGCTCGACCTATCGGCGGGCGGGTACTACGACGCGCACGAGGTCATCGCCGCCCTGGTGCAGCTGCTGCGCTCGGGCCGCGCCGACGACGCCGCGCGCCTCTACGGGAGCTGCCAGGAGAACATCGGCTACGCCGTGCTCGCGGCCATCGCCGGCGACACGGAGGCCGAGCAGCACGCGGCCAGGATGTTCGTGCTCGCCAACGACTTTCCGCTCGCCGCCGAGCTGTTCGAGAACCTCGGCGACTTCCAGTCGGCCGCCGAGATGTACGAGCGAGCCGACGACCCGTACCTCGCCGCCGAGATGTATGTGCGCGTCGGCGACGTGCCCCGCGCCGCCGAGATGTACGAAAAGGGCGGCCACAACCGGCAGGCCGCCGAGGCCTACGCGAACGTCGGCAACTTGGACAAGGCGGCGGCCTGCTTCGAGAAGTCGGGCGACTGCTTCCTCGCCGGCCGCCTCTACGTGAAGCTCGGCAAGCCCGGCAAGGCCATCGAGCTGCTGCAGAAGGTCCGCCCGACGGAGGCAGGCTACTTCGAGGCCTGCCGATGGATCGGCGAGGCCCTGGCCGCCGGCGGCCGCCCGGATCTCGCTGCCCAGAAGCTGGAGGAGTGCACCCGCCACGCGGAGGTCTCGGGGAGCACGCTCGCGCTCTTCAGCCTGCTCGGACGGCTCTACGAACACCTGGGCGACCATGCCCGAGCGCGCGCGGTCTTCGAGCGCATCCTCGCCTTCGACCCGGGAAACGCCGAGGCCGCCGAGCGGATGCGCAGGCTCGCCGCGCCCGCGCCCGCGGCCGCTGCCCTGCCGTGCCCGCCGGCGGCTGTGCCTCCTCGCCCGCCCCCGGCCGCTGGCCTCGTCTCGATGATGGACGGCTTCGAGTTCCTCAAGTCGACGCCGATGTTCAGCGCGCTGTCGCTCGACGAGATGAAGGCGGTCTACCAGGCCTGCGAGCTGCGCCGCTTCGCCCCGGGCGAGGTCCTCATCGAGCAGGATCAGCCGGGCACCGCGCTCTTCGTGCTGCGCAGGGGCTCGGCCCAGGTGCTGCGGATCGCGCCGGGGAAGCAGGAGCTGCTCGCGCGCCTGGAGCCCGGCTCGCCGGTCGGAGAGATGGCCCTCATCGACGACGCGCCCACCTCGGCGCGGGTGGTCGCCGAGACCGAGGTGGAGGCGTTCTTCATCACGCGCCGGAGCTTCGAGCTGCTGCTCGCCTCGAGCGATGCCACCGCGCTCAAGCTCTACCGCTTCTTCGTGCAGACCCTCGCCAAGAGGCTTCGGGCCACCAGCATCGAGCTCGCCGGCGCGGCAGCCGGGCCGCGCTGAGGCGGGGCGGGAGCGGCTGTTCGGCAGGAGGGTAGCCACGCTCCGACAGCCGCGGTGATCATGCAGGGGCTGCTTGACTCGCCGGCGCGCCGTGCTCGCGCACTTGATCGCCTGCGGCCTGAGTGTTGATAGAGCGGCGGCTATGCACTCTACTTGGCCGCTCCGGACGGAAGACCGGCCATTCGCCGGCGGGGAGACTCGATGGGCCCGGCCCTATCTAGACCGCATACGAATCGAGCGCTTCGGCTGCATCAAGGACGCGAGCTTTTCGCTTACGCCCCTGCATGCGCTGGTGGGCCCCAATGACTCAGGGAAGAGCACTGTCCTGCGAGCGATCCGCTGGGCGGCAGCCCACGCGCCTGGCCCCGCGGAGCAAGTGAAGCTCGCGGAGCAATACGCGCCGCTGACGCGGGAGGGCACCCGCGTTTCCTTGGCTTCCGGAGATAGCGAGTGGTCTCTCGTCCGCGATGGCGGCGTGCGGGAGGTCTTAAAGGACGGCAGTAACCGCCTCGAAGAATCCGTCGGCGCCGGGCGCTCGCGCCTGCTCTCCCGTTCCCCTCGCCTTCAGAGCATCGTGACCGGCAATGCGCTTCTACGCCTGGACCCTGATGCGCTTCGCGCCAGCAGCCACGCTGATCCCTCCCGGACGACACGTCGGCCTGGCGGATGACCGAGGACATGGTCTGCCAGGCCTCCTCGACGCGATCCGCGATCGTGGCGATGGGCGCTTCGAACAGATCCGCGACGAGCTTCGCTCCTTGTTCCCGTCGGTCCACCTGCTTCAGCTCCAGCCAGTTTCCGAGACCGAGAAGGTCGTTCAAGTCGAGCTCCGCGACGGGATCCGCGTACCCGCCGAATTCATGAGCGAGGGTCTGCTCTTCTTTCTCGGCTTCTCGGCGGTCGCGAAGGCCGACGGCGTGTCGCTGCTGCTCATCGAGGAGCCGGAAAACGGGTTGCACCCCGGGCGAATTGCCGAGGTGATGAAGGTCCTGCGCAAGGTTTCGGAGTCCACCCAGGTCCTTCTCACGACGCACAGCCCGCTCGTCGTCAACGAGCTGTCCGGCGATGAGGTCTCGGTGCTGACGCGACGAGAGCCCGAGGGCACCAAGGCCGTCCTGCTGCGGGATACGGCGAACTACGCCGAACGCTCGAAGGTCTACCAGAATGGCGAGCTGTGGCGCTCCTACTGCGACGGCAACTTCGAGGAGCCGCTTCTCGGCACCGAGGTCGAAGCGCGATGAAGCGCCTTCTTCTCGGCGGCGAAGGCCGCAACGAGCTCGGCGGCTGGTGCGACCCACCGAGCTACCGCCATGCCCCGCCAGAGCGCGGAGTGCTTGAGACTCTGCTCCGGAAGGCCGCTCCGGACGGCTGGGAAATCGCCGACGCGGTGCGTTGGAAAGACATCCGGAAATACAGGCCGGGAGGGCACCGGCAGGCGGAGCATCGAAACGTGCTCGGGCTTGCCTTGATGGCAAGGGAGCACGGCCTCGACGCCGTGGTCTTCTGCCGGGACAAGGACGCGGAAACGCCCGAAGCCGAGGAACGCGAGCGTTCTGTCTCGAAGGCCATCGAGGAAGCCAAGCGCGACTTCAAGCTCATCGTGGTCGGTGGGGTGGCCATCCAGCGGCTCGAGTCTTGGGTTCTCGCCTGCTTCGGCACGCGAGGAAGCGAGCGAATGCTCCGCGCGGAGGTCGACCGCCGCCTCTCCGAGGCCGGCGTCGACGCGAAGAGAACCGAGTCCATGGTGCGCCTCATCGAGAGCGCTGACAGTGCTGACCTCGATCGCCTTCCCGACGATGCGCATTCACTCCGCACTTGGTTGGACGAGGCGCGCGGACTGGCGGCTACCGACTAGCGAAGCTCGGACGACGCCTCCTCGCCCGCCCAAGGCGGTCCGGCCAAAGCCTCGATCGCAGCGTCGATGAGCAGCAGCCCGTAGCGCTCGCGGTTCTCGAAAGTGCGTTCGATCAAGCGATCGAGCTCGAGCAAGCGCCCCTCGAGAGACTCACCGGTCGCCCCGCTCTGCTCGCGCGTGTAGGCCAGGTGCATCGTGCCGAGCCACTTCCCGCTGCGCGGCATCCTCACCGGCAGCTCGGCGCGCAGCGAATAGGCCGCCGACGGCGGCTCGCCGACCAGCGGCCCGAAGCGGTTCTCGCGAAAGACCTGGGCGAAGCTGTCGCACGCGCTCATGCAACGGGGCCCGACGAGCAGCGCGACAGGCAGAGCCGTCACCGGATGTCCTGGCACGCAGCGCTGATCGGGCGTGCAACCCTCCGGGCGGCCGAAGAAGGGCTGGCGCCTCCAGAAGCGTTGGCCGGGCGCGCGCGATTCGTGCGCCTTTCGATAGAGGTCGAAATCTCTGCCGCTGAGCCCGACGGGCCTCGCGCGGCGGAACTGCTCGAAGTCCTCGTAGAGCACGTAGTCGATGAAGTGGTTCGCGTACGGCCGCGGCGCCCACCAGTCGAGAAACCAGGCCGAGTCGTTGCCGCCCGTGTTGTCGCGCAGGTCGAGGATCACGGCCTTGGCCGACGTCAGCGGCGCCGAGCGCGCGCTCGAGCCAACGCCGCTCGGTCCGCAGGAGGTGTCCGGCCGGATTGGGCCCGGTCGTGTAGTTGAAGGAGAAGTGCCGCACGACGGGATACGCGTCGTAGGGCGGCTGCGTGGAGGCGTAGAGGCACCAGTGGATGCCGCTGTCGCGCAGGGTGTAGGGGCCGTAGTCGGGGTCGGGCAGGTTCGAACAGGCGGACGACTGGTAGTCGATGGGGCCGTTGGGGCTCGAGGCCGCGGGCCTGGGCTGCGGCCTTCTCCAGACAAGGGACTTGGAGACGGCTCGCCCTCCGGCACGCGAAGAGAAGCGCACGCGGACCTGCTCACCCTCGCGGACTCCGCCCAGGGCGCTGAAGCGGGCGGGGAGGTAGCGGGCGACGTCGCTCGCGACGCCGCGCGGGTTGTTGGCATTGGAGACGAGCTCGAATCTCGCCACGAGCTCCGATGCGGGGACGCCGTCGAGCTCAGCGATGAGGTCGCCCGGCGATACCACGGCAGCCAACTCGGGATCGGCGACCGAAGCGACATAGAAGACGGGCTTGCCTTCGACCCACTCGACGTCGGCCTCGAAGCCGAGGGTGAGCCACTGGCCGGGCTCGCTCGCGTGGAAGTAGCAGTGCCGGTCGTGGAGGCTGTTCTGGAGGTGCCAGACCGCGGCGCAGAGCAGCTCGGGCGTCGATGCCGCGGCGAATTCCCTCTCGAGCGCGGGCAAGTACTCGCTCCAGGCGCGGCCGAGGTTCTTCTCGGTCTGTTCGGAGAACGCATGTCGCGCGCGGATGGCCGCCACGAGCTGGCGGAAAAGCTCGAGCCGCTCTTCGCGACCGGCGAGGCGGTCTTCCCGCGCCGCTTCGTCTTGGGCGACCTGCGGAGAGCGCGTTGGCGCGAGGGGACTGGCCGTGAGTCCGAGCGAGAGCAGTGCCGTGGCGAGAGCGGACAGCATGGGCGCGAGATGCTCCTGGCGATGGGCCGACGGGTTGTCGGCCCGAGCATGGTACCGCCCACGGTGGTCCGCGAAGCTCCCGGGCTCCTGAGTTCGTTCCGCCTTTTCCAAGCAACTTGGGCGATCTCCGCTCATCCCGAGCGTAGAGGCGACCAGCGGGAGCCTCGGAGTCGAGGGACTCGCGGATTCGACTCCCAAACCTGATTTGGACGAGAACCTCCCACAACTCGCCCGTGAATCCGGCCACTCGCGGATTCGGGTATTTCGCGCGGAACGAACTCTGGGGCTCGATAGGTCGAGGTTCGGCGCCCTGGCCACTTCCCGCATCGCTCAGCCCGCTCGCGGCAAATGAAGCGCTGCGCTCTGCGCCGGCGGTAAACCGAATCGCGCCGGCAGTCCCGCCGGGGGCAGGAAGCATCCGAACGCGACCGCAGCCTCGGAGCCTAGGTGTCGCCCACCTTCATCCTCTTCCCCGGGGCGTGCTGCTCCATCGAACCGCCCGGGCTTCGCGCCCTCGCCGCCCGGGCCTCCGCGCCTTGCCGGCTTCCAGGCTGCCGAGTCGGGTCGTAGAACCGCGAAGGCGCGGCGCCCTCGAGGACGCCGCGCCGTGCATCGCGCCTACTGCTGGGCCATCATCCGGTCGAGCTCCGCTTTATGGTCGACGATGACGTCGCCCGAGACGTCGAGGACGACCCGCTTGATGGTCCCGGTAAAGGTGAAGGGCGCCTGGAACTGCTCCGGATCGACCGAGTCGACCGCGGCGTAGCCACAGCTCAACCCGATGATGCCGAAGGCGTTGGGAACCGTGTACGGCAGCTCGATGCTGGCGCCGAGGTCGCCGTTCACGTAGAGCTGGCTGCGGCCCGGCGCGCCCCGACCCTTCGAGAGGTCCGCTTCGCCGGTCGGCTCGAACTCGTAACGCAGCGTCACCTCGCCGACCGGCACGGGCGCCATCGACGAGACCCGGAACCTCTCGATGTTCTGGTAGTTGTGCACGTGGTGCAGGTGGCCATCCTTCATGTAGAGGGCGTAGCCGCAGTGCCGGTTGCCTTGCGTCAGCAGCACGCCCTCGGCGCCTTCGTTCGGGATGACCACCTCCGCGGTGATGCTGTGCGGCCGGTTGAAGATGCGCGGTACCGCCGCGAACGCCACCATCGCGCCGCCCGGGTAGTAGACGAAGCGGTTGCGCGGTCGGGCGATCGTCGGCCGCGGCGTGTTGAGCCGCTGCATGTCGGCCGAGGCGAGCGGCAGGACGTCGTAGCGTCCGGCCTCGTAGTACCAGCGCTGGATCATCTCCTGAAGCTTCTCCGGGAACTTCTCGGCCAGGTCCTCGCACTCCGAGGGGTCACTGGCCATCCGGTAAAGCTCCCAGCCGTGGGCGTCGAGGTCGGCGAGGAGCTCGGCGGTCAGCGGCGTCGAGAGGCTCCGGCCGCGCTCGGCGGCCTCGGTCAGGCTCGCCCCGGGCCACGGGCAGACCGCCCGCCAACCGTCGTGGTAGATGGCCCGGTGCCCGAACATCTCGAAGTACTGGGTGACGTGTCGGCTCGGCGCGGCGGCGTCGTCGAAGGTGTGCGCGAAGCTGACGCCCTCGATCGGCGACTGGGTCACTCCGCGGATCGTCGCAGGCGGCTCGAGCTGCAGCGCCTCGAGGATCGTCGGGACGATGTCGATGGCGTGGGCGAACTGGCTGCGAACCTCGCCCCTCGACCGGATGCCCTTCGGCCAGGAGACGATGCAGAGGTCGGAGACCCCGCCGCGGAACGTCTCGCGCTTCCAGCGCCGGAACGGCGTGTCGCCCGCCCAGGTCCAGCCCCACGAGTAGTGGTTGAAGGTGTTGGGGCTGCCCCAGTCGTCGTAGTGGCGCAGGTTCTCCTCGAGCGTCTCGGGCGTGTTGTTGAAGAAGAGCGTCTCGTTGAAGGTGCCGTGGATGCCGCCCTCGGCGCTCGCGCCGTTGTCGGAGATGCAGATGAACAGCGTGTTGTCGAGCTCGCCCAGGCTCTCGATGAACTGCAAGATGCGCCCGAAGTGATGGTCGGTCTGGCTGAGGAAGCCCGCGTAGACCTCCATCTGCCGCGCGTACATGCGCTTTGCGTCGTCAGAGAGGCTGTCCCAGGCCGGGACGTCCGGATCCCGCGGTGAAAGCTGGGTTTCGGGCGAGACGATCCCCATCTCCTTCTGCCGCTGGAACACCATCTCCCGGTACTTGTCCCAGCCCATGTCGAAGCGACCGCGGTACTTCTCGATCCACTCCTTCTCGACCTGGTGCGGGGCGTGCCCGGCGCCCGTCGCGTAGTAAAGGAAGAACGGCTTCTCCGGCGCGTTGACCCTCGCGTCCTTGATGAACTGGATGGCGCGGTCGGCCAGGTCGGCGTTGAGGTGGTAGCCCTCCTCCGGCGTCTTGGGCTGGCGGACCGGGTGATTGTCGGAGGTGAGGTCCGGGTGGAACTGGTCGGTGTCTCCGCCCAGGAACCCGTAGTAGCGCTCGAAGCCGCGCCCCAGCGGCCAGCGGTGGAACGGGCCGGCCGTGGTCGTCTCCTCCGGAGGCGTCAGGTGCCACTTGCCCACGGCGAAGGTGTTGTAGCCGCGCTCGAGCAGCATCTCGCAGATGAAGCCGTGCTCGAAGCCCATGTAGCCGTTGTGGCCGGGGAAGCCGAGCGAGGTCTCGGTGATGGCCGAGAGCCCGAGGGTGTGATGGTTGCGCCCGGTCAGGGTACAGCCGCGGGATGGCGAGCAGAGCGCGGTGGTCTGGAAGTTGTTGTAGCGCAGGCCTTGGCTCGCAAGCCGGTCGAGGTTCGGGGTCTCGACGAGGCCGCCGAACGGCGAGAGCTGGCCGAAGCCGACGTCGTCGAGGACGAAGATCACCACGTTGGGCGCGCCCTCTCGCGCGCGGGTCGGTTCAGGCCACGCGGGGGAGCTCTCATCCAGCGTGCGGCCAATGACGCCAGGGAACCGCTGGCCGTGTTTGTAGAGCTTGAGGTCGGTCATCCGTCCTCCCGAGGTTTGGAGTCGACTGCGGGGCCGGGCCAACTTGGCGAGGGCTCCCGGAGCGGGAATCGCCCTGGAGGGCGTCGAACGGACACCTTGCGCTTCCCAAGCCTCGAGCGAGCTCTTGAGGCATCAGGAGGGAAGCAGGACGCGTCGAGGAGCGGTGACGCTCGACCAGTTCGTGCCGGGAAGGGCGTCGGCGGCACCGGCTCGCTTTGGCTGAAGTGAGAGGCAGCAGGTCGCAACACGGATGTGCCTGGACAAGCGCGCCAAGGCAGCGCCGTGGTCGATGTCGCGCGTCGAGAAAAGACGAAGCTCGACCGCGGGGCCCCGGAATCGATCGCCACTTTCCCGCGCACCGCGAGGCGGGAACCAGCGAATCCTCTCATTCGGGCTTCGTACTAGTTGAACCGCGCACCGAACCGGGCTAGGACCGTGGGCGTCCTTTGTCGGACTTCACCGTACGAGGAGATCATCCCATGGCTAAGAAAGTGCTGTTGGCAACGGAGAAGCCCTTCTCCGCGAGCGCGCGCGATCAGGTTGTCGGCATCATCAAGGACGCGGGCTACGAGGCCGTTGTCCTCGAGTCCTACAAGTCGAAGGCGGATCTGCTCGCGGCGGTCGCCGACGTGGACGCCATGATCGTCCGCAGCGACATCGTCGATGCCGAGGTGCTCGGCGCCGGCAAGAACCTCAAGCTCGTCGTGCGCGCGGGCGCTGGCTACGACAACATCGACATCGCCAACGCCAAGGAGCGCGGCATCGCGGTGATGAATACGCCGGGCCAGAACTCCAACGCGGTCGCCGAGCTCGTCTTCGGCATGATGCTCTACATGGCCCGCGGCAAGTTCGACGGCAAGACCGGCAGCGAGCTGCGCGGCAAGAGCCTGGGCCTGCAGGCCTTCGGCAACGTCGGCCGCGCGGTCGCCCCCATCGCCAAGGGCTTCGGGATGACCCTGCGGGCCTTCGACCCGTACGTGGACGCAGAGAAGATTCGCGAGGGCGGCGCCGAGCCGGTGAGCTCGCTCGAAGAGCTGTACCGCTCCAGCGACTACCTCTCGCTGCACATCCCGAAGACCAAGGAGACGACCGGCTCCATCGGCAAGGCGCTGCTGTCGCTGCTGCCCAAGGGCGCGACCCTCATCAACACCGCCCGCGCCGAGGTCATCAACGAGCCCGAGCTGCTCGCGATCCTGGAAGAGCGGCCCGACCTCAAGTACGCCACCGACGTGGCGCCGACCGCCGAGACGCACGCCAAGCTCACCGAGAAGTTCGCGGCCCGCTACTTCTGCTCGCCCAAGAAGATGGGCGCCCAGACCAGCGAGGCGAACGTCAACGCGGGCCTGGCCGCCGCGCGCCAGATCGTCGGCTTCTTCGAGCGCAACGAGCGCAACTTCATCGTCAATCCGTAGTCGCGTCTGATTCGAAGCTCGAAACGCCCGGGCGCTTTGCGCGCTCGGGCGTTTCTCTTTGTCGGCGAACGGCATGGAGCGGAGGGCTCGGGGCTCCGCTTTGGCTGGTCCGAGCGGGCATCGCCCGGCACGTGCCCTTCGCCGACGCGCGCGATGACCGGGAAACCTGGCTCATCCGCACCGACCTCTGTGGTCCAGGACCGCGCCACGCCTCGAGCGGTCTGCGAGCGATCCGACACCAACGCCCCGCGGCGCCATCGCACGCATCGACACCGCTCGCTCGGGGCCACAGGCTGACGACCTCCTTTCCGCCGGGACACTTTCCAGTCGCCTCGGCGCGGAGGTGCCCGATGAGCAAAGCGGTCCCGGCAGCCTTCCACGTCATGGCCAAGGCCACGGGCGCACGGTGCAACCTGGCCTGCGACTACTGCTTCTTCTTGAAGAAGGAGCGGCTCTATCCGGGCAGCACCTTCCGCATGTCCGACGAGGTCATGCAGAGCTACGTGCGCCAGGTGATCGAGGCGCACCGCGCCCCCGAGGTCACCATCGCGTGGCAGGGCGGCGAGCCGACGCTGATGGGGATCGACTTCTTTCGGCGCGCGGTCGCGGAGGCGCGGCGGTGGCTGCCGCCTGGCCGCAGGCTCCTCAACACCCTGCAGACCAACGGCGTGCTCATCGACGAGCAGTGGTGCGACTTCCTGCGCGAGAACCGATTCCTCGTCGGCCTCAGCCTCGACGGACCGCGCGCCCTGCACGACGCCCATCGCCACGACAAGGCCGGGCATTCGGTCTTCAATAAGGTCGTCCGCGCCGCGCGCCTGATGCAGCGGCACGGCGTCGACTTCAACGTCCTCTGCACCGTCAACGCGGCCAACAGCCGCCGGCCGCTCGAGGTCTACCGCTTCTTCCGCGACGAGCTCGGCGCGCGCTACCTGCAGCTCATCCCCATCGTCGAGCGGGAGAACGATTCCGGGCATCAGGAGGGCAGCCGCGTCACGTCGCGCACGGTTGCCCCGGACCAGTACGGACGCTTCCTCATCGACATCTTCGACGAGTGGATCCGGCGCGACGTGGGCGAGATGTTCGTCCAGATCTTCGACGGCGTGCTCGTGTCCTGGCTGCGCGGCGTGTCGAGCCTCTGCATCTTCCGGCCGACCTGCGGCGAGGGGGTCGCGCTCGAGCACAACGGCGACCTCTACTCCTGCGACCACTTCGTCGAGCCGGACCACCTGCTCGGCAACATCCTCGAGACTCCGCTCGCGCAGCTCGTCGGCGGCGAGAAGCAGCGGCGCTTCGGCGAGACAAAGTCGAACCTGCCGCAGAAGTGCCGGAGCTGCCGGTTCCTCTTCGCCTGTCACGGCGAGTGCCCGAAGAACCGCATCGCCACCGCGCCCGACGGCGAGCCGGGGCTGAACTGGCTGTGCTCGGGGCTCGAGGCGTTCTTCGCCCACACGGAGCGCCCGATGAGGCTGATGGCCGAGCTGCTGCGCCGCGGAGGCTCGGCGCCGCAGGTGATGGAGTTGCTGAGGCGCGACACGCATCCGCGCACCGCGCACGTCGGTGAACGGGTCGGACCAAACCAGCCGTGTCCCTGTGGCAGCGGTGCGAAGTTCAAGCGCTGCCACGGACGGCCGGTGTCTTGAAGGTCAAGCGTTGGTAGGGGCGCATGGCAATGCGCCCGGCCCCGCAGGGCACGGAGGTCGTGAGGACGCGCAACGCGCAGGCCATCTAGACGGTAGCCCTCCCGTTGGTAGGGGCGCATGGCAATGCGCCCGGCCCCACAGGGCACGGAGGTCGTGAGGACGCGCAACGCGCACGCATCCAAGACGGCGGCCCTCCCGTTGGTAGGGGCGCATGGCAATGCGCCCGGCACCGCAAGGCACGGAGGTCGTGAGGACGCGCAACGCGCAAGCATCCGAGACGGCGGCCCTCCCTCCTGACGGACCGTTCCCGCCGGTGGCCGACGCCGAGGGACCGCTCGAGCCCGACGAGCCCTTCGACTCCGCTCCCGCCGCTTGCGCGTCGGAAGCTACGCTCAGGGCGAACGGGGCGAAGACCTCGGGGCCGGCCTCGCAGGCCCGGCCTTTCAGTGCGCCCCCTCGCCCGCCGCGTCGGTCAGCGTCGCGAGAACGTTATCGAGGTTGAAGGCGGCCGGCTTCTGGCGCGGTGGGAAGCGCCTCATCGACTCGATCTCCCGCGCGACGTACGCCTGCGCCGGGACCAGCAGGAAGGCGTGGTCGAGAAGCCAGTTGTAGTAGCCGTTGGCGTTCTCGTCCGCGCGCTCGAAGGGGTCGCGCCGCAGGTGGAAGATCTTCGGGACGCGCAGCGGGACGAAGGGCTCCGCCCAGCACGCGAGCCGCTTTGCCCGCTGCTCCATGAAGACGAGCTTCCAGTCCCTGAAGCGCAGCGCGACGAGCTGCCCGTCGTCGTTGACGTAGAAGAACGACTCCCTCGGGCTCTCGCTCACCTGCCCGGTGAAGTAGGGAAGCATGTTGATGCCGTCGATGTGGACCTGGAAGAACTTGTCGCCCGCCTGGTACCCGTTCTCGAGCTTCTCGTTGATGTCGGGGACCCCGGCCGCGGCGAGCAGCGTCGGCAGCCAGTCCTGGTGCGAGACGATGCCGTTGAGCGTCTGGCCCGACGGGATCCTCCCGGGCCAACGCACGAAGGCCGGGACGCGGTAGGCGCCCTCCCAGTTCGTATTCTTCTCGCTGCGGAACGGGGTGATCCCAGCGTCGGGCCAGGTGTTGTAGTGCGGGCCGTTGTCGGTCGAGTAGAAGACGAGGGTGTCGTCGACGATGCCGAGCCGGTCGAGCTTGTCGAGCAGCATCCCCACGAGATCGTCGTGGTAGACCATCGCGTCGTTGTAGGGGCCCTGCCCGCTGCGGCCCTCGTAGCCCTGCTTCACGTGCGTCTTGAAGTGCATGTGGGTGGCGTTCCACCACACGAAGAAGGGCTTGTTCTGCTCGTGGGCGCTCTCGATGAAGCGCAGCGCCGCCGCGGTGACCTCGTCGTCGATGGTCTCCATGCGCTTCTGGTCGAGCGGCCCGGTGTCCTCGATGCGGCCGTCAGCGTAGCTGTGGATGACGCCGCGCGGGCCGAACTGGGCGCGGAAGCTCGGGTCCTTGGGGTAGTCGGGCAGCTCCGGCTCCTCCTCGGCGTTCAGGTGGTAGAGGTTGCCGAAGAACTCGTCGAAGCCGTGGTTGGTGGGCAGGAACTCGTCCTTGTCGCCCAGGTGGTTCTTGCCGAACTGGCCGGTCGCGTACCCGAGCGGCCGGAGCAGCTCGGCGATCGTCGGGGCCTCGGGACGCAGCCCGATATCGGCGCCGGGCATGCCGACCTTGGTCAGCCCGGTGCGCAGCGGGTTCTGGCCGGTGATGAAGGCCGCCCTGCCCGCGGTGCAGCTCTGCTGGCCGTAGTAGTCGGTGAAGCTCAGGCCTTCGCGCGCGATGCGGTCGATGTTGGGCGTGCGGTAGCCCATCATTCCGTGGTTGTTCGCGCTGATGTTCCAGTAGCCGATGTCGTCTCCCCACAGGACGAGGATGTTCGGTCGGTTTCCGGGCATGGCGCCCTCCCTTCGGTTCGAGTTCGGCGAGTGAGGTGGCTCGCCGAGGATCGAGCGCCAAGCCTCATCGGGGCCGGGCGCGCTCCGTGGAATCCGGGCGGCGTTATCCCAGCGAGGGCTCTCCGCAGGCTGCCGACGCGTGGCCAGCCTCCAGCAACCCAACGGCGGCTCGGCGGAGTCGAGACGGCTTCCCTCACCTGGCCGGCGTTGTTCCTCTCGAAGGCGGGTCGAGGAACCTCATGGGACGAAGCCTGCGGACGAGCCCTCTGCCGACGCTGACGTGGGCGCAGCGGCACAGCCGCATGTGGGACTCGACGATCTGGCTCCTTCCGGTCCTCTGGATCGCGCTCGCCGCGCTCCTCGGATGGCGGGCGCCGGCGCTCGGAGCCGCCTTCATGGGAGCGTCCGTCGCGCCGCTGAGCTCGGCGAGCGCCATCGCCACGCTCACGGCGATCGCCTCCGGGATGATCGCCCTCACGGCCATCGTCTTCTCGCTGGTCTTCGTCGCCCTGCAGTTCGGCAGCGCGAGCTACAGCCCGCGGCTGCTGCGGGTCCTCGCGAGCAACAACCTGCTCAGCACGGCCCTCGGCGTCTTCACCGGGACCTTCATCTACGCGCTCGTCGCCGTTCGCGCCGTTGACCTCGCCGGCACCAGCGGCATCAACGCCGTCGCGGTCTGGGTCGCCTGGGGCTGGTTGCTGGCGAGCGTCGTCACGCTCGTCTTGCTCATCCCCAAGGTCCAGTCTCTCTCGCTGGTCCGAGTCCTTCCCCTCATCGGCCATCTGAGCGAGCACGCGATCTCCTGGCTCTACCCTTCCCGCTTTGACGAGCAGAAGGAGAGCGAGCCCCCGCCCGAGCTGCACGCGCGCCAGGTCATCCGACACGAGGGCGCACCGGGCTATCTGACCGCGATAGACGTACGCCGGCTCGTCGGGTTGGCCGAGGCAGCCGATGGGCTCGTGTCGCTGCCGCACGCCGTCGGCGACTTCGTCCTTCGCGGCGCCCCCGTCGCCCTCGTCTCCGGTGCGGAGCTCCCGGCGAGCAAGGTGCGCCGCTGTCTGGTCATCGAGCCCTACCGCGCCGTGCGGTTCGACCCCGCCTATGGCATCCGCCTGCTCGTAGACATCGCCATTCGAGCGCTCTCGCCGGCGGTGAACGACCCGACGACGGCGGCGATGGTGCTCGATCAGCTCGAGTCCCTGCTCTGCCGACTGGCTTGGCTCGACCTCGACGTCGGGCAGGCTCGCGACGTCGAAGGGGTGACGAGGCTCGTCTTTCCGACCCCGACCTGGGAGGACCTGCTGCGGCTCAGCGTTCTGGAGATCCAGCAGTACGGGAGCGACTCCGTCACCGTCGAGAGACGCCTGGGCGCGCTCCTGCACAGCCTGGAGAAGGCGGTCCCCGAGCCGCGCCGGCCGGCGGTGCGACGGCTGCTCGACCATCGGGAGAAGCTGGTGCGCCAGTCCTTCGCGAGCCTCGACACCGTCCGCGAAGCAGAGGCCGATGATCGGCAGGGGCTCGGGCTCGATGAGCACTGAGCTGCTCGGCCACCGGGACCTCCGCGCCGAGCGCGCTCGCGGCATCCCGACGAGGCGAGCGGCGATCGGCATGACCGTGGCTCGATAGGAGGCCAAAGAAGGAAAACGCCCGCGAGCTTGCTGCTCTCGCGGGCGATTTCACCTCTTCGTGGCGGCGAGCGCCGTTCCGCGGCTACTCCGGCGACTCGGTCGGCTCGGCCTTGCGCGACGAGCGCCGGGCGTTGTTGGGGCTGAGGATGGCGCGCACCAGGTCGTCACGACAGGGATGGGCCGCGAGGATCTTGGCCTCGGTCGAGGCGATGAGCGCCTCGGTCTGCTGGATCAACCGGGGACGCGCTCGATGCCGTGCGCCGCGAGCTTGAGCTCGGCCTCGGCGTCGGCCTTCTCGGCGACCGCTAGAGCCTCGGTCCTCGCACCGAGCCCCTGGGCCAGCGCGACGGGTCTCGGCTCACCGATGGCCTCGATCTTCGAGATCAGCGCCGCGCCAGCCACGGTCGCCTTCGCGGGGCCGAGGGCCTGGAGGTTTCTCGCCTTGGTCGTCCCGAGCAACAGCGCGTACGGCGCCTTGTCGGGCTTGCCGCCGGACAGGTAGAGCGCCTCGCGCGAGAGCGCGGAGACCGTCTCGTCCCAGGCCACGTCGCACGCGCGCACCTTGGCGGTCGTCACCGCCTCGTGCTCTTCGTCGGCGATGTACCCCTCTTGCGCGAACGTGCGCGAGACACCGACACCACTCGCAATTACGCCGAGTTGCGACCGGCCTGGCTCGAGCCGCAGGAGTGGACGCGCCGGCCCGCCGTCCGTCCCGCGCGCTCGCGCGGAGACAACCACTGGCGGGGGCTCCACAAGACATCCCGGCGACCAGGCCTTCGGCCGCCCGGCCCCTGAGGCGCCTACCCTTGTACCGGCACTTGCCGGCGTGGAAAGCTGGTGATCGCGCAGATGACGCCAACTTTGCAGGAGGTCACCATGCTCGAAGTCACGCGCCTTGAAGGACACCTCGTCCTCGTCAAAGTCGTCTCCCCAGTCACGCTCGACGAGATCGCCCAAGCCGACCAGCGGATGCGCGACCTCGCCCGAGAGGCCGGCGGCAAGGTCCTCATCGCCGCGGACTACCGGCAAACGAAGCTGCTCAACCAGACCGAGGCCGACGCCCTGCTCGCGATGTTCCGCCGGCACAACGAGGGCATCGAGCCCAGCGCGGTCCTCGTCTCCAGCGAAAGCGCGATGGCGGTGCTGCAGATGTCGCGGGTCATCAAGCAGGCGAACCTGCCGACCCGGCGCGCGTTCAAGGTCGCCGCCGAGCTCGTCGAGTGGCTCGGCGACGCGGCCTCCGGGTCCGAAAAGCAGGCCCTGGCCCGCGCGTTCGCCGGCTGAGCCCCGCGCGGCGCGGAGGGAGAAGTGGGCGACCTCCGGGCGGCGCGTTGATGCGCACTGCGGGCCAGCCGAAGCCGTAGCCCCAAGCCGCTTTCGACGGAGAGCGGGTCGGCGCGCGTCCGGCGAATGCCTTCGACGTGCGGCCGTCCTGCGCCCCGCGCGATGGCCTCGGCCACTCGCAGGAAACGGCGATGGCCCGTGCGCGCAGCCGGCAAAGCAGGCGAACCCGCCCTGGCCGGCAGCCTGGCATCAGCGCCCGCCCGGCCAGCGCGATCAGGCGGCCGGCGAGGAGTCGGCTGCCTCACTCGGCCTTTCGTAGGGCAACGAGAAGCAGAACGCCGAGCCCTTGCCCAGCTCGCTCTCGAACCAGATCCGCCCGCCGTGGCGCTCGACTACCTCGCGCGCGATGGTCAGGCCGATGCCCATGCCGCCGCGGCTGGAGAGGACGCGGCCGGGGTGCGCCTGGTAGAAGCGCTCGAAGACGTGAGAGCGCTCGTCCTCGGAGATGCCGAGCCCCTGGTCTTCGACGCGCACGACGCAGCCGTCGGGCCCCCGCGAGACCGAGACGCGCACGAGGCCGCCGTGCGGCGAGAACTTCACGGCGTTGTCGAGCAAGTTCACCAGCACCTGCTCGACCCGCTCGCGATCGGCCTCGACGCAGGCGCCCGGCTCGCAGTCGAGCAGCAGCTGGTGGCGAGAGGTGAGGGGTTGGACGTGGGCGACGGCCTCGGCGGCCAGCTCGTGCAGCTCGCAGCGCTGCGTGCGCAGGCTCAGGCGCCCGAGGTCAACCCTCGAGAGATCGAGCAGGTCCTCGACGAGCTGGTTCATGCGGTCGCACTGGCGGTTGATGACCTCGAGCCCGCGGTCGGCCTGCGCGCCCTCGAGCCCGCGCCGGCGCAGCAGCTGCGCGTAGCCCTTGACCGAGGTGAGCGGGGTCTTCAGCTCGTGCGCGGCGATGGAGAGGAACTCCTCGCGAAGCCGTTCGAGCCGCTTCATCTCGCCGATGTCCTCGAAGCTGACGACCGCGAGCGTCACCGGCATCGGCCGCTCTCCGTCGACGGGCGCGGCGCTCATCGCGACGAAGCGCTCGGTGCCGTCGGCCGCGCGCAAAATCGCCTCTTCGCGGCGCACCGTGGCACCGGCGAGCGCGCGCCCGATGGGCGAGTCTCCGACCTCCAAGGGCGCGCCCGCCGGGTTGCGCAGCCCGAAGCGGCGGCAGAAATCGGCGGCGGAGACGAGCAGCTCGGAGGCGTCGCGAGCCGCGAGCAGGCCGACGGCGGCGCGGTTGGCCTCAAGGATTCGCCCCTCGCCGTCGACGACGAGGACCGCGTCGACCATGCTCTCGATGGTATTGGCGAGCGCTCGCCGCGACTGGCGCAAGGGACGGGTCGCCGCCTGCAGCAGCCACAGCAGGCCCAGGGCCGAGGCGGCGACGAAGAGCCAACTGAAGAGATCACGGGCGTGCGTCCGCCCTATCTCGCTGGCGAACAGGCGCACGGCCAGCTCCTGGGCGAAGAGCAGCCAGAGCGCTCCGAGGATCGCGTAGCCCAGCGCGGCCAACCAAGGCGCCCACCGCCACGAGAGGCGTCTCGAGGGAGAGAAGGGATTCACGTGCCCGCCCCGATCCCGGCCCGCCTGCGCGCAGACCGCACAGGCTGTCCTGCACTGGGCCAACACGCACTGTTGCCGACTTTGTTCCCCGAAAGACGACGGCCGCTACTTGGCGTTACACGCAGAGTCGAATTGGCTGTCGTTTCGGCGGGTTTGAGACCGACGTGCTGCCAACCGCGCCTCGCCCGGGCGAATCGCTCGAGGCCAGGTGCGGCGTCGCCGGCGGCAAGCGACCGCGCTCACGTCGAAGCAGCGCTGAGTGGCGGCGCGCGGACGGTGGGGATGTCGGGGACGAAGCCCACGTCGTCGCTCCTAGCCCACAGCTCCATCTGCGCGGAGGTCACATCCGGCGACGGGATTTGTGAACAGAGGCCGCAATTGGGGGGGAGGGCCGCCGCCTCGGCGGCCCGCGCGTGTGGCGACGGGATTGCACAGGGGGGAAGGTGGAGCAACACCAGATCCGCCACTCGTCGTTCGGGCGACCGAAGACGACCTGTCGCCGCGACACGACGCGGAGCTGGAGCTCCGCGGTCCGTCCGTTTGGTCGCGGCATCGCAAGCTGGGCCTACGCTCGGGCTGACCGGTGTTGGTTCAAGGTCAAAGCCGACCGTCGGACCGGTCTCAAGGTCGGGAAAGACGGCGAGCGCGCCGTTGCAGGTGCCCGGGACGAAGAAAGGCCGGGCGTCGGTGGACGCCCGGCCTTCTGCTGGGGCACTAGGATTCGAACCTAGATAGGAGGATTCAAAGTCCTCAGTCCTGCCTTTAGACGATGCCCCAAGAATCGCGGCCCGCGCAGTCTAGAAGCGTCCTCGCTCAGATGTCCAGGTTCTGGACGTCGAGCGCGTTCCTCTCGATGAACTCACGCCGCGGCTCGACCTGGTCGCCCATCAGCACGGTGAAGATGCCGTCGGCCTCGACGGTGTCGTCGACCTTCACCCTGAGCAGCGTCCGGGTCGCCGGGTTCATCGTGGTCTCCCAGAGCTGCTCGGGGTTCATCTCGCCCAGGCCCTTGTAGCGCTGGATGTTCTGGCCGCGCGAGGCCTCCTTCTTCGTAGCCTCGAGCAGGGCCTGGACCGTGTCGAAGGTCTGCTTGCCGCTGGCGGTGACCAGGGTGTACGGCGCGCTGCCGACCTCGCGGAAGGCGCGGCAGAGCGCGCGCAGCTCGGTGAACTCCGCGCCCTTGAGGAAGGCCTGGTCGACGACCGTCTCGCGCACGTTGCCGGCGATCTCGGTCTTGAAGACCAGCACCTTGGCCGCCGGGTTCTCGGGGTCGGGCTTGCGCAGCACCGTCGCGAAGGCCCGCTCGATGCTCGGGACGTGCCGCTCGGCGAACGCGAGCGCCTTGGAGAGCTGCTCGGTGAGCGCGTCGGTGTCCGAGAGGGTCTGCAGCTCGAGGTCGGTCGCCTGGGCGAGCGCGTCGACGATGCGCGCGTCGCGGCGCCGGCCCACCCGGTCGAGCAGGTTCTTGTAGCGGACGATCTTGTCGAGGAAGGCGCGGAACGCCGCGCCCTCGAGCGGCGGCTTGCCTTCAAGCTCGAGGCGGCAGGAGGCGACGCCGGCCTCGAGCAGGTACTCGACGAGGGCCTGCTCGTCCTTGATGTAGGTGTCCTTCTTGCCGCGCGTGACTTTGTAGAGCGGCGGCTGGGCGATGTAGAGGTAGCCGCGATCGACCAGCTCGGGCATCTGCCGGTAGAAGAAGGTCAGCAGAAGCGTGCGGATGTGCGAGCCGTCGACGTCGGCGTCGGTCATCAGGATGATGCGGTGGTAGCGCGCCTTGTTCGGGTCGTACTCCTCCTTGCCGATGCCGGTGCCCAGCGCGGTGATGAGCATCGCGATGGCCTCGGAGCTGAGCATCTTGTCGAAGCGCGCCTTCTCGACGTTCAGGATCTTGCCCCGCAGCGGCATGATCGCCTGGAACTTGCGGTCGCGGCCCTGCTTGGCCGAGCCGCCTGCGGAGTCGCCCTCGACGATGTACAGCTCGCACAGCGACGGGTCGCGCTCCTGGCAGTCGGCGAGCTTGCCGGGCAGGGAGGCCGAGTCGAGCGCGCCCTTGCGCCGCACGGTCTCCTTCGCCTTGCGCGCGGCGATGCGCGCGCGGGCCGCGTCGCCGACCTTGGCGGCGATCTTCTTGGCGACGTTGGGGTTCTCCTCGAGGAAGGTGGCCAGCTTGTCGGAGACGATGCCCTCGACCGCGCCCTTGACCTCGGGGTTGATGAGCTTGTGCTTGGGCTGGCTGTCGAAGGCGGGGTTGGGCAGCTTGACCGAGATGACCGCGACCAGGCCCTCGCGCGCGTCGTCGCCGCTCGGAGTCTCCTTCAGGTCCTTCCAGAGGTTGTTCTTGGTCGCGTAGTTGTTCAGCGTGCGGGTCAGCGCGGCCTTGAAGCCCGCGAGGTGCATGCCGCCTTCGTCGTTGAAGGTGTTGTTGCCGAAGCAGAACACCTTCTCGTCGTACGAGTCGTTGTACTGCATCGCCACCTCGACCTGGATGCGCTCGGTCTCGGCCGCGAAGTAGATCGGCTTTTCATTGAGCACGGCCTTGTTCTTGTTCATGTGCTCGATGAACTCGCGGATGCCGCCGTCGTACTTGAACTCGTGCTCCTTGTCGCTGCGCTCGTCGAGGACGCCGATGCGCAGGCCCGCGTTGAGGAAGGCGAGCTGGCGCAGCCTCTGGCTGAGCACGTCAAAGTTGAAGGAGCGCTCCCCGAAGATGAGCGGGTCGGGCTTGAAGCGGATGGTGGTGCCGCGCTTGTCGGTCGAGCCGGTCAC
Organism: Myxococcales bacterium; assembly: GCA_050942745.1. Taxonomy (GTDB): domain Bacteria; phylum Myxococcota; class Myxococcia; order Myxococcales; family UBA5297; genus UBA10939. The sequence goes on from JBMNNX010000006.1 coordinate 27,932, forward strand.
CTTCAGCCCAGTGACGGGCACGCCGCGCTCGTAGCGCTGCTCGTAGTGCTGGCCCTGGCGGAAGATCTCGAGCTCGAGGTACTCGGCGAGCGCGTTGACGCACGAGACGCCGACCCCGTGCAGGCCTGCGGAGACAGCATAGGAGTTGTTGTCGAACTTGCCGCCCGCGTGCAGCACGGTCAGCACGACCTCGGGCGTGGGCCGCCCCTCGGTCGGATGCATCTCGGTGGGGATGCCGCGCCCGTTGTCGATAATCGAGATCGACTCGTCGCCGTGGATGACCACCTGGATGGAGGTGCAGTAGCCGGCGAGGGCCTCGTCAACCGAGTTGTCGATGACTTCCCAGACGAGCTGGTGCAGTCCCGTGTCGTCGGGCGGGCCGATGTACATGCCGGGGCGCTTGCGCACAGCCTCCAGTCCCTCGAGGACGGTGATGCTCGCGGCGCTGTATTCGGGCGCAGCCGCAGCCTGCGGGGTCGGGTTCTGGTTCAAGTTTTCCAAGGATTCTCCCTAAGCGGGCGAGCGTGCCCTCGACACCTTCGCGACGCGCTTCGAGCCTGTCGCACGCGGGGGTGGAAAGAGTGTTCAACAGTACCACGTCGCGGCTTCGCCCTCAAGACCCAAGAAACCGGCTAACCCCTCTGATTTATTCCAAGATCGCCCGCTCGCCCGGCTCCCGCGAAAAGCGCGTCCTCTGGCGCCGACGCCGGCCCGCGGCCCTGGGGCGCAACGCGGCGGGGCGACCCCGTGCTAACGTGCCGCGAGCTCTTCGGGCCGAACGCCGGAGCAAGGAGAGTCGACGGCTCGTTCCTCGCGCAGCAGGCGACCGTGGCACCCCGCGGCCCGAGGGGTGCTGCGGCCACCATCGAAGGTGCGTCTCGACCGACCTCACGCACGCCCGCGGGCCGGGCGAGCTGCCTGAAGCGAAGTATGTAGCCCGAGCCACCAAGGAGCAGTCATGAAGCGCCCGTTGTTCGCACTGGTTGCCTGTTCACTGGCCGCCTGCGTCCACAGCGGCCCGGCGCCGAGCGCCGTGAAGGCCGCGCCGCGGCCCGAGGGGTGCGCGACGGCATCGCTCGTCGTCCTGCGCAACGTGGCGACAGCCTCCGCGGTCGATCCGGTCGAGACCGAGCGGGCGATCCTCCTCAGCGAGTCGTTCCGGGCCTCGGTCGCGCGCACCTCGCCCTCGGTCGACCTGCGCGCGGCGATGAACGTCCAGCGGGTCGGCCGCAGCGCCGTGCTCGTGGTGCGCACCACCGCGGCCCACCGCGCCGAGGCGCTCGCGGTCTGCAACGCAGTGCTCGACGCGGCCTTCCTCTTCGGCAAGGAGGGGCTCGACTTCCTCGAGGAGCAGGCGCGCGCCCTGGAGGCGGAGCTGGACCCCAAGGAGAAGGCGCTGCGCGAGTTCTACGAGAAGAACGACCTGCACGTGCTGCCGCTCGCCGATCGCCTGGCGATCGTGCAGGCGAGGATCCGCGAGCTCTCGCTCGCGCTGCGGCCCTCCCGCGGCGCTGCGGCCCTCAGCCCCGCCGAGAGCGCCGCGCTCCAGGCCGCCCTCCAGGAGTCGCGCGACGAGGCGCTGCGCCTCGACGCAGTCAAGCTCGAGGCGCTGCGGCTCGAGCGCGAGCTCGAGACGGTGCGGATGCGCTACGATCTCGTGCGCAAGAAGCTCGCCGAAGAGGCGCTCGCCAAGGTGCTCGAGCAGGACCTCCGGGTGCTCGACCGCTGCGCGCCCTGCGAGTAGACAGTCGAGAGTCGAGGGTCGAGAGTTTGATGGGGTGCAGCTCTTGACCCTCGGAGCCTTTTCGGCCGGGGTGTTGGACGCGGCAAGCGGCCGCTAACCGTGAAACGGTCCGAACACGCCGCGCTCGACCCCGAGGAGCTGGGCGTCCTCTCCGATCGCCTGCCGGACGAGCCGCTCGTCGGTCGTCGTCAGGAAGACCTGCTGGTTCGACGCGCGCAGGTACTCCATCAGATAGGCGTTGCGCGCGGGGTCGAGCTCGCTCGAGACGTCATCGAGGAGCAGCAACGGCGGCCGGCCCAGGCTCGCCCGCAGGTTCTCGATCTCGGCGATCTTGAGGGCGAGGACGACTGCGCGCTGCTGGCCCTGCGAGGCGAAGGAGCGCGCGGGCCTGCCGCCGAGCAGCAGCTCGAGGTCGTCGGTATGCGGCCCGACGGAGGTGAAGCCGCGCTCCTGGTCGCGCGAGGCCCGATGGCGCAAGGCCGCCAGCAGCTCGCTGGCGATCTGCGACTCACCCTCCAACGCCTTGGGTTTCAGGCCCGAAGGCGCATAGCGCGTCTGCAGGCCGCCGTCGCCGACGGCGATGGCCTCGAAGCTGCCTCCGGCCCGCGGGCCTATCTCGGCGACGAAGGCGAGCCTTCGGGCTACGACCCGCGCGCCGGCGCGCGCGAGCGCCTCGTCGAAGACCTCGAGCAGCGCGGGCGCCGCCCGCTCCTTGAGCAGGCGGTTGCGCTGCTTGAGCGCGCGCTGATAGTCGCGGCAAGCCTCAAGGTGGCTGGGAAAGCGGTTGAAGACCGCCCGGTCGAGCAGGCGCCTGCGGCCGTCGGGACCGCCCTTGGTCACCGAGAGGTCGTCGGGCGTGAAGGCGACCACCGAGACGCCGCCAAAGTAGTCCGCCAGGCTCTTGGCAGGCTTGCCGTCGACGAACGCCTCGCGCCCGCCGGAGTGAACCTCGACCGAAATCTCCCGCTCGGCCCCGCCCAGCGCAAAGCGCCCGCTCACCCGGCCGCGCTCCTCGCCAAAGCGCACCAGCTCGGCGTACCGGCTCGCGCGCAGCGGCCTCAGGGTGGCGAGCACATAGAGCGCCTCGAGCAGGTTGGTCTTGCCTTGGCCGTTCGGGCCGACGATGACGGTCGCCCGAGCGGCCGGCACCAGGTCGGCCGCCTCGATGTTGCGAAAATTGCGGACTTCCAGCGCGAGCAGGCGCATGCGGCTCCTCTTGGCAGGGCGCTTGTCAAAACGCAAGGCCGAGCTGATAGCGTCCCCGAAGCGCCCGGCCCCGCCCGATGCCATTTGCCGAGCCCGTGCCGAATTTGAACCGTGGCGCATCCGCTCGCTCCCGAGCGAGCACAGGGACGTCTCCAGGAGGCCAGCTTGGCGAAGCGCGATCCGCCCGAAAGGCCGGCGCTCCAGTTGGGCGCCGCGTGGCCTCGGCCCTCCAAGGGAGGCGCCCGGCCGGCCATCACCAAGAAGGCTCGCTCCTCGAAGGCGATCAAGCTGCCGTCGGCCCGCTCCAACTACTCCCCTGCCATCAAGAGCTCGGCCGACAGCGACTCCGCCTCGCAGGTCGCCGCGCGGCGCGCCGCGCTCATCGCCCTCAACGAGGACCGGGTCCCGTTCGTGGTCGCCGGCGCCTACGCGATGCGCGAGTACACCAGCATCCGGCGCGACACCAAAGACCTCGACATCTTCTGCCGCCGCAAGGACGCCGGCCGCGCGCTGACGAGCCTGGCCCGCGTGGGGTTTCGGGTGGAGATGACCGACTCGCTCTGGCTCGCCAAGGGCTTCGCCGAGAACGGCGAGTTCGTCGACGTCATCTTCTCTTCGGGCAACGGCGTGGCCGAGGTCGACGAGCTTTGGCTGCGGCGCGCCCGGAAGGCGCGCGTGCTCGGGGTCGACTCGCTCATCGCTCCGCCCGAGGAGATGATCTGGTCGAAGAGCTACGTCCAGGAGCGCGAGCGCTACGACGGCGCGGACATCCAGCACCTGCTGCTCTGGTGCGCCGAGAGCCTCGACTGGAAGCTCTTGCTCGACCGGATGCGCCCCCACCCCGAGGTCTTGCTCGCGCACCTGCTGTTGTTTCGCTTCAGCTATCCGGGCGATCGCGACAAGATCCCCGCCTGGGTCCTCGACGAGCTGATCGCGCTCTCACGGCGCCCGGCGCTCCCGTCGGAGAAGCGACTTTGCCGCGGAACCCTGCTGTCGGGGCGCCAGTACGAGATCGACCTCGCCGAGGGATACCGCGACGCCCGCCCGCTCGAGGTGCCGGCCTGGCGCGAGCACCGCGAGCCGCCGTGAAGAGGCATGGGGACTTCGCCGCGACAGCCGCGTCGGCCGCTGGGAGCTGCAGGCGTTCGTGCGGCCGACAGCTTGGCCAGGAGAAGGGAACGGACTCGAGACCGATGCAATTCGACGAGGGCCGCGGTTCCGGAAGTGAGGGGCCAAAGGAGACCGACGGCCCGCCCTCCAGGCCCATTCGCGTCGCCGCTTCGGGCGACCTCCACTCCCGACTCGACCGCCCGAACCGCCTGCGGCGCATCTTCCGCGAGGTCAACGACCAGGCGGACATCCTGCTGCTCGCCGGAGATCTGACCGACCACGGCGACCCCGACGAAGCCGAGCAGCTGGCCGAGGATCTGTCGGCCGTGCGCGTGCCCATCGTCGCGGTGCTCGGCAATCACGACTACGAGATGGGAAAGGCGGACGAGGTGGTTCGCATCCTCTCGCGCGGCGGCATCCGCGTCCTCGACGGCAGCTACTTCATCTTCGAAAGGCGCCTGGCCATCGCCGGCACCAAGGGCTTTGCCGGAGGCTTCGGGCGCGCAACGCTCGAGCCCTGGGGTGAGGAGCCGATCAAGCGGTTCGTGTTCGAGGCAGTCAACGAGTCTCTCAAGCTCGAGAGCGCGCTCGCGCGCATCAAGGATTTCCCCAAGCGCATCGCGCTGACGCACTACGCCCCCGTCCACGGCACGACCGAGGGCGAGAACCCGGAGATCATCCCGTTCCTCGGCTGCTCGCGCCTCGCCGAGCCTATCGACAAGTTCGGGGCCGACTTCGCGGTCCACGGCCACGCGCACAAGGGGCAGACGCAGGCGAGCACGCCGGGCGGGATACCGGTCTACAACGTGGTCATGAAGCTGCTGAACCAAGCGACCGGGCGACGTTTCGTCGTCCTGGAGATCTAGCCGCAAGCCGAGCGGTCTCGGCCCGAGCATTGCGCCGGCACCCGGGGCGCCATGACGGCAAAGCACCGGGATCGAGCTGCTCGATCCCGGCTTCGCAGCGCGAAATTCGCTCCTGGTTCCTACAGGCCGCAGGACATGGCGATCGTGCTCGTTTCGTTGTTCGAAGCCGGCCCGCATTCGCTGTGAAGTCCCTGGCCCGTCCCGTCGTCATCGACGACCACGCGCACGGAGGCGTGGCGCGGCGGGTTGACCCAGTCGAAGCGGACGCGCTGGGCCTCGCCGGGCTGGAGCCCAAGGGTCGTGTGGACCACGCCAAGCAGGCTCCCCGTGGCCGCGTTGTAGAAAGCCACCGGCAGGCCGGGCGCGACGTTGACCGCGCCGCGGTTCTCCACCCAGACGCGAAGCGTGAGCCTGGCCGGGCACATCCCCGGATCGACCAGAACGCCGTTGGCCTGGAGATCCGGTGCGTCGATGGCGCGGCCCTGGCCGGCCGGCTGCGCGTTGAGCCGATAGCTGTTGTAGAGCAGCCACGAGGGGCTCTCGCCCAGCGGCAGGCGGCCGTCCTCCTCGACATTGGTGATGTGGTAGGTGTGCTGGTTCCAGATGCGGCGCGTGCGCACCCAGTGGTCGTGGGCGTCACCGTAGACGAAGATCCCGTGGACGGGGTTGCGCCCGTAGTCGTTCGCCCCGACGACGATCTCGGCGTTGCCGTCGTTGTCGACGTCGGCGATGACCGGGTACTCGTAGGCGGTCGCGGTCGAGTTCGGCTGCTCCCAGAGAACCGCGCCCGTCTCGCCGTCGTAGATGCGCAGCGTCGTCTCGTCGTTGTAGACGACCTCGGCGTACCCGTCGCCTTCAAAATCGAAGACCGAGCTGCCGGTGGTGTTCGACGAGTGGTCCATGGTCGACTGCTGCCACTTGATCGCGCCGTTCGTCTCGAAGACGACGTACTTGTTCCAGCCGGCCACGCCGATCTCCGGCTGACCGTCGTTGTCGAAGTCGGCGACAGTGGGCGGGCCGCCTCGCCCGCCGCCCGGCAGATCGACCGGTCCCCAGATCAACGCGCCGGTGCTGCCTCTGCGCACCATCACCTGCGCCCTGCGGGTGCTGCTTCCCGGCACCGCGCCGTCGGCGACGATCACGACGTCCGGGCGGCCATCGCCGTCGAAGTCGCCGATGGCCGGAAACCCGTCGCGGCGGGTAGTGTCGTTCCAAAGGATGGTGCCGTCGTGGCGGTAAGCGGTGCGTCCGGTCACCACATCGAGGAAGCCGTCCCCGTCGAGATCGGCGGCCAGCGAGAGCGGGCCCACGCCGTTGTCCCCGATGCCCTCGCGGCCCTGCCAGCGAAGTCGGCCGTCGTAGCTGAAGACCGCGTTGCCGAAGATGATCTCGCCCCTGCCGTCCTTGTCGAGATCAGCGATGGCAGGCCCACCCCAGTTCATCCCGGAGTGCAGCGACGTGTAGTCGACGCAGCTTCCGTGCTGCTCGCAGCTCCACTTCAGCCGGCCGGTGTTGGTGAAGGCGACGAGGCCGCCCGAGTAGCGCATGGCGACGATTTCCACGAGGCCGTCGCCGTCGAGGTCGGCCGCGGCGATCGATCCTGCGCCGTTGAGCTTGAGGTTGATCGTGCTCGACGGATTGTTCGGATTGGGGATGGACGCGGGCGTCGTAAAGACTTCGGCGCCGGTGTCTCCGCGGATCGCCCTGAGGACGCCGTAACCGATGAGCGTTCCGCCACCCGGGTTGGGATCGAAAGAGAACGTAGTGAAGACGATCTCCGGGATGTCGTTCTCGTCGACGCGCCCGTCGCCGTTGTCGTCGTCGAGGTTGACCACGACCGGCGTGCTCATCACCTGGTTCTTTGTCGGCGCGATCGCCGAACCGGTCCAGGAGATCTCTGCCTGCTGCGCGAACTGAGCGCGGGGCGGAGCGAAGGAGCAGGTCGGGTCGAACCACAGGCCCGCCTTGAAGGTCGTGTCACCGTCACAGGCGTCGCCGTACCCGTCCGCATCGAGATCGCTCTGGTCGGGGTTGGCGACGTCGGGACAGTTGTCGAGGTCGTTGTTCACGCCGTCGCCGTCGCGATCGGGGTCGCAGGCATCGCCGCGGCCGTCCTGATCGGCGTCGTGCTGGTCGGGGTTGGCGACCTCCGGGCAGTTGTCGCTACCGTTGGGCACCGAGTCACCGTCGGTGTCGCCCTCGCAGGCGTCCCCGATGCCGTCGCCGTCAGTGTCTCTCTGGTCCGGGTTGAAGATGCCGGGGCAGTTGTCGTTCGCGTTGGGCACCCCGTCGCCGTCGCTGTCGCGATCGCAGATGTCGCCCAGGTTGTCGCCGTCGAGATCCTGCTGGCCGGGGTTGAAGACGTCCGGGCAATTGTCGGCAGGGTCGTCGATGCCGTCGCCGTCACGATCCGGGTCGCAAACGTCGCCGACGCCGTCGCCGTCGCTGTCGCGTTGGTCAGCGTTGTAGACGTCCGGGCAATTGTCGGAATCGTTGGGGTGCTGGTCGTTGTCGCGGTCGTCGTCACAGGCGTCGCCCAAGGCGTCGCCGTCGATGTTCTCCTGCTCGGGGTTGGCGACCTCGGAGCAGTTGTCGCCCTCGTTCGGGACTCCGTCGCCGTCCCAGTCCGAATCGCAGGCGTCGCCGAGGCCGTCGGCGTCGAGCTCTTTCTGGTCCGGGTTGTAGACGCCCGGGCAGTTGTCCTCGGAGTCGGGGACGCCGTCGCCGTCGCCGTCGGGCTGGACGTCGATGTCGCAGGCGTCGCCCGAGCCGTCAGCGTCCGAATCGAGCTGGTCGGGATTGGCGATATCCGGGCAGTTGTCCTCGGAATCCGGCACTCCGTCGGCGTCGCCGTCAGCGACGCAGGTTCCCAAGCGGCAGATCTGTCCGTTCGGGCAATCCGCACTCGCCGTACAGCCATCAGGCCGCTCGCTATCGCACGCGAGCAGGCCGAATGCGGCAATCAGCAGAAGGACGGGCAACCGAAGCGCGCTCAACATGGGTATGTCTCCGACATTTGGCTACACAGGAGGGCGCCTTTTACCGCTACTCGCGGCGGCTGTAAAGCTGCCATGCGAACGCTGCGTGCCGACCGGACCAAGAAAGCCCGATCGGCCGCCTGAAGCTGGGCGAAGAGACGACAAGAGGCGGCTCCACGGGTCGTGGAGCCGCCTCGAATGATGAGGTCGCCTGAAGGGCGCGATTAGCGCTTGCTGAACTGGAAGCGCTTGCGGGCGCCGGGGCGGCCGTACTTCTTGCGCTCGACCGCGCGCGGGTCGCGAGTGAGGAAGCCGGCCTTCTTCAGCACGGACCGGAACTCGGGGTTGTACTCACAGAGAGCGCGGCTGATCCCGTGGCGAATGGCACCGGCCTGTCCGGAGAGCCCGCCGCCGGCGACGTTCACGAGGACGTCGAGCTTGTCCTTCTGCTCGACCAGCTCGAGCGGCTGCATCAGGATCATCTTCGCCGTCTCGCGGCCGAAGTAGGTGTCGAGCGGACGGTCATTGATCGTGATCGTGCCCGACCCGGGCTTGATGTACACGCGCGCCACCGACTCCTTGCGCCGCCCGGTTCCATAGCTCTTCTGCTGCTCTGCCATCGTCTTCCTCGTGCTCGCCTCGCGAACGAGGCGCTAAAGCGTCTTGCGGGTCGGCTTACGCCTCGACCTTGAATTCGACAGGCTGCTGCGCCTGGTGCTTGTGCTCGGCGTCCGGGTAGACGCGCAGCTTGGTCATCATCTGGCGCCCCAGGGCGTTGCGCGGAAGCATCCGGCGCACCGCGTTGATGACCAGGTCCTCAGGGCGGTGCTGGCGCAGCTTTTCGGCGGTGATCGACTTGATGCCACCCGGGTGCCCCGTGTGGCGCCAGTAGTGCTTGTTCTGCTCCTTGCTGCCGGTCAGCTTGACCTTGGCCGCGTTGATCACGACCACGTGATCGCCGGTGTCGAAGGAGGGCGTGTAGCGGGGGTTGAGCTTGCCCTTCAGAATGCTGGCAATCTGGCTGGCTGCCCGGCCCAAAACCTTGCCTTCCACGTCCACGATGAACCAGCGGCGCTTGATGTCGGCTGGCTTTGCGCTGTAGGTGCCCATCTTCCTCGACTCCCGAGTTACGGCTTGCCGCCCTCAAACCCGCGGCGCGCGCCGGCTGTTTCCAAGCACATCCGGGCCTGCGCGGAAAGGGCGCCTCTTGTAGAGGAACGATCTGCGGCTGTCAAGCTCTTTGCCGGGCGAACGCTTGGCAAGCGGCAGTGTTCGACAATCGCGGATCGGCGCGATAGCGCTTGGGGCGCCCTCGGCACCGCCGAGGCCGGCGTGGCGAACAGCCGCGAGGACCGCTTCGTTCCCGCCCGCGGAGCGAGACGCCGTTTCCGAACCCTCGCCCACGGGCTACCCTCGGTCCCTCGCCGCCAGAATAGAGGAGGAACCCGAAGATGCCCGCTCAGGTCCGCTACCGCGTCGAGGCCAAGCGACTGCACGAGCACCTGTTCGACGTCGAGGCCTGTTTCCCGGCCGGCAGCTCCGAGCTGCTGCTGTGGATGCCCGCGTGGACTCCGGGCAGCTACCTGCTGCGCGAATACGCGCGCCACGTGCAGGACTTCGCCGCCTTCGGCGCCGAGGGCACCGCGCTCCGGGTCACGCGGTTGGACAAGAGCTCGTGGCGCATCTCGAACCCTCGAGGCGGCGAGGTCTCGGTCCGCTATCGCGTCTACGCGAACGACCTGACGGTGCGAACCAGCCACCTCGACGCCACGCACGGCTATTTCAACGGCGCCTCGATGTTCGTGACGAGCGACGCGCACCGGGCGCTCCCGTGCGAGCTGTCGCTCGCGGCGCCGCAGGGCTGGAGCGCGTTCTGTGCGCTGCCGGAGCGCGATGACTCGTTTCACGCGGCCGACTTCGACGAGCTCGTTGACTCGCCCGTCGAATTGGGCCCTCACGCTCCGATTCGCTTCGAAGCCGCAGGCAAACCTCACGAGATCGTCACAGTGGGCGCGGCAGCGCTCGCCCGCGAGCGGCTCGCGGGCGACCTCGCGGCCATCTGCGAGACCGCCGCCGCGTTCTTCGGCGGGCTGCCGTTGGAGCGCTACCTCTTCATCATCCACTTCACCGAAAAGGCGCGGGGCGGTCTCGAGCACCGCGCGAGCTGCACGCTGCACTTCCCGCGCTTCGCGCTGCGGCCGGGCAGCGGCTACGAAGACTTCCTCGCGCTGGCCGCCCACGAGTACTTCCACCTCTGGAACGTCAAGCGCATCCTGCCGCGCGCCTTCGTCCCCTTCGACTACCGCCAGGAGAGTTACTCGCGGATGCTCTGGGCGTTCGAAGGCATCACCTCCTACTACGACATGCTGCTCACGAGGCGCGCGGGGCTCATCGACGCGCGCCTCTACCTTCAGAAGATGGCGGAGACCATCACCGCGGTCGAGTCGGCGCCTGGGCGCCGGGTGATGAGCCTCGAGGAGTCGTCGCTGCTCGCCTGGACGAAGCTCTACCGCCCCGACGAGAACACGCCCAACTCGGCCGTCTCCTACTACTCGAAGGGCGAGGTGGTCGCGATGCTGCTCGACCTGCAGATCCGGGCCGCGACCGAGGGGCGCCGCTCGCTCGACGACGCGATGCGCCTGCTCTTCGAGCGCTACGGCGATGGCAGAGGAGTCCCCGAAGGCGGGGTCGAGGAAGTCTGCCGGGAGGTCGGAGGCGAAGGGCTCTCGGACTTCTTCGACGGCGCGGTGCGCGGCACCGGTGAGCTCGACTACTCGGTCCTCGCGTCTGCAGGCCTGGTCCTCAAGCGCCGGCCCAAGCGCGGCGCCAGCGACAAAGGCGGCACGCCTGGCGACGAGACCGACGTGCCGTGGCTCGGCGTGGAGCTCAAGCTCGGCGACCGCGCCATCGTCGCCACAGCGCTCGCCGGCTCGCCGGCGACCGAGAGCGGGCTCTACGCGGGCGACGAGATCGTCGCGCTCGACGGCTTCCGCGTGGGCTCCTCTACCCTGCTCGAACGCCTGCTCGAGCGGGCCCCAAGCGACCGTGTGAGGCTGGCTTTGTTCCGGGGCGACCGCCTGCTCGAGCTCGAGGTCGCGCTCGCCGCGAGGCCGAAGGATGCCTGCTTCTTTGAGAAGCTCGCGAGCCCGACGCCACAGCAGCGGGCGACCTATCAGGCCTGGCTCGGCGAACCCTTCGATTGACCGAGCGTCTGGTCGCCGCCGCGGCTGTCTCTGACCGGCCCGGTGGCAGACATCCCCGCTCTCATCCTCGGCAACGAGCGAGGGTTTTCGAGGGATGCGCCGGCGAAACCGACGAGCGTCCGAGCGCCGCTTCGGCCCGTCCTGACGCCTTTGGCCTTTCGAGCGATCCACGTTATATACGAGGGCGAATTCTCACCGAATAACCCCTCATAACCCCTCGGGACCAATGCGCTCTCCAAGACCGTCCGTGCCACTGGCTGTCTTCGTAGCCGCGGTGTTCGCGCCGATGGCGCTTTCCGTCGCTGCCGAGCCGGTGGCGCCGATGTCCGCGGAGAACCTCGCCAGGCTCGTCGAGGCATTGCGCGGCGAGCCCCAGCGGCCGATGAAGGTGCGGCTACAGGCAGCGCTCATCATGGGCCGGCTCGCCGACGAAGCCGCGGTTCCCGCGCTCATCGAATGCCTGGAGAACGACGTCGACTACCCGGTTCGCGCGGCCTGCGCCCTGGCGGTGGGCAACCTTGGCGACGTGCGCGGGGTAGAGGCGCTCTTCGCCCGGCTCGACGACAAAGAGGATCTGGTGCGCGACGAGGCGCGCCTCGCGTTGCTCAAGCTCGCTCGCCCCGAGGCCTTGCCATACATGTATGTGGCTCGCGAACAAGGAAGCACTCGCGCGCGCCTTGCCCTCGTCGAGATGCTGGCTCAGATGGACGGCTCCGAGTCGGGCACGCTGCTCGTCGAGCTGCTCGGAGATCGCGAGCCCTCCGTCCGAAAGAAGGCGGCAGCCTCCCTGCGCAAACTGGACGCGGAGCGAGTCAACCTGCTGTTGGTGCGCGGCCTGGAGCACCCGAGCTATCGCATCAAAGTCCAGGCCGCCCGGCTGCTCGGCGAACGCCGGCACGTGGAGTCCATCCCTCGGCTCGCCGACCTGGCGGGCTCGCCGCTCGAGGCCGTCGAGGTGCAGACCGCTGCGCGCGATGCGCTGAAGGCGATGCGCGAAGCGCTCGACGTGAAGAAGCTCGCTGCCGAAGCGAAGAGCCCCGAGCTCGACCGCGAGCAGCGTCGTCGCTCGCTGGTCCTGCTCTCCGCGCTCGGCACTCCGGAAGCGCTCGAGGCCTGCCTCGACGTGCTCGCCGACCCCGACGAGTCGATGCGCGGCTCCGCGGCGCAGGCGCTGGCCGAGATGGGCAACCCGCGCGCCCTCCCGGCGCTGCGCGAGGCGGAGCGCAAGGCTGAAAACGCCCGTGTCGCCAGGGTGATCGGAATATCTATCCGCAAGCTCGAGCGCGGCGCTTCGCGCTAACCCTCGGCGAGCGACGCGCTCCCTCGTCGGTGAGAACGGATCCTCGACCCGACGTCCACTCCGGCCTCCGCGCCGGCGGGCCTTCCGTGAGGCCCCGCGCTACGCCTTCCGCACTGCGGCCGTAGGCCTCGAGCGAGCACGCTCCTGTTCGCTCGTCGGGCTGCCGACGAAAAGACCGTTCGGCCGCTTGTCGCTTCCCCGAATACTCGGTGGAGGGACGCGCGCAATTGAGGGCGCTGCCGCGCGCGCCGCTGTGGGAAGAAGAGGGCTTCTCTACGCAGCCTGCGAGCTGCTCGCCTGCGCCTCGGCCTTCTGTCCCGGGGTCGCCGGCTCCTCGGACGCCGCGACCTCGAGCATCTTCTCGCTCATCGCGCGAAGCTTCTCGACCAGCGGCTTCAGCGCTGCGGCGGGCTCCGAAGAGGTCGTCGCCGCTTCGATGGCGCCGGCGAGCTCTTTGAGCTGCTCCCCGTTGGCCTTCTCGCGCTCCCTCATAGAGAGCACGGCCTCGTGGAAGATTTCGTAGAAGCCCTTCAGCTCGTCGTTCTTGCGCAGCGGCCGCAGCTTCGGGAAGCGGCCTTCGCCCAAGACGCGCAGGTAATGCGAAAAGACGTAGATGGGGCCGGCCACACGGTGCGTGACGAGCACGCCAAAGAGCCCCAAGGCCACCGCCATGACGACCGCGATGGCCATCACCAGCCAAAGCAGCGCGCTGTCGCGCTCGGCGACCGCCTCGCGGAAGCGATCCGGCAAATCCATCATCTGGGTCGCTTCGACGTGCGCCTGGTACATCATCGCGCCAAACAGCAGCGAGATAGCGGCCCCGACGACGACCAGGATGATGGTGTACTTGAGCTGAAAGGCCCGGTCGATCAGGTATTGCCGCCGGCCGCCCTTCGCCCTCGCCGGCGCAGCGTTCTCGCTCTGCATAGGGACAGGCCTCCTCGCTCGCGATTCTCGATTCCCGCTCGTGGGCGGTGCGCCTGGGGCGGCGCTCAAAATGCTTGTCCGCGTCAATTCGCGCGAAATTAAGGGTCATCTTATCCTGCTCGCGTCGAAAGAAAAGAGGGCCGCCAAGGTCCGGGCTTGACACTCCTGGTGCCCGCAAAGACCCTGCCGCCATGCCGCCGCCGGACCTGGATTTCATCTATCGAAAGAGCGTCGCGGCGCTCTCTGGCGAGAACCTGGTGCGCGACGCGCTCGCCGCGCGCGATGAGGCCTGGGCAAACCGAATACGCGTCATCGCCCTCGGCAAGGCTGGCTGCTCGATGGCCCGCGGCGCCGCTCGGGCGCTGGCGCAGGCGACCGGAGTCGTCGCCAGCCACGTCTCCGAGCCGGTTCCCCCCGGGTTCGAGCTGGTGGTCGGCTCCCACCCGGTCCCCGACGAGCGAAGCGTCCACGCGGCGCGCGCTCTCCGTGAAGCGGCGCGAGGTGCGCGCGAAGACGAGCAGGTCCTCTTCCTCATCAGCGGCGGCGGCTCGGCGATAGCCGCGCTGCCCACCGACGGCGTGACGCTGGCCGAGAAGATCGAGACGACGCGCGCCCTGCTGCGCAGCGGCGCAGCTATCGAAGAGATGAACGCGGTGCGCAAGCACCTCTCGGCCATCAAAGGCGGGCAGCTCGGCGCCGCCTGCCGCTCCCGCCGGAGCCAGGCGCTCGTGCTCAGCGACGTCTCCTCGAATGACCTCGGCTCGGTCGCCTCTGGCCCCACGGTCGCGGACACCTCGACCTTCGGCGATTGCCTCGAGATAGCGCGGAGCAGGCAGATAGCCCTCCCTCGCTCGGTCCTCGACAGGCTCGAACGCGGCGCCGCCGGCGAGCTGCCCGAGACGCCCAAGCCCGGAGATCCGAGGCTCGAAGCGATTGAGCACCGGCTGCTCGCGGGCCCGCGCGATCTCGCCGAGACCGCCGCCCGGCTGGCCGCCTCCGAACAAGTCCGCGCCGAGGCCCACGGCCCGTTCTCCGGCAGCGTCGAGCAGCTCGCCGAAGACATCCATCAGCGCGCCGCGTCTGCGGCTGGCCGCCTCCTCCTCGCGTATTGCGGCGAGCCGACGCTGCGCGTCCCCGCCGGGTCGGGCAAGGGCGGCCGAATGCAGCACCTCGCGCTCCTGCTGGCGCGCCGCTTTGCCGGACAGCGGTTCCAGGCCCTGTGCGCGGGCAGCGACGGGCGCGACGGAGACACCGATCACGGCGGCGCCCTCGTCGACGGCCAAACCGCCGCGCGCGCCGTCGAGCTCGGGGTCGATCTCGACAGCGCCATCGCCCGCTTCGACAGCGCGACCGCGCTCGGCAAGCTCGCGGCCGCGCTGCCGGCCTTTGCCAGCGGGACGAACCTCTGTGACCTCGTCCTCTTCTACCTCGAGGCCTAGATGCCCGAACGCCCACGCATTGTCTTCATGGGAACGCCCGACTTCGCCGTGCCCGCGCTCGCCGCGTGTACCAAGCTGGGCGAGGTCGTCCTCGTCGTCACCCAGCCCGACAAGCCCAAGGGCCGCGGCCAGCAGCTCGCCTTCCCTCCCGTCAAGCAGTGGGCGCTCGACCATGGGCTGCCTGTCGCCCAACCCGAAAAGCTCAAGGCGGGTCGCTTCCACGAGACGCTCGCGCCGCTGCGCCCGGACGTCGCGGTCGTCGCCGCCTACGGAAAGATCCTCCCGCCCGAGCTCCTCGCCGTCCCCGCCAAAGGCTGCGTCAACATCCACGGCTCGTTGCTGCCCAAGTACCGCGGCGCCGCGCCCATACAGTGGGCCATCGCCAACGGCGAACCCGAGACCGGCGTCTGCTTGATGCTGATGGAGGCGGGCCTCGACACCGGGCCGGTCATCGCCTGCCGAAGCGTGCCGATTGGCCCCGAGGACACGGGCGGCTCGATGCACGACAAGCTCGCCGAGCTGGGCGCGGAGCTGCTCGAGGCCGAGCTGCCCGCCTTCCTGGCCGGCGAGCGCACGCCGGTGCCCCAGGAGCACGCGCGGGCGACCTACGCTCCGATGCTGAAGAAGGAGGACGGCCGCATCGACTTCACCCTCCCCGCGCGGCTCGTCGAGGCGCGCATCCGCGGCTTCACCCCCTGGCCCGGCGCCTTCACCAGGCTCGAGGGCAAGCTGCTCAAGGTCTTCAAGGCCCGCGTCTCCGCCGGGAGCGGCACGCCAGGTGAGGTCCTGCAGGTCGGCTCGCAAGGCATCGAAGTCGGGGCGGAAGAAGGCTCGGTCGTCCTCCTCGAAGTCCAGCCGGAAGGCGGACGCCGCATGTCGAGCGCCCAGTTCCTCGCGGGCCATCCGGTGAAGCCGGGGACGCGGCTCGGCTGAGATCGGCGACTGCCCCGGAGGCGCGTCCGGCGCCGCGAAAGCGGCGCGGCGTCGCTCGGACGCTTTTTTGCGGCCGGCAAGCCGGGACCTATGATGGCCTTGGTCGAAGCGTTGCTTGAGGCGAGGCCTTCATGAACATCCTCATCGTCCACGGTCCCAACCTCAACCTGCTCGGCGAGGCGAGAGGCGACCCGTGTACCTACGCGGAGCTCAACGCGCGCCTGCAGGCCTTCGCCGCCGAGCTCGGCGCCAGCATCAAGATCGTGCAGTCGAACCACGAAGGCGTCCTCATTGACACCCTTCAGGCGGAGCGAGGCTGGGCCGATTGCGTCCTCATCAACCCGGCTGCGCTGACCCACACCAGCTACGCGCTGCGCGAGTGCCTGCGCATCATCAACCGCCCCACCATCGAGGTTCACCTCGAGGACATCCGGCGCCGCGAGACCTGGCGGCGCAGGTCGGTCATCAAGGACGTCTGCGAGGCGCAGGTGATGGGAAAGGGCATCGAGAGCTATCTCGACGGGCTCGAACGCCTCGTGACCGGCAAGTACCGCGGGACCGCCAGGGGGCGTGCCAAGAGCGCGGCGGCCGCCCGGCTGGCCAAGGCCAGGCCCGTCAAGCAAATCAAGGAGAGCCGCCCGCCCAAGACGCTGGGGCGCAGCGCCTCCCGCGCCGAGCCGGCAAAGCCCGCCAAGACCCTCGGCCGTAGCGTCGAAGCCGCCGATCCGTCGAAGCTGCTCAAGCAAGCCGCCGACACCGTCGCACCTGCCTCCGTCAAGACGCTCGGCCGCGCTGACGCCGCCACGAGCGTCGGCCTCGTCAAGACCGGCATCCACCGGGCCGCGGTGCGCGAGCGGATAGCCGCTCGGCTCGGCCGCAAGATCACCCCGAGCGCGCTGGCGACCTGGGCGCGCGAGCAGTGGCTCAACCTCGAGCGCGGCGCCGCCACCGAGATGGGCCAGCGCGAGCTGCTCTCCGAGACGCTGCAGACGCTCGCGCTGTCGGCGACCCCGGCCGGTCGCCTGTCGGACGAGGAGTTGATCGATCTGATGACGCGCCTGGAGTAGAACTCCGGCCCCCTCTTCCTCGCGCCGGAGAACACGGGGACGCTGCCCCGTTCACGCCATGTCTGCTCGCGCCATCGCCTTCAAAGTCCTCGTGCAGGTCGAGCGGGTCGGAGCCTACCTCGGGGTAGCGCTCGACTCGGGGTTGCGCTCCGCGGGCCCGCTCACGCGCCAGGACGCCGCGCTCGCCACCGAGCTCGCCTACGGCGTCGCCCGCCGCGCGCTCACCCTCGACGCGGCGATCGCCGCGCACAGCAAGCGCTCGCTGCGAAAGCTCGAGACGCCGGTCCACGTGGCGCTGCGGCTGGGGGCCTACCAGCTCCTCTTCCTCGACCGCGTTCCCGAGCACGCCGCCGTCGCCGAGACGGTCGAGCTCGTCAAGCAGCAGGGCCTCGCCCGCGCGGCGAGCTTCGTCAACGCGGTGCTGCGCAAGATCGCCGCCGACAAGACCATCCCGCTGCCCGACGCTCCCCTCGATCGGCTCTCCGTCGCCGAGTCGCACCCCGCGTGGCTCGTGCGCCGGTGGGCCGCGCGGTTTGGCCTCGACGAGACGACCGCGCTCTGCCGCGCCGACAACGAGCCCGCCCCGGTCTGCGTTCGGGTCAACACCACCCGCGCCACCCGCGACGAGGTCGCCGCTGCGCTCGCGGCCTGCGACGTCGCCTCGAAACCGACGCCCCTGTCGCCCATCGGCCTGCTGCTCGACGAGCCCGGGCCGCTCTTCAACCTCGAGCCGTTCAGGAAGGGCCTGTTCCAGGTTCAGGACGAGGCCGCCCAGCTCGTCTCGATGCTCGCCGTCATCGAACCGGGGATGAGGGTCCTCGATGCCTGCGCGGCACCCGGCGGCAAGGCCTGTCACCTCGCCGAGCAGCTGCGCGGCGAGGGCGAGGTCTACGCGGTCGACATCCACGAACGAAAGCTGCGGCGCCTCGAGACCGAGGCGCAGCGGTTGGGAATCGAGAGCCTCATCCGCCTGCGCGCCGCCGACGCCTCGCGCCCGCTGCCCTTCGACGAGGGCTCTTTCGACGTGATCCTCCTCGACGCTCCATGCACCGGCCTGGGCACCCTGAGGCGCCACCCGGAGATCCGCTACCGGCGCTCCGAGGACGACATCGCGCGGATGGCGGGCATCCAGGGAGCCCTGGCCGACAACCTGCTGCGCTACCTCAAGCCGGGCGGCAGCCTCGTCTATTCGGTCTGCTCGATGGAGCCCGAGGAGGGCGAGGAGCGCGTCGCGAGCCTCGCCGCCCGAGGCCTCTCGGTCGCCCCGCCGCAGGCCCCGGGCGTGTCCTGGTCCGAGGTGACGACGCCGTCGGGGGCCATCGCGACCTTCCCTCACCGCCACCACTGCGACGGCTTCTTCGCCGCGCGGCTGAGGCTGTGACCTTCGCCCGCTCCGCGGCCTTTCGACCCTCGGCGCGCGGCGGGTGACAGCAAGAGCAGCTTGCGCGCGTGCGCATCCGGGCCCCAAGCCCCGAGGACATCATGAGACTGCAGATCGCCCCCTCGATCCTCTCCGCCGATTTCGGGCGCCTCGCCGAGGAGATCGGCTCGGTGACGAGCGCCGGCGCGGACCTCGTCCACGTAGACGTGATGGATGGCCGCTTCGTCCCCAACATCACCATCGGCCCGCTCGTCGTGCAGGCCGCCAAGCGCGCCAGCTCCCTGCCCCTCGACGTCCACCTGATGATCGTGGAGCCCGAGCGCTACATCGAAGACTTCGCCAAGGCCGGCGCCGCGCGCATCTCGGTCCACGCCGAGGCCTGCCCTCACCTGCACCGGACCCTGCAGCAGATCGCCGCGACCGGGGCGATGCCGGCCGTCGCGCTCAACCCCTCGACGCCGCTCACGGCGGTCGAGGAGATCCTCCCCGAGGTCGGGATGGTGCTCGTGATGAGCGTCAACCCCGGCTTCGGCGGCCAGAAGTTCATCCCCGGCGCGGTAGACAAGATCCGCAGGCTGCGGCAGATGGCCGCCTCGCGCGGGCTGGAGCTGGACATCGAGGTCGACGGGGGCATCAACGCCGAGACCGCGCGCGAGGTGGTCGCCGCCGGCGCCAACGTCCTCGTCGCCGGCTCCTTCGTCTTCGGAAACGCCGATTACCGCAAGGCAATCGAGCAGTTGCGCGCCGCGGCGCCGGCCGCCTGAATTCGCGCCGTTTCCCGGCGATCCGCGCCCGGGTCGCAATCTTGACCTGCCTGACAATGCAGAGTGAGAATCAACCGCCTGATCTTGCCTAAGGAGGCCCGAATGCTTCGCAGGGCGAACCCCCGCGTAATCGTCGCGACCCTCGTCGCCGCAGTGGCGGTCGTGGGACCGATGGCGTGTTCAGAGAATGACGACCCGGCGCCCTCGAACTCGGCGTTCATCACCGTCGAGGTTTCCCCACAGCGCATCGTCGCCGACGGCCGGACCGCCGACATCACGGTGATCGCCACCGAGGCCGACGGCAAGCTCGGAGAGGGCACGATCACCTTCAACACCACCGTCGGCGTCGTCGAGCCGGCGACCGCGACGCTCGCGAACGGCCGGGCCACCGCCTACTACTCGTGCAACCTCGAAGAGGACTCGAAGTGCAAGGGTCCGCAGCGCATCAACGCCGAGTGGAAGGGCGTCGTCGGCGGCAGGATGATCGAGCTGATCACCGAGACCCAGGAGGCCGACGGGGGCGTCGAGCAGGACGCCGGCTTCGAGCCCGACGCGGGCGAGGCGGACGCCGGCATCGAGCCGGATGCGGGCATCCCGGTCGAGCTGGTCGAGCGGCACCTCACCCTCGAAGCCTCGCGCAACCGCATCTTCTTCGACGTCGGCGACTCGGTGGAGCTCACCGCGACCCTGACCGACGGAGACGGCAACCCGGTCGCCAGCATGGACATCGAGCTGACCACCACGCTCGGCGGGCTCTCGAAGACGACCGTGGACGCTGCCGCGACCTCGCTCACGCTGACAACCAACCGCTACGGCGTCGCCAAGGCCTACCTCTATGAGACCGGCTCCGTCGGGCGAGCCTTCGTCACCGCGCGCCACGTGGACGAGGAGGAGGAGATCGAGCTCGAGCAGATCCTCCCCATCGACATCGTCGGGGTTCGCCAGATCAGCTGGGTTTCGACCAAGTGCAACGGCGACGACTGCACCATCATGGGAACGCGCGGCTCGGGCTTCAACGAGCAGGCGCAGGTGACCTTCCAGGTCATCGACGCTTCCGGCGGCGCGGTCGATGGGATGGCGGTCACCTTCTCCATCCCCGACGCGCCGGGCGGCACCACGGTCGCCGAGACGGGCATCACCGACGCCGAAGGCATGGTCACCACCAACGTCTCGGCCGGCTCGCTCATCGGCGTCTTCCGAGTCAAGGCCGTGGTCGTCGAGGACGAGGTCTTCGCCTTCAGCCCGAGCATCGGCATCCGCGGCACCACCCCGGCCAACCACGCCTTCCACCTGGTGTGCACCCCCTTCAACATTCCCGCTTACGTCTCGGAAGTGCCGCCGGCCGACTACTCGGCGACCTGCAGCGTCAAGCTCGTCGATCGCCTGAACAACCCGGTCGGCGTGCCAACGACGGTCAACTTCAAGGTCGAGGCGGGCGCCATCCCAGTCGAAGTGACGACCGTCCCTTATTCGGCGGGCAGCAGCAACACCAACGAGGGCACCGCCATCAACTACTTCAGCACCATCGGCTTCTGGCCGCCCGACGACGTCTCGCCGCTGCCCGCCCTGCCCAACCAGTGGCCCATTCCTCGTGATGCCGAGCCTTCGGTCGCCGAGGGCGGGCGCACTCGCAACCCGCGCGACGGCCTGGTGACCGTCCTCGCCTACGTCCGCGGCGAGGAGTACTTCAACGACGACAATCAGAACGGCCGGTACGACCTGGGCGAGACCTTCATCGACCAGGGCGAGCCGTTCCTCGACATCAACGACAACGGCGTTCGCGACCGCAACGAGTTCTTCGTCGATATCCCGACTTGCCCGGAGACCAACCCCGCATGCGCCGACCACGAGATGGTCCCCAACGGGCGCTGGGACGGGCCGAACGGCAAGTACGACCCAGACACCACGATCTGGAACGAGGCGAAGATCCTCTACACGGGACGCCCCTCGCCGGTGCACAGCTACGTCGCCGCGGGTTCGCCGCCGGTGAAGATCACCAGCTTCGGTACCCTCGAGCGCGGCGAGGCGATGCGGCTGTACGGCTTCTTCCCCGACCTGAACCTCAACCGCCCGTGGGCAAACACAGACTACAACGCCGAGCTCGACTGCGACATCGGCGCGATTGAATGGGAGACCAATAAGCTGCAGGACGGCTACGGCTTCGGCTACGAGCGCGTGCTCGTCAGCGCGGCCGACGGCACCGCCTGCACGCCGGCGACGCCCATCTGCGTCTGGACGTCGCTCTTCTACGACTGGGGCGCCGGCTACGCCGGCCACGCGCTCCTCAAGGGCGATTCCATTCCCGATGATCCGTCCACGCCGCCGACGAACGCGCCAGCCACCGCCTACCTCACCTCAGAGGTGCTCGATATGACGCTGATGATCGGCGTCACCGGCATCATCGAATGACGCCTCGAGAAGTTTGAAGACGAGCGCGCCGGTTCCCGCCGGCGCGCTTCGTTTTTTCCCTCCTGGACCGACGCGCGGGAGTCCGCTCGCCCGTCCCTGCCACCGCGAAGACCCAACGCGCCATGCCGACCAAGGCCTCTGCCCGACGATCCGAACCCCACCGCCGCGCCCTTCGAACCCCTCCACGGAGCAACGGCGCCAAGCGGGCGCCACAGGATACGCATCCGTATCTCGCCTACGGCCGGCACGTGCTCGAGCTTGAGTCGCGAGCCATCGAGTCGCTCTCGACCCGGCTCGACGGCGGGTTCGTCGAGGCGATCGAGCTGCTGCTCGCCTGCAAGGGCCACGTCATCGTCACCGGCATCGGCAAGCCGGGCTTCATCGCCCAGAAGCTATCGGCGACGCTCGCCTCGACCGGCATCCCGTCGCTCTACCTGCACCCGGCTGAAGCCGTCCACGGCGACCTCGGGCGCGTCACGCGCCACGACGTGATCCTCGCCCTGTCCAACAGCGGGGCCACCGAGGAGTTGCTGCGCCTGTTGCCCTCGCTCAAGCGCATCGGCGCCAAGCTCATCGCGGTCACCGGCAACGCCGCCTCGCCCCTGGCGCTCGGCGCCGACGTGGTCGTGGACATCGGCCACAACGACGAGGCCTGCCCGATGGGCCTGGTGCCCACGACCTCGAGCGCCGCCCTGCACGCGGTCTGCGACGCGCTCGCCATGACCGCGCTCAACAACCGGCCCTTCACCAGCGACGAATACGCGCTCTACCACCCGGCAGGCTCGCTCGGCCGCAGCGTGATGCGCGTCGCCGACCTGATGCGCCGCGGCGAGGCCAACCCGGTCATCGGCGAGAACGAGCCCATCTCCAAGGCCGTCGCCGTCATGACCAACACGCCCGGCAGGCCCGGCGCCACCTCGGTCGTGGACAAGCGCGGCAAGCTCGTCGGCATCTTCACCGACGGCGATCTGCGCCGGCTCATCGAGCGCGGGCACCAGGACTTCTCGGCGCCGGTGAGCACCGTGATGGGGCGCTCGCCGCGCTGCTGCTCGCAGGACGACCGCGTGCAGCAGGCCGCCGCCACCATGCGCGAGGGCAACCTCGACCAGCTCCCCGTCGTCGACCGCGCCGGCCGCCCAGTCGGCCTGCTCGATGTTCAGGACCTGCTTTCGGCCCGGTTCCTGTAGCCCTCGCCCATGCGCCCGCGCGACAAGACCGAAGCCGACCACCGCCGCGACGCCATCGCCGTCTGCCGGCGCCTCGCTGCGCTCGGGCTCATCGGCGCCGCCGAGGGCAACGTCTCCATCCGCCTCGGCCCGCGCCGCATCCTCACCACGCCCTCGGGCACGAACAAGGCGCTGCTCGAGGCCCACCAGCTCGTCGTCACCGATCCCTCGGGCGCAAAGATCGTCGGCCCGCGCGGGCCTTCGACCGAGCTGCGCATGCACCTGGCCGTCTACCGCCGCCGCGCCGACGCGGGCGCCATCGTCCACGCCCACCCGCCGACGGCCATCGCCTTGACGCTCGCCGGAATCGGCCTGAGCTCGCCGGTCCTCCCCGAGGCGGTCACCGCGCTCGGCGGCGGCATCCCGACCGCGCCTTACGCGAGCCCCTCGACCGAAGCGCTCGCCGAGGGCGTCGCCGAGACGCTGCTGCGCTGCGACGCGTGCCTGATGGAGCGCCACGGCGCCATCGCGGTCGGCCGGGACATCTTCGAGGCCTGCGACAGGATGGAGACCGTCGAGCGGCTCGCGCAGGTGATCCTGCGCGCGGTCGTCCTCGCCGGCGCGCCCTCCCCGCTTCCGCGCGCCGAGGTCGAGCGGCTCCTGCGGCTCTCGGGCAGGGCCTGAACTGTCCGCCCGCCGACATCGACCGCCATCGAGCCATCCGCGCCACGCTAGAATGACGGCCTTCTCCCCAGGAGTTCGTCATGGTGCCTGCCCTCGTCCTCGCGGTAGCGCTCGGCGCGCTGCCCACCGCGCACGTCGCGGCATCGCCGGAAGCGGCAGAGCTCCCGGCAGCCTCGGCAGGGGCGCCCTCGGCTGCCGTGCCGGTGATCTCGCCGCCTGCCGAGGCGGCGCCGTCCCTGGGCTCGCAGCCTCCGTCCTATCCGGCCCCGCCCGGCCCAGATCCGCTCGCGCTGGTGGCGACGGTCATGGACGCCACCCAGCCCTCGAGGGCGCGCGCCGAGGCCATCGAAAGGCTCGCCGCCGAAGGCGGGGACCAGGTCATCCCGACCCTCAACTACCTCCTGGCCGATCGCGACAAGCACGTGCGCCGCGCGGCCGCAGTCGCGCTCGGCAGCCTCAAGTCCCCGGCATCGGAGGCTGCGCTCGTCGCCGCCGTGCAAAACCGGGCGCTCTCCAAGCAGGTTCGCAAAGAAGCGCTGCACCAGCTCTCGCTCCAGCAGCTCGCGAGCACGCCCGCGGCCCTCGAGAAGCTCGCCTCCGACAAGAAGCTGCCGTCGGCGTTCAGCGCACTGGCCAGGCGGGAGCTCAAAGCGCGCTATCCCGAATACCTGAAGGAGCAGGCGCCCGAGCTCGCGGCCGCGCCCGAGCGCCGCCCGATCGGCGGACGCCTCCTGCTGATGGGAACCGGGGCCTTCTTCGGCGGCTACACGCTCTACGGCTTCGGCAAGCTCGGCCGCAACGACAACGAGGCCGTGCCCACGCTCGGCCTGCTCGGCGGAGCGGTCCTGGGCGGAACCGCGGGCTTCCTCCTCGGCGCAGACTCGACCTTCGCCCACTCGCTCACCTTGATGACGACCACCGGCCTCGGGCTCTGGCTCGGGATGGGCGTCGGGCACGGCCTGGTGAACCTGCCGCTCGAGGACGACCGCATCTACCTGTTCACCATCGGCGGCGAGGCGCTGGCGATGCTCTTCACCGAGCTGTTCTGGAGCTCGCTGAAGCCCCTCGTCGATCCCGACCCCGCGCTCCGGCAGGGCGGCCAGTACGCGCTGTCGGTCGGGACAGCGATGCTCGGCGGCGTCGCCCTCCACCTCGTCTCGACGCTCCAGGGCAAGCGCGGCCCCCAGGAGTTCGGCGCGGCCAGCGGCCTCGTCCTCGGCGCGTCGATGGGCTACCTCCTCGGCAAGCGGATCACTCCGGGACATGGCGGCTACCTGTCTACGGGCGCGGCGTGGGGCTGATCGCCGTCGGGCTCGGCGCCTACGCCGCGATGCCTCGCGGCAGCGACCCGCGCGCGCTCGAGGGCCTGACGCTCCTTGGCAGCACCCTCGGGCTGACGCTCGCCGAGATCGCCTGGTCGCCGCGGCTGAGCGGGCGCGACCTGCCCCTCGTCAACCTCGCCGCTGCGACCGGCCTCGCGCTCGCGGCGGGCATCAGCAACCTGCCCGAGCCCAAGGACGACCGGCGCCCCGCATACGGCCTGATGGCCGCGTCGTCGGCCGTGGGGCTCGTCGCCGGCTCGCTGCTGGCGCCCAGGCTCCAGTTCAGCGGCGGCGACGGGATGCTCACCGGCCTCGGCGCGATCCACGGCCTGTTCGCCGGCTCTCTCGTGCCCGGCCTCTTCAGCTCGCAGCCGCTGGAGCGCCACCGCACCGCCGGCGTGCTCATCGGCGCCTCGGTCGGGACCCTCGTCGCCGCGGGCGTCTCGCAGCTCAGCGAGCTGCCGGGGCGCGACGTGACCACCATCGGCTTCGCCGACGCCTTCGGATCGCTCGCGGGCTTGGGCGTAGGCTTCCTCGCGACCGAGAACAGCGCGTCCTCCGCGCCGAACGTGGGCTACCTCGTCGGCGGGACGCTGAGCACCGCCGTCAGCGCCGCGATCGTGGACAAGCTGCAGTTTCGCGGAGGCGACGTGCTCCTCGTCTCCCTCGCGCCGATCTGGGGCGGGTGGCAGGGAATCGCGTTGAGCCTCGGCCTCAAAGCGCAAGGGCACCGCGTCGGCGGCGCCCTCCTCGCGGGGACCGGCGGGTTCGGGCTCGCCAGCATGGCGCTCTCCCAGTTCATCGACGCGTCGCCCGGCACCGTGCTCGCCGCCTTCTCCGGCGGAGTGTGGGGCACGTGGTTGGCGACGAACGCGTTGTTGCTCAGGGGATTCGAGCAGGACGACGTCCTCATCGTCCTTGCCGCAGGCAACCTCGGCTTGCTCAGCGCCACGACCCTGCTCGCTGTGGGCGTCCCGCCGAAGAGCCTCGGCATCGCCACGCTCGGCGGCATGGCCGGTGCCCTCACCGGCACGCTCAGCGCATCGCTCGTCACCGCCGACCGCAATGCCGTGTTGACCACGTGCCTCGTGGGAACCGTGGTCGGATTGGCCGGCGGCGCGCTGCTCTCCTCGTTTTCGAAGGCCGACAAACAAAGCGCTGAGAGTCCCGAGGTCCGGCTCAGCTCGCCGCTGCCATCGCTCGAGCTGAAGGGGATAACGACGCAGCCGGTGATCGGGCGCGACGGGCGGATAGACGGGTTCGCCCTGGGGCGGTGGTCGAAACCCGCTGAGCGCAGCCCCGACAAGAGAGGCGACGCGCTCGGGCAGAAGCGCTGTCGGTCGTCGATCGACCGGCGCCGCAGCGCGGCGTTTGGGCGGGGAGGGGTGGGCCAACGGTGACGGTGAACCTGATCGCCGCTGCAGCTCCAGTCGCACGAACCGCAACGACTCAGTACACCGCCCCCACCTCGATCAAGAGCGTCCGCCCGGATTGCGGCACCGGTACGAACCCCACCTCGCTCGGCAGCGAAAGCAGCACCTCCTCGTCGAGCAGGTTGCGGCGCCAGCGAAGTAGCGCAGCGCCCGTAGTCGCCCGACCGCCCCCGCTCGTCGACCTCAGCGATTCGCCCTCGCGCCGGCCCGTCGAGTCGAGCCTCGCCGACTGGTAGGTGACAGCCTCGGCGAGCCGCGCGTAGCCCTCGCGCAGGGGCAGCCTCGCCTTCCAGCGAGGAGAGATGCATCGGAAAGGAAAGGGGCTCAATGACTCTGGAGCACCTCTCGACCTAGGATTCGGGCCACCCTCCGGAGGGACCATGACCGCGAGCGATACAAATAAGCCGGTTAAGCCGAATAGCAGCGATTCGCCATCCGAACGCAAGGCCGCCCGCGTGCTCGGAGTCTTTCTTATCGTGTTGGGAGCGCTCATGTTGAGCTGGGCGCCCTATTCCGTCTTCTTCCAACGCCAGAGCCTCGACTGGCCGTCAGCGCCGGGACGGGTAACGAAGGCATCGGTTGTGACGAAGGCGATAAGGGCAGGCGGCAGTCAGAAAGTAGGACTGAGGCCGCGGTATTATCCCGTCATCGAATACGCCTTCGAAGTGGACGGCCGAGAGTACGTGGGCGACACCATCAGCTTCGTTGGCGAGTCGCCTGCTTCTAAGGACCGCAAGGCCACGCAGAGATTTGTGCAGTCGTTCGTCGACCAGACTCCCCTCCTCGTCTAACTTCGATCCGAGCAATCCGTCGCGTAACTGCCTTCAGCCCGGCGGCAGCATCGACACAACCGTGGTCGGGGGGCGCTCTTTTTTGGACTTCTCTCATTGGCCATAGGGTTTGTCGTGCTGAAGGGGTCGGGCAACGATGCCGACGTCAGCGCCAAACTGGCGGAAGCCCAGGCCCTCCTGGACGCAAAGCGCGGTAAGCCGAGCTAGAGGCCAACGACATCACGGCCTCCGCAGGCTCGCCGATCGAATTGCACCTCCTCGGGGCAACTACCCTCGGCCCCCGGAGATCTCCCTGACGACCAGCGCCTTGGCCGACAAGACGTTGGCCCCGTCCGACGCCGACCTCGCCAGCATCCTCGGCCGCGTCGAGTGCCTTTGGAGCGAGCTCTTGGGGCGACTCCAAGCTGCCTACGCCCCCTGCACCGGCGCCTGGAAGCACTACGGGAAACAGGCCAGATGGACCCTGCAACTCAAGCAGAAGAAGCGCACCCTGCTCTACCTAGTCCCTCAACGAGGCGACTTCGTTGCGGTCATCGGCTTGGCGACGCGGCGGTCGAGGCCGCTCGGGCAGTTTGGTTCGGTGGGCAGCTCGGCCAACTGCTCGGAGAGGCAGAGCGACACGTCGAGAGGACCTCGGTGCACGTGCGGGTACGAATCGCAGAGGACGTTCAAGACATCGGGCGGCTCCTAGAGATCAAGCTCACGAGCGGACCCCGGGAGCACGCGACACGCCGGTGAGCATTGGAAGTCCAGCGCCATCAGGAGGCCCCGAGCGCCCGGACGAACCGGAGGCGCCAGTCGCCGAACCGAGGGAACGGCGGATGCACAACGCCCATTGAACGGAGGAGCTCGGTGACGCAAAGCATCCTCTGGCGCCGCCTCGACACGCCGGGCCACGACGCCTGCCGCCTCGACCAGACGGCCGACGGCTGGCTCCTCCAAGGCACCGCCGTGTTTCTCGAGCAGGGCGAGCCTGCGCGGCTGTCGTACGAGGTCGCCTGCGATGCCGCGTGGCGCAGCCAGCGCGGCCGGGTCGAGGGGTGGATGGGGGCGCGGTCGGTGCGCTTCGACGTCGGCAGGGCCTCGAACAGCGAGTGGACGCTGAACGGCGTCGCGGTGCCGGGGCTCGAGGGCTGCGTTGACCTCGACCTCGGGTTCACGCCGGCGACCAACCTGTTGCAGCTACGCCGGCTGGCACTGGCCGTCGGGCAGGGCGCGGACGCGCCCGCCGCGTGGCTCGATGTCGCGAAAGGCGGCCTCGCGCTGCTGCCACAGCGGTACGAGCGGCGGGGCGAAGAGGCCTATTGGTACGCCGCTCCGAAGTTCGGATACGCGGCGATGCTCCAGGTCCGACCGGACGGCTTCGTGCGGCAGTACCCGGGGCTTTGGATGGAGGAGCAGTAGCTTCGGGGCCTACTTCATCGCCGCCACCAGCGCGTCGGTGAGCGCCCGGCCTGCCCTGCCGTCCGCGTCGAGGCGCGGGTTGTAGATCGTCAGCTCGACTCCGACGGCGCGTCCGCTGGCCAGGGCCGACTTCAACAAGAGCGTCCACTCGTCCCAGTCGAGCCCGCCGGGGAGTCGATAGTCCACCGCCGGCATGAGGGCGTCGTCGAGGCTGTCGGCGTCGAGGTGGATGAAGAAGCCGTCGAGCCCCGGGCGCGTGAGGCGCTCGACTGCGCGGTCGATGGCGTCGCGAAGGCCCAGGCGCCGCACCGCCGGCAGATCCAACGCGAGCATCTCGGGCGGCAGCGGCTGGCTGCCGAAGGCGCGCTGCTCGTCGTGGTCCCGGAAACCGAAGGCGACGACGTCCTCCGAGCGCACCAGCGGGCTGCGGCCCTCGAGATCGCACAACAGGCTCGGACCGCGGCCGGTCGCGAAGGCGAGCTCCATCGACGCGGCCTCGCCATTGGGGTTGACTTCGGGTTGATAGAAATCGGCGTGACCGTCAACGAAGAGGAGGCCGTATCGGCCGCGGCGGCGCAGAGCGAGCGCCGGGCCGAGGAGGATCGAGCAGTCGCCGCCGAGGATGAGCGGGAGCTCGCCCCGGTCGAGCACCTGCTCCACCGCATCGGCGAGCTGCGGAGTCCAGCGGGCGATGGCCTGGGCGTTGAGGGTGAGCGTGTCGGGATCGCGCTCGGCGCTGTAGGGAGGCGGCTCGAGCCGCCCGGCGATGCGAGCCCCGAGGCGGTCGGCGAGGCCGTTTCGCAGCAGGGCCGCGGGCAGCTCTTCGACGCCCGTCGGCTTGAGCCCGAGGATGGACGGGACTTCGAGGATCGCTATCGGTCGGTTCATTCGGCGCACCTCGCTTGGAACTTCGGCCTGGGCTCTTTGGCTGTCGCTGTCGCCGCGACCAGGCCCCGTTCGCGTCGGGCGCGCCTGCCCGCTTACTCGATCGCAAGTGCTGGCCCGGACCAGGCTTCGCCGCGTCGATTCCGCTCGCTCCTAGACAGGCTCCGCGTGAGCCGGGTGCCCGCCGCGCAGTGCCCGCCCTTCACCGCCGCAAACTCCACCGCACACGCCGGCCCGGACTAAGCCCCCTCCCCGTCGGCGCGCTGAGCGGATCGCGACGAGCAAGCGGTCAAAAAGCGCGACGACGGGGAGGGGGTTTGGGGGTAGGGCTCACCAGTTCGAGCACGAGCCCGTCGTGCCTGCCTGGCGGTCGCTCGCGCCTCGACAAGCTCCGGCCCCTCGACAAGCTCCTAACTAACAGCTCCCCGCGCGTCCTCGATCTCGACTCGGTATCCCATGCGTCGGAGTCGGTTGAGCGCGCCCTTCTTGACCGCTTCCCTG
>JBMNNX010000178.1:0-14441 GCA_050942745.1 Myxococcales bacterium
CGCTACTTCGGTCTCCCCGAGAACGCGCCCCTGTGGACCGCGCTCAGGTGCATAGTGGTTTTCCACAGCCACCGCGCCCTCAGAGAGAGTCGCTTAACACCAGCCACCTAGTGAGGCAACCGTCGCCGCGCGCACCTGTCTCGTCGGTAGACAAAGGTGTTGCGAAGCGAGCAAGGCGTCTGGAGCCCGAGCTTTGGTCGCCACAGGGAGCGGGCATTGCCAAGTACCGCCCGTGGGCCGCTCCTCAGGCGGACCTGGCGCTCGTCATCTTTGGAGCCAATTAGGAGGAATCCGCTGGACGTCGCCGGACTTGGGCAGGGCCGAACCATCGAAGCTCCGCCAGACCAGTCCCGAACCGAGCCCCAGCGCGATCACGAGGAGCAGCGCACTGGCGTCTGCACCGAGCCCGCTTTCTGCCCGCGCTCGCGATGGGCTCGAAGCTGCCTCGGCGACGACAGAAGCGGCCGGTGCGCCGTCACCCGAGCTCGCGCGCTCTGCGCCACGCGCCAACGAGTGCCTGCGCCGCCGCGTCGACCTGCTCGCGCGTCGCAAAGCGCCCGAGCGACAGGCGCACGGCCCCGAGCGCGGTCGGCGCGTCGATCCCCATCGCGGTCAGCACTGCCGAGGGCGTCTCTGCGCCGGCGTGACAAGCCGATCCAGTGGACGCTGCCACCTCGGGCGCCGCCGCGAGCACCGCGCTCCCGTGCACGTCGGGGAAGGAGACGTTGAGCGTGTTCGGCAGGCGCTCGGTCGGATGCCCGTTGAGACGAAGGCCAGGAACGGCCGCGCTGAGCGAGGCCCAAAGCGCGTCGCGAAGTGCGCGCTGTCGGTTCGCCTCGGCTTCAAGGTCGGCGGCGAGCTCGCAGGCGGCCCCGAGCCCGACGATCGCGGCCACGTTCTCGGTGCCCGGGCGCAAGCCGCGCTCGTGGCCCGCGCCCACCAGCAGCGGCGCAAGCCGCACGCCGCGACGCACGTACAGCGCGCCCACACCCTTGGACGCGTAGAGCTTGTGGCCGGCTATCGACATCAGATCGACGCCGAGCTCGTCGACTCGCGTCGGGATCTTGCCGACAGCCTGGGCAGCGTCGGTGTGGATGAGCGCACCGCGCTCATGAGCAAGGCGCGCGAGCTCGGCGACAGGCATGAGCGTGCCGGTCTCGTTCTGGGCAAGCATGACCGTAACCAGGGCCGTGTCGCCGCGGACGACGCCCTGGGCCATCGAGGCGTCAACGCGGCCGTCGCTGTCTACCGGCAGCCGTGTGACCTCGACGCCTTCGCCCTCGAGCAGCTCGCACGGCCGCACGGTCGCCGGGTGCTCGACCGCCGAGGTCACGATGTGCCGGCGCCCGGCCGACAGCGCGAGCACGCCACGGATGGCGAGGTTGTTCGCCTCGGTACCCCCCGAGGTGAAGAGGATCTCGTCGGGCTGGCAGCCAAAGCCAAGAAGCGATGCGACCTGCTCGCGCGCTCGCTCGACCGCGGCCTTGGCGCGCCGGCCGTAGATGTGCCCGCTCGACGGGTTGCCGAAGTGCTCGCGCAAGTACGGCAGCATCGCGTCGACGACCGCCGGGTGGATGGGCGTCGTCGCGTTGTAGTCCAGGTAGATGGGAAGGCCGGCACCGGTCATGTCCAACTCCGTCGGAGCACCAGGGCCTTGGCGGCCCCGGCGATCAAGTGCGTCAAGGACCGTTTCCAGAGGGTTCTTCGAGCAGCAGCCTTGTCGGGCCTCGCCCGGAGGCCGGTTCTCCAGTTTTCAGGCGGCGGTCGCGCCGGCACAAAGGCCGGCGCTCCGAACGTCTTTCGAGCATCAACTGCGCTGCAGCAGGAAGAACACGTACCCGAAGTCGTGCAGGTGGTTGCGGAACATCTCGAACTCCCGGCGCTCCGCCCGCGTCGCCTCCTCGGCGTCGGGATCACCCGGGTGCGCGGCGAGCACTTCGTTCATGTGCCACTCGAGCGGGTCAACGTACGCGGCCCAGTCCTCATCGGGCAGCGTGAAGTGGCCGAGCGGCGTGTACCCGGCTTGACAGGCCTGTTCGAGCTTCTCGTCGATGCTCGCGATCGCCGGGTAGCAGTCGGCCCAGAACTGGCGGACCTCGTCGGACACCTCGTCCACGGGCCGCAGCCAGGCCGATTCGGTGGCCGCGAGGACGCCCTGGCTGCGCAGCAGCGGCCGCAGCGACCGGAGGGCCTGCTCGAAACCAATAATGCCGAGCGCGCCCTCGGACCAGATCAAGTCGAAGCTCTCTGGCGGGAATTCGAGCGCGCGCGCGTCGGCTACCTGGGCCGTGACGCGGCCGCCGAGACCACGCTCAGCGATCTTCTGGCGCAGCTCGTCGATGAAGTAGGGGTCGATGTCCACAGCGACGATGGTTCCGCAAGTCAGCTCTGCGAGCGTCATCGTCGGGGCGCCGCTGCCGCAGCCGACGTCGAGGATGGCCGGCTCGGGCGGCAGCAGCGACTCGATGCGGCGAAACGCCTTGGTGGTGGACTCGGTCGAGCCCGGGCCCTGGCGCGGGATGCCGCGGTGGAACTGCAGGAAGAACTGAAAGGAACGTTCGCTCAAAGACCTGCCTCGACCGACGCCGGCAGTGCCGGCGACGGGATGACTGAATGCTGGTTGGAGACCGTGGATTCCTGACTGTTCACCGGGGAGGCCGGTGAGCGAGCTCACTTTGGATCCGTAGCCGTCATCGGGCGGCAAGATGCGCCGAAGGAAGGCCCGAGGCAAGGCCGGAGCCGGACGCCCTGGCATCGCGAGGCGTCCGGCCCCTCCCGACGTTCGGTCGGTCAGAAGCCCAGATCCCGCTGCACCGTCAGCCGTGGCACGCTGATGACGGCGTCGTAACCGGCAGTAACGTCGAGCGTGAGATAGCCGCTTTGGGCGCGAATGCGCTCGAAGGCGACGCCGGCCGCGGCGGCTCCCCGCAGGTCGCAGAGCGCCAGGCTGCCGCCGAGCCCGCCGGCGACCAGCGCCGCCTCAACGCCCCCGGGCGCAGGCGGGCCGAGCGGCGCGGCGACCACCAGGAAGCCCACCTCGGCGGCCGGATCGAGCTTCATCTCGCTGGTGATGTCCCCGGTCGTCGTGCTGCCAATGGCCCGGTAGCCTTCGCCGAGCGCGCGGTGCAGGTACAGGCCGAGCGGGTGGGCAGAGAGGTAGTCGCCCCAGACGACCGGCCGCTTCTGGATGTGCCCATTGTGCGCGAGCAGCACGACCCGGGAGCCCGGCTCGCGATCGAGCAGCTCGAGCATCCGGTCGGCCATGAAGCGGTCGCGAACCGACATGTCGAGCGGCGCCTCCGCGCCCCGGTGCATCGCGTCGTTCGCGCGCAGCGCAAAGTCGGCGCACTCGAGCGCGGCGAGGTCGCGGCGTGCAAGCTCGACGCGCGCGCGATCGCTCTTTTCGGCGAAGACGTGCTCGAGCGCGTGCACCCGCTGGCGCAGGCGCGCAAAGCCCGCGGTGAGCGCGTCCTGCTGCGCCTCGCCGAGCTCGCGCCAGGCGTCGGCAGAGCGGGCTACGGACGTCCCCGCGAGCGCGCTGGCGATGCGCTCGATTCGATCGAGCAGGGGCGCGGAAGCCGGGTCCACCTCCCGCAGGAAACCGGCCAGCGGCCTGAGCGTGGCGAGGAACGCGGCCCCGCCGTTCGGCGCATCGAGCCCGGCGAACCGGATGCGACGACCGTGCGTGGCCTGCCACGAGCGCAGCCACTGGCAGGTCGTCGCCATGCCCCAATCCGCCGCGCCGACGCTCACCTCGCGCAACTGTCGCGGGTCGGAAGGATCGGCGAGCCAGCCATCGAGCGCGTCGCCCTCGCGGAGATCGAACTCGGCGGCGACGACGTTAAAGCCCATCCGCTCGTGGAGGAAGCGCACGAGCCGCTGCCGCAAGGTCCAGAGCTCCTCGATGAAGTGCGCCCCTTCGCCGAGCGCGACCACGCGCGCGTCCCCGACGATGTCGCGAAGCGGCTCCAGGTCGTCGAGCGGCGCTTCGGGATTGATGTCGGATAGCAGGGTGACCTTTCGGTGAAGCCATTCGCTCAAGGTCTCGGGATTGCTCACGGCGACGCTCGTCGGAAAAAGGCGGGCGCTCGGCAAGTCATTGCAAGTGACAGAGGAAGGATCAGGGCGCTCGGAATCCGGGCGCTCATTCGAAGCAGGCATGGAAAACCTCCGCAGGTTCGGGGTGGAGGCCGCTGAGCGGTGAGAAGGCGCCGTATCGGATACGAACGACCAGGAGGTCGTCCGCTCCCCGTCGGACGGCACACGAGTCACGCTCGCGACATCCTGGATCGGGTTCAGGGACGGGCACGGAAGCGCTCCAAGCCATCACGCGCGCGAAAACGCGCGGGGTGGCCGAGCGCAGTCGTGACTAGCGGAGGCGGAGGGAAGCGGTAGGCATGGCGCCAACATGCCGCCGTGCCGCGCTGCGGGTCAAGGTTCTTGCCGCATCCGCGCCGAGCGCCCGGACCTTGGCCTGGCCGGTCTTCATCGCCGCGGAAACGGCGTGTGCGACAAGCTCCGCGGATGCCATGCGGCTCCTGGGCGACACGCCGCCGAAGGCGGAGCTCAGCGCTCGAGCGCTACTTCGCCGCCGGTGCCTGGAGCGCCCAGCGCATCGTCGTAAGCCGGCTGCGTCCGAGCTGCACGTTGAGCGTCAAAGCGTCGGTCGACTCGGTGATCACGCCCTTGGTGTCGAAGCAGAATTGCACCGGCCGCTCGACGATCAGGAAGGTCGCGGGGACCTCGCCCTCGACGAAGTGCGCCTGCCTCACCCAGCGCGTACAAAGGCCGGTCGACGAATCCTTCGCCGTGCAGGTGAGCGATTCGCCGTCCTGGATCGGCCGAACCTCGGTGCCGTCGACCTCGAGGAATCTCGGCTCGCCCTGCATCGATCCCAGCGCGGTGAGCTCGGCCTCGCCCACCTGCAGCCGCGCGTTCAGACTGGCCGGGTCGACCGGCACGTTCTCGAGCAGCCGCGTAACGACCATGAAGCAAGCGTTGTCCGCGTCGAGCGACGTCAGGCTTCCAGTCTGATCGAAGGCGCTGGCCGGCAGGCTCTTGTCATCCTTGCCAATCGCCGTGGTGCGCACCGCGCGATTGGTCGAGACCGTGCCCGTGGCCAAAGGGTGGGTGAGGACGACGTCGGCGCGCGGATGGCAGGCGGCCACGAAGAGAAAAGAGACCATCGCCACACAGCGGGAGAAGACCGACTTCGAGGGACGGAGGGACATGCAGAGCCTCGTTTCAATGAAAAATGTGCGCCCAGCCTAGCGCCTACTATCAGGCTCGGTCGAGTGGTCGTCGACCAAGAGGTTCGCGAACGCGGCCTTCTGCCCGCCGGTTCGAGTGAGGGTTCATCGAAACGCCGCCGAAAGAGTCGTTACCCGCGTTGCGCAGGTTGCTCAGCGAGCGCACGGACGATCTCGAGCTCATCCCCCGCGGCGTGGCGCCCGCGCGCGGACAGCTCTGAATCGGCGGCCGACACTGCGGCGAGAGCGAAAGGCGCCTCGACGGGCGCAACAAGAGCCGTCCGCGGGGGCGCCGGCCAAAGCCGCCACTCCCCTTCAGCGCGCAAGCGAGGCCTCCGCGGACATGGACGCCACGTTGAAGCCGAGAGCACTTCGGGACCAAAGAAGGCGACGTACAGGGACATCCAGGCGCTTCCCGAACACGTCACCGGGCAGTTGCTCGAAGGCGAGCTCGTCGCCCTCCCGAGGCCATCGGGCGAGCATGGCGTCGTTTCCTCGGCGCTCGGCGGACAGGCGCATCGGGCCGCTGCAGTTCGGCCGAAACGGCCCCGGCGGCTGGTGGATCCTCGACGGGCCGGAGATCCACCTCGGCGAGGACGTCCTCGTCCCCGACCTGAGCGGCTGGCGGAACACGCGGCTCGCGAGCCCGAAGGGCCCGTTCCAGTCCGTCGCGCCCGACTGGGCCTGCGAGGTCCTCTCGCCCTCGAGCGTGCGCATGTACCGCGGCAAGAAGCTGCGCATCTACGCGCGCAAGGGCGTCGGCCACGTCTGGCTCGTCGATCCCGCCGCGCGAACTCTCGAGGTCCTCGAGCGAGACGGCTCGACCTGGCGCCGCCTCGGTGTCTGGCCGGACGACGACCGGGTCAAAGCAGCGCCTTTCGACGCCGTCGAGGTCGAGCTCGGCCTGCTCTGGCCATTCGAACGCCGAAGTCCAGTCGCAACGCCCAGGCAGCTGTCGGGGCCCGAGGCGGGAACCTCCTCGGTTTTAGCGCGATCGCACCCGCGCTCCCGAATTGCGGCATTTCATGCTCCCCGAGGCTGAGCCGAGCGTCGGGCGATAGGTGCCTCCTCGATGGCTGGGGCCGCCCTCTCCCCTAAATCCCCTCTTCCCGCGCAAGCGCGAGAGAGGGGACCTTCACGTGCTCGCGCGCGCCGTGGTTCAGGCCTCGATGCGTACGCCGCTCGGGGCCTGAGACCTTCTTGCAGCCACGCGGCGGCTCAGGCCCCAGCGCTCACTGCCGGCACAGGCCTGAGACCTACTTGCCGCCGCGCGCCGTGGTTCAGGCCCCGATGCGTACGGCCGCACCGGCCTGGGACCTCCTTTCAGCCGCGCGGTGGCTCAAGTCCCAGCGCTCACGGCCGCGCGGGCCTGGGGCCCTCTTGCTCGCGCGCGGCCGCTGTGCCCCCCCGGCGCTCACGACGCCGCACGGGCTGGGGCCTACTTGCCGCCGCGTCGCGCACCGGGCCCGCCCCGGCCGCGCCCCCTATCCTCACAGTCACGGGGGATGCCCTTTCAGTCTCCTGTACCTACCAAAGCGAGCATCGCTGGCACGCCTCGGAAAACCGCGTGCTGGCTGCGAAAGGAAAAGGGCCATGGAACAGCCTTACCGCGCTGCCCCCGACATCGTCGTTCTGCCGAGCTTTGTGTTCGTTCCGGGGTTCGGAATCGTCCCTGCCAACGCCTTTCTCATCGAGGCGGCCGAACCCGTCCTGGTCGATACCGGAGTGACCGCCGAGTCGGACCAGTTCATGGCGACGCTGCGCTCGCTGATCGACCTGAAGCAGCTCCGCTGGATCTGGCTGACGCACACCGATCCCGATCACATCGGGAGCCTGCGCCGGGTGCTCGCCGAAGCGCCCTTTGCGCGGCTGATTACGACCTTCGTCGGCTTGGGAAAGCTCACCCTGTTCGGCGGTTTACAGCTCGACCGGGTGTACCTGCTCAACCCGGGGCAGTCGCTCAACGTCGGCGACCGCCGGCTCACCACGTTCAAGCCTCCTGTCTTCGACGCGCCGGAGACCACAGGCCTGTTCGATGACAAGGCAGATGCGCTGTTCACCGCCGATTGCTTCGGCGCGGTCGTCCGAGAGCTCCGCCAGGACGCCGCCGAGATCCCTTCCGAGGATCTGAATCGCGACCAGACGCTGTGGGCCACGGTTGACGCGCCATGGATCCACTGCGCCGAGCCCTCCGCGCTCGCGCGCGCGCTCGACTCGGTGCGGCGCATGGCTCCGGATGTCATCCTGAGCAGTCACCTGCCCCCAGCGCGCGCTCTGACCGAGGCGTTCATTCAGAACCTCACCCAGGCGCGCACGGCCACGCCGTTCGTCGGGCCCGATCAGGCAGCCTTCGAAGCAGCGATGGCGCTGACAGAGGTCGGTACCGAGGCGCCCTGAGCTCGAACCTCGGCGGCGAATCGAAGCGGCTGGTATGGGCGCGCGCCAGCACGCCCGGCCTGAGATCGAGCTTCAGTGGTCGAAAAAGCTGCGACCGATGACAAACCGGCCGCGGCGGTCATAGCCGACGGGCATGGCCTCGAACAGCCCGGTGAGGAATCGGACCAGCTTGCTCGGCTCGGTCGCGACCGGCACGAATCCAGAGCACCCGTCGCAGATGCGGCCGCCGGGCACCGAATAGGCCTTCGCGATAGGGAAGCGCTTGCCGCACTTGAGGCAGTCGAACTCGCGCGGACCCGCCTCTTCCTCGGCCGCCGCTGGCGGCTTCCCAGCAGCCGCAGCGGCGACGGGGGCTGCCGCGGCCGAGGCGATAATCTCCTCGAGCTCGTCGGCGTCGAGGAAATAGCCCTTGCACTGCTCGCAGTGCTCGACCGAGGTCTTGTCGAGCATCACCCGCTTCATCGACTTCTTGCAGCGCGGGCAGGCGCGGTACTGCGAGAACGAACCCTGCGCCGAAAGCGGCGCGCCGACGACCGCCTCGAGCTCGCCACCGTCGAACCAGAGGCCGTCGCAGCAGCCGCACAGATCGAGGTTCGTGGCGCCAATCTGATAGGCCTGCATCTCGCTGTTGCAGCAGGGGCAGGCCAGCGGCTGACGGGACATGGCTCTCTCCGCGGTTTGGTGGGGCGAATCGAAGCTCGTTCGGCGTGCCGGAACACCTCACATAGCTTTCTCGCCCAGTGATGCCAAGGAATTGCGGCCTCGACGCTGCGGCCGGATGGCCAAAGCTCCGCTCTTCCTCGCCTCGACTTCGCTTTGAGCGGCGCGACCGGCTGCGCCCCCTTCGCTACCCGGCCCGCCGCAGCCCCTCGCCCTGCGACTCACTCGGGAGATCGGGGAAGAGCCGAGCTATCAGGCCGGCGTCGGCCCGCTCGACCATCTCGAGCGTGATGGCATTCGCCTTCACGATGTCGGCGTAGAGGTGGCCGCTCGGCTTGACCGTGCGCGCCTGGGTTTCGAAGTCGACGTGCACCAGCCCGAAGCGCGCGTCGTAGCCCTCGGCCCATTCGAAATTGTCGACGAGCGACCAATGCAGATAGCCGCGCACGTCGGCCCCGTCGCGAATCGCCCGGTGTAGCGCCGAGAGCGCGAGCAGGAGGTAGGCCGGCCTCTCGCGCTCTTCCTTCTCGAGCAGCCCGTTTTCGGTGACCACGATCGGCTTGCCGAACCGCTTCAGCCACATCGCCCAGTCGTAGAGGCCATCGGGTCGAGGGTTGCCCATCGACGGCGGGGCGTCGGGCCGCGGCTCGTGCATCGGCCGGGCGAACATGTTCGCCGCGTGCTTCAGCGAGAAGGCGAGCGGGAAGGTGAAGTAGTGCTGGAAGCCGAGGAAGTCGTGCGAGTCAACTGCCTCGGGCACGTAGGTGTTCACGCCGAGCGGCGGGCGAATCACGCCGTCGATCGTCGACATCAGCCAGCAGCCGTTGGCCGACCAGTCGCGAAACTGCGCCACCTTGCGCCCGAGCCACGAGCTCGGGTCGTGCGCGATGAAGGAGGCCAGATGCATGCCGACGCTGACCATCGCGTCGGCGCGCTGCCGGTGGAGGATGCGATAGGCGATGCCGTGCGCGCGCACGAGGTTGTGCGCGACCCGGACGGCGTCGATGAAGCTCTTCTTGCCCGGCGGCCACAGGCCCTCGAACCAGCCGAAGCCGACGTAGACCATCGGCTCATTGAGCGTCAGCCACCAGCGGACGAGATCGCCGTACTCGGCGGCGACCCGCTCGACGAAGCGGGCGAAGCGATCGATCGCCCAACCCTTCTCGAAACCGCCGCGGCGCGCGACCCACTGCGGCAGCGTGAAGTGAAAGAGGCACACCATCGGCTCGATGCCTTGAGCGCGCAGCGCCTCGAGCATGCGGCGGTAGCGCGCTATCGCCTCGTCGTCGAAGCGGCCCTCTTCCGGCTCGATGCGGCTCCACTCGAGCGAGAGGCGCAGGGCGTTGTGGCCCATCTGCGCGGCCAGCGCGAAGTCGGACTCGGCGCGGTTCCACCAGTCGGCCGCGTGCTCGGAGGTGTGCCCGTGGCGGATGTGCCCGAGCGTCTGCTCCCACTGCCACCAGTCGTTGTTGCGGTTGCCGCCTTCGACCTGGTGCGCTGCCACCGAGCTGCCCCAGAGAAAACCTTCCGGGAAGACGAGTCCGTCGGCCATGCGAGTGCCTCCTCAGTTGCGCGAAGTATGGAGCCAAAGGCACCCGCATGGTGCCTCGCCTCGCCGCCAGTCACTGCGCAGGCGACCCTCGGCCGCGCGGGCGCTGTCGAAGAACAGGCCGCGGCTCGGGCCGATTCCGCGGGGAGCCTGCCCAAGCGCTCCCTCGCAACGCGCCCGGCCCAGCCCAGAACGGCCGGGCGCATAGCAATGCGGCCGGACCCGGTCGGCGGGGCTGCATCAACGCGCCCGGAACGGTAGGGGCGCATGGCAATGCGCCCGGCCTCGCAGGCCACGACGCTCGATGGGGACACGAACGGTTCCTACAGCGGCGTCTTCTTGGGCACGGGTCGGTAACGGCGCATGGCAATGCGCTCGCTCCAGGTTGGCAGGGGCGCATGGCAATGCATGGCAATGCGCCCGTTCCAGGTTGGTAGGGGCGCATGGCAATGCGCCCGTCGAGGAATCAAGCAGAAGCGCGACCGATTCGAGGGTTCCCGGCGGCCGGCGCTTCGGATGCCGGCAGCGGTTTGCGCGGCCTGGGAACGGTGCAAAAGGCCCCGAGGCCACGGCCTCAGCGCCGGCACCGGATCGCAGCGGGCGCCTGCCGTCGCCGTTCTTCCTCAGGAATCTGAGAGCCTTGAGGCGACCCGAGCGCGCCACCGCTCGCGGTAGCCTCGTCCAACCCCTGAGAATCACGGGATGATCGCCTGACGGCACGCCCATCGCACGAACGGGTGGCACCGTTCCCTCCCGTTCCCAGGAGCTTTCCATGACCCCGAGATGCCTGGTTCACGCCGCCGCGCTCGTCGCCGCCACCGCCCTCGCCGCATGCGACCCCGCAACCAAAGAAGACGAGCGCACACCTCCCGCTATCGCCGTCGCGAAGTCCGATCTGCCGCGCGCGGTCGCGCCGTCGGTGCCCGCCTCTGACGCGGCGGAGCTCACCCGTGGCAACCAGGCCTTCGCGGTCGATCTCTACAAGTCGCTGCGCGAGCCGGGCCGAAACCTGCTCACCTCGCCGCACAGCGTCTCGGTGGCCCTGGCGATGGCCTGGGCCGGAGCGCGCGGCGAGACCGAGTCGCAGATGGCCTCGGCGCTGCACTTCACGCTGCCCCAGGCCCGGCTCCACGCGGCGATGAACGCGCTCGATCAAGCGCTCAACAGCCGCGGCCAGGGCGCCACGGGTCACGACGGCGAGCCGTTCCGCCTGCGCGTGGTCAACGCGGCTTGGGGCCAGAGCACCTACCAGTTCGAGCAGCCCTACCTCGACACGCTCGCCGTCAACTACGGGGCCGGTCTCAACCTCCTCGACTTCGCCGGCGATCCCGAGGCCTCGCGCCTGACCATCAACGACTGGGTCGCCTTCCAGACCGAGGACCGGATCCTCGACCTGCTTCCCTCGGGCTCGATCACCCCGCTGACGCGGCTCGTGCTCACCAACGCCGTCTACTTCAGCGCGGCCTGGGCCGAGCCCTTCGACCCTGCAAACACGGCCGACGCGCCCTTCACCCTGCTCGACGGCACCCGGATCTCGGTCCCGACGATGAACGCCACCGAGGCGCTGCGCTATGCCGAGGGCGAAGGGTACAAGGCGGTCGAGCTTCCTTACGACGGCAACGAGCTCGCCATGGTCGCCATCGTCCCGACCGGCGACTTCACTGCCTTCGAGGACTCGCTCGACGGAGCGGGGCTCTCGGCGATCTTCGCCGCGCTCGCCGAGCGCGACACCGAGCTGTCGATGCCGCGGTTCACCTTCGAGTGGGACAGCAGCCTCGTCCAGGCGCTCGGCGGCCTGGGCATGACGGCGCCGTTCAGCGGGCAAGCCGACTTCTCCGGCATCAACGGCGGTCGCGAGCCGCTCTACATCAGCGACGTGATCCACAAGACCTTCATCGGCGTGGACGAGAAGGGGACCGAGGCGGCGGCGGCGACCGCGGTCATCGTCGCCGGGCGCGGCGCTCCGACCGAGCCCGCGTCGATGAAGCTCGACCGGCCGTTCCTCTTCGCCATTCGCGACCTTCAGACCGGCGGGCTCGTCTTCCTTGGCCGGGTCGTCGATCCGCGGTAGCCGAGGGGAGGCGCGACACGAAGCCGCCTTGGGACGGGGCCGCCGGAAGCGACAAAGCCAACCCGCTGCAATCGAGGACCCAATCGAGGTAGGGCGGCCCGTCGCGCTCGAGGAGGGAGCGCCGCCGTCTCGGCGGCCTAAGTGCGCGCGATCCCAGGGAAACCGCGAGGCTGAGGAGCGAGGGCCGCCGCAACGAGGAGGGAGGGCTGCCGTCCCGGCGGCCTAAGTGCGTGCGATCCCAGGGAAACCGTGGGCTCGAGGGCGGAGGCCCCGGCGGCCGCCCCGATGCTCAATCGTGAGGGAAGCTTTCGAGCCAGCCCCCAAGGAGGCCCCGACTTTCCAGCGTCCGATGTCTGCGAGCCGGCTCTGGAACCCCGGGAAAATTCTCCGTAGTTTCAGGTAGTTACGAGCCACCCAGGAGCCCTCAGGAAGGCCTCTAGAAAGCGCCAGGATGGCCCAGGAGCCGGGGTTCGAGGGCCAGCCCTATTGAAATAGGCCTGGCGACCCACAATCACTCTACGGGCCGATTAGGGGCCTTCCTGGGCCGATCGGGCCTGTCCAAGCCGCCCGGAACCGGTCTTGCGGGCCGCGGCAGGCTCCGGGCGGCAGCTCGCAGATCCCGAAGGCCCGGGCTTGCGGCGGCAGCTATAGTGACCCCCCTGGGAGGGACGTCTCGAGCGCAACATGGACCAAGTCGACTCAGCCCGCTTCCCTCGCCTCGCCGCCTACCTCCGCTTCCTCCCCGAAGGCCTCGCCTCCCACCCCGGCTGCCAGGCGAGGGTGCGCTCGTGCGGGCCATCGTGGACTGCGAGCCGCTCGCCGACGTCCCCGACGGCGCGCTGCCGCCCGAGGTTCGCCGCCTGATCAACACGCCTCCGACCAACAGCGCCTGGATCCCCGACACCGTCTACTTCGGCGCGGTGCTCGCGCTCGCCGACTACCGCCGCATGGACAACGCGCGCTACCGCGGCTGGCTCCGAGAGGCCAACCGGCGGCTCTTCCAGAGCCCGGTCTACCGGGTGCTCCTTTCGCTCACCTCGCCGGGAGTGCTGCTCACGCTCTGCAGCTCGACCTGGGGCACCATGCACCGCGGCACCACGCTCAAGATCGTCGACTCGGGCAAGGGCGTTGGCGCCGCCGAGCTCACCTTCCCGGAGCGGGCATACGACCGCGCCGTGATCGAGGCGATTGAGGTGGGCCTGCTGGTCGCGCTCGAGCGGTCCAACGTCAAGGCACCAGCAGTGACCACCAGGGCGATCACCGCGACGAGCGCCCGCTTCGAGGCGCACTGGTCCTAGCCGGAGCTCGCCAGGTCAGCTCGCCCGCCCTCTGGCCGGGCTCGCGCCCGCTCCTCGCTGCTCGCCCAGGCCCGGCTCGCATCCCTAGATTCGGAAGAGCCGGTCCAGGCCGCACAGCTCGAGCGGCAAGAGGCCTTCGCCCGCCGCGGGACCGCGAGAGGCAGAGGTGCAGACAGGACTCCGCGTCCTCATCGCTGCGGGGAGCCGACGACGCGGACCGATGGGCCGCAAGGCTGGAAGCGAGCGGCTTCTCGCCCGAGGTGCGGCGCGCCGACGCGCTCGACGAGGCGCGCGCGGCGCTCGACGCGGGAGCCGCCGACCTCGTCCTCGTCAGCGACGACCTCCCCTCCCTTCCCGCGCCCGCTCTCCTCGCGCTGATCCGCGGCCGGACGCCCGCTCCCCCGGCGATCGTCATCTCCGCCCGCCGCGGCGAAGAGCGCGCCGCCGCGATGGTGCGCGCCGGGGCCTACGACTTCGTGCCCAGGGCCGACCTCGAACGGCTCGGCGCCGCGGTCGCCGCCGCGCTCGCCGAGCCGGTGGCCGCGCAGCCGCCGCCCGCGACCGCGTTCACCGGGCTCTTCGAGGGCACGAGCGCGGTGATGCTGCTCATCGATCCGCAGACGGGCCTCATCCTGGACGCGAACCGCGCCGCGTCCGACTTCTACGGCTACCCGAAACCGATGCTCCTCGGGATGCACATCCAAGAGCTCAACACCCTGCCCCCCGGGCAGACGGCCGCCGAGATGACCAAGGCCCGGCTCGAAGAGCGGCAGCGCTTCGACTTCCGCCACCGGCTGGCGAACGGTGCGGTGCGCGACGTCGAGGTCTACTCCGGGCCGGTGACCGTCAATGGCAGGACGCTGCTCTACTCCATCGTCCACGACGTCACCGAGCAGCTGCGGGCCGAAGCGGCGCTTCGCGAAAGCGAGGAGAAGTACCGGTCCATCTTCGAGAACACCAGCGAGGTCTTCTGCATCAACGACCTGCTCGTCGAAGACGGCCGCGCGATCGACTGGACAGTGCGCGAGGCCAACCCGTCGTACGAGCGCTTGCAGTGCTCGGAATACGATTCGTCAGCCGAATTCAAGGATGGGAGGCCGCGATGGCTTGAGTAAGGGGGCGGGAAGCGGTCGGGGCGAAGAAGCAGCGTACTTGGCGCAACTTCGGTCTCCCCGAGAACGCGCCCCTGTGGACCGCGCTCAGGTGCATAGTGGTTT
>JBMNNX010000206.1:0-12233 GCA_050942745.1 Myxococcales bacterium
TGACAGGGCTCCTCGAGCGCCTCGACGCGGCCTCGCAGCGCCGCCTCGTCGAGGTGCCGCGCGCTCGGTCCCATCGAGGCGAGGCTGAGCACCTCGCTTCGAGACAGGCGCAGCTCGAGCTCGCAGGCGACGTCGTGCTCGGGCGCGAAGAGCGGCTCGAGCTGGCTGCGCAGCCTCGCCTGCTTCTCGGGCTCGATCTTCAGCAGCCCGAGCGGCGCGATCAGCTCCTGGAGGTGACGCGGCCCCGGCGAGGCGACGAGCAGGCTCCCGCCCTCGCCGAGGACACGGTGGATCTCGCTCGCGTGACGCGGCGCGAAGACGCTCATGGCCACCGCGGCGCAGCCGCTCTGCAGCGGCAAGGCCGCGGTGACATCGGCCACGACCGCGCCCATCCGCGGATGCGCGCGCGCGGCCCGGCGCGCCGCATACTTCGAGAGATCGAGCGCCAGCCCCACGGAGCCGGCGGCGCGGTCGAGCACGCGCGCCAGGTAGTACCCGGTTCCCGCGCCCAGCTCGACGACGAGCTGGCCCTCGACTTGCGGCCCGAGCGCCTGGGC
The DNA here is from genome assembly GCA_050942745.1 of Myxococcales bacterium. Lineage (GTDB taxonomy): Bacteria > Myxococcota > Myxococcia > Myxococcales > UBA5297 > UBA10939. The sequence goes on from JBMNNX010000206.1 coordinate 558, forward strand.
GGCGCAATCGGCGAGCGCCTCGGCGAGAGGCCGATAGTGACCGCCGGCGAGGAAGGCCTCGCGCGCCTGGACCTGGGCCGCGGTATCGGCGTTCTTCTGCAGCGCGCTGCCGACGGCGAGGTTGACGTAGCCCTGCCGCGCGACGTCGAAGGAGTGGCCGTTCGCACAGCGCAGCGCGGGCTCGTCCAAAGCGAGGCCCAGGCTACAGACCGGGCAGCGCAGGTGTCGGACAAGGGGCTCGTTGAACGGGTGTCGGACTCGTGGGGACATCAGCGCTCTTCGCTCCGATTTCGCTCAAACTCCGTGCGCCGCCGATCGATGCCATCGCTCCTCCGGGGACTCTGAACCGTGGGGCTCGGAGTCAGGTGCGGCTCGCCGGAATCTCCTCGGCAGCCGCCGAGCCGACCACCACCGGGCGCGCGGTGACGGCGACGAAGCCGACGAGCGCGACGACCGCGAGGACGAAGAACAGCCCCTGCCCCGCCGCCAGTGACGTGGTGCTCGCCCAGAACACCGGCGCGACCACCGCCGCGTTGAGCGCGTTGAAGCCGCTCTGCAGGAAGCTCTGGCACGAGGCCGCCAGCCCGCGCTGGCTCGGAAAGATGTCGAGCGACATCAGCGTCAGGCTGGGGAAGGTGAGCGACATGCCGAGCGAGTAGAGGAACAGCGGCGACACGTTCCAGACTCCAGCGGGCGCGAGCAGACAGAGCAGGACGTTGACGAGCGCGGCCGCGCCCATCAGGCCCAGGCCAAGGACGACGGTCTTCCTCGGCGTCAAGCTTCCGGCGAGCCGCCCCGAGAGCCACGAGCCGAGGGCGAGCCCTGCGGTCAGCGGGCCGAAGAGCCAGATGAACTGCGTCTCCGGGATGCCCAGGTGCTGGATGAGGAAGACCGGAGCCGAGAGGATGTAGAGGAAGAAGCCCGAGCCGCCGAAAGCGAGCGCGGCGCAGGCGGCGAGGAACGGCAGGCTCGTCAGCACCCGCGCATACGAGCGCAGCAGGAACCCGGGACGCAGCGGCTGGCGCTTCTCGACGGGCAGCGACTCGGGGAGCATCACCCAGCACAGGGCGAGCACCGTCGCGGCGAAGGCGGTCATGAAGAAGAAGGCCGCGCGCCAGCCGAACCAGTGGTGCAGCCAGCCGCCGAGCACCGGGGCGACCGCGGGGGCAATGGCGAAGACCAGCGACACGAGGGACATCATCCGCTGGGCCTCGGGGCCGTCGCACAGATCGCGCACGACAGCGCGGCCGACCACCATGCCCGCGCCGGCGGTCACGCCCTGCAGCCCTCGAAAGACCAGGAGCGCCTCGATGCTGTTGGAGAGCGCGCAGCCGAGCGAGGCGAGCGCAAAGAGCGCCATCGCCGAGAGCATCACGCGCCGGCGGCCGAGCGCGTCGGAGATGGCCCCATGCCACAGGGTCATCAGCGCGAAAGGCAGCATGTACGCGGTCAGGGTCTGTTGGGCGCCGACCAGCGTGATGCCGAAGACCTGGCGGATCTCCTCGAGCGACGGCAGGTATGCGTCGATGCAGAACGGCCCGACCGCGGAGAACGCGGCGAGTAGGAAGGCGAGCTTGCGATTGCGGCCCGCTGGCAGGCCGAGCGAGGACATCCGCGGTGCTCCTTCACTGCGCTGCCGGTCCCCATCCGCTTCGAGGGCTGCGGTGCTACCGCGCCGCGCGCGGGCTGTCCACAGCGGATTCGCCGGGCGGCCGGGCGCGCGCCCGGCCGGCGATTGCAGCCGCCCGTCCTGGAGGGGTAGGGGCGCATGGCAATGCATGGCAATGCGCCCGACGAGAGCTCAAGCAGCGGCAGCCTTCGATGGGCCGCGGCGAGCGGCACGAAGGCCAGCGCTCGCGCTGCCGCGCGACGAACCTCGACGACATTGCTTCAGGACGACCCGGCCGCGGCCGCGGCCCTTGAGGACTTCTTCCTCAAGCACAGCGAGTGTTCGCGACGTCTCTTGATGCGGCTAACCGAGCGGGTCTACGGCCTATTCGATGGGGCGACCAACGCCGTTTCCAGCCGCGGATGGCGACGCGTCGGTGGCCGAGGGCTTATCAAACACGGCCGCCGCTTCTTCGATCTCCGCGGCAGCGGCCATGACGACCGCCCGCTTGGCCTTGCGCTCGGCATATCCCGCGGCGGCCACCTCGAGCAGCCACGGGAAGGTACGAACGAGGCGCAGCAGGGCGAGCCCGCTCGCCGAAGAGCCTCCTGCCTTCCAGCGCGCGACCGTGCGAGCCGGCAGTGACAAGGCACGCTCGATGTAGGCGGCGCTGACGCCCGCCTCGGCCAGCGAATCGAGAATGGCACCGATGGACTCGCGGTCGGCCTTCTCCATGGCCTCCCGAACGATCTGGCTGTTGGTGCCGGCGAAGTCGCCGCTCTCGCCGCAGGTCTGGCACTCGTCCAGCCGTACGCACACAACAGTCGTTTCCCCGTAGGGCGGCGTGTAGGTCTGCGAAGTCTTGGAGGTCACGACCTCGTGCGATCCACAGGCCGGGCACTGGACTTCAGCCATCTGCTCCTCCTCGGGCTCGCTCCCTAGCGAGCCAGGCCTGCCTTCTTCAGCTTGTCCGCCAACAACATGAAGCGAGGGTCAGGCTTGTCGTTCTTCTTGAGCGACTTCACGAGCCACCGCTGGGTCTTCGGCTGGAACATGAATGCGAGGTAGCCGAACACGGGCCCGGAGAAGAAGTCGTACGAATCGCCCCACACCGTCGTGCTCGAGTCGGGGTTCCTCCGCCAGATCTCCGTGTTGGCGTGCACGGGCTTCTCGACGCCGCCGCTACCTATCCAATCGATGACCGCCTGCTCGGTCATCAGCCCGAAGTCTGTTGGCGCGGTCGCCATCGCTGTACGAAGAACGGTCACGGAGGTGCCTTGGGAGCAAGCGGACACGAAATCCAGCAGCCCATAAGCGGGATCCCGAGCCGCAATTTCGCCCCCCGACGTAACCAACCGTATAACCATCAAACGGTTCGATATACTTTCCGTATATATCGACCCGGGACGGCGCGTCAATTCGCCCGACCGTTCGGAAAAGCGTGTGAGCCGCGCGGCAATCAGGAAAACGACCTTGCGGCTGCGGCCTGTGTGCAGGTCGAGCGAAGCCCCCCAGCCCGCGCAAGAAGTGGAGCGTCTAGTCCCGAGCGCGCAATAGGCCCCTGCGAAATCCACCGGGTCAATCGCTTCCGCCAGTCGGACGATCCGCAGCTTGAGAGAAGGACCGTCTGCGGGCTGCCCACCGAGCCTGGTTGGTTTCGGCTGTCACGAAATAGAGCCCCGCCTCCCCGTCGGCGCGTCCGCAATCGCGCGAGCGATAGCTCCTCACGACGCGTCTTGAACCGGAGGTCGCCTGGCGGGCGCCGGCATCGGCCTCAAACCAAAGTGCCGTGAGGTCGAGCGACACGAAAAGACTGGGGGCGACGCACCTGACTTCGCCTTTCAATCCTCGGAAACTCTGCACGTTGCGCAACCCATCGCTGCCGCAGCGAGCAACGAGCAGCGGCCGATCCAAATCCCCGGAGCAGCGGCATCCGCTTCACTCCTTCCCCAAGTGCTGCGCCCCATAGGTCTCGAACCGCGCCTCGTCCTTGCGCCAGCAGTCGGCCGGCGAGCCCTGCTTCACGCACAGGTGCCCGAGGAAATCGGTCGGCTCCGGGAGCTGCTCCCAGACCTCCGGCAGGAAGGTCGAGCGCCGGCCGCGATAGTTGATGATGAGCCCCGGCCGCTCCGCGCCGAGCTTCGCCACCAGCGCGTCGCCGCGCACGCCCTCGAGCGGCCGTGGCGCATCGAGCACCGAGATCGACACGTCGATGGCGACGAGCTCCTCGGGCTTGACCGGCTCGAAGCGCGAGTCGTTGACCGCCGCGTTGATCGCGTTGCTCACCACGTCCTGCGCGAGCGACTGGTGCGCCTGCAGCGTGCCGATGCAGCCGCGCAGCTCCCCGCCCTTCTTCAAGGTGACGAAGGCGCCCCGCTCGATCCCGAGGCGCGGGTAGCGGGCGAGCAGGTGCGCCGGGACGTCGATCTCCTTGCGCTCGCGCACCCTCGCCTCGAGCGCCTGCCTGGCCAGCTCGAGCAGCGCCCCGCCCTCGTCCTCGGTCAGCTCGAAGCGGTCTTCGTAGACCAGCGCGCCGTAGCCGACGACCCCCGACTTGTCGCCCGAGACGTCGCCCGAGTTCTTGTACTCGAGCAGCCGCGGCGTCATCCCCTGCAGCGCCGCGAGCTCGGTCATCACCATCAGGATTTGCGTGCCGTCGGTGTCGCAGCGCGCCACGTCGTCGGCGTTCATCCGCTCGAGCGCGTCGAGGCAGCTCCGGTCGCGCCGCACCGCCTCGTCGTACGGGTGGTAGTGCGACAGGTCGAGGCTGAAGACGAACGCGGTCTTGCCGTCGTCGAGCCGCTTCAGCTCGGCGGCTATCCCGCGGGCTTGCGGGCGGCTGAGCCGGCCGATGAGCAGCGGCAGGATCTCGAACGGCTTCTCGCCGCGGATAGCCCGCAGGAACGGCAGCTCGACCTCGATGACGTGCGAGGTGTGCGCCTCGGGGATGTCGCCGAACCCGGGCTTGCCGAGCAGCGCCTCGGCCACCTTCGAAACCGGGATCTCGAAGCCCGGCAGTCGGAAGTGCGTCGCGCGATCGACCGAGACGCCGATGTAGTGGGCGTCGTTGCTGTGGTTGGCGGCGATGATGACGACCCGCTCGAAGCCGGGGTCGAGCTGCTTGAGGGCGCGCGCGGCGATCTGGCCGGAGTAGACGAAGCCCGCGTGCGGCGTGAGCACCATGCGCACCGGCGCCTTCGCCTCGCGCTCGACCTTGTCGAGGAAGCCCTTCACCATCTTCTGCAGCTCGGCCGGGTCGCCGGGATAGAAGCTGCCGGCGACGCTCGCCTCGCGCACCCGCTTCTCCACCGGCGCCGCGGGCGCGGCGGGCGCAGCCTTCTTCTGGCAAGTGCAGGCGAGCAGCGGAACGCACAGCGCGAGGATGGTCGTCACTCTCATGCGAAGACTCCTTCGATGGGCTCGCCGCACGGGCAGCGGCCTTGCTGAAGGTCGATGCGCCTTACTTCATAGCCCTGCCGCTCGATGAGCAAGCGCCCGTCGCGCGGACAGCGCGTGTGGTTGGCGTCGTGGCCGGGGACGTTGCCTAGGTAGACGAAGCGCAGCCCCGCGTCGAGGCAGCGCGCGCGGGCCGTCTCCATGTCCGCGACCGGCGTCGAGGGCAGGTGCCGCAGCCGGTGCCGCGGATGGAAGCGCAAGACGTGGAAGGGCGTCCCCGCGCCCAGGTTCTGGGCGACCCAGCGCGCGAAGCCGGCGATCTCGGCGGCGCTGTCCGAGTAGCCGGGCACCATGAGGAAGCTCACCTCTATCCAGACGCGCTCCTCGCGGAAGACCTCGAGCGCCCGCAACACCGGCGACAGGCGGCCGCCGCTCAGCTCGCGGTAGCGCGCCTCGCTGAAAGCCTTCACGTCGAGCGTCACCGCGTCGATCGAGCGGCACAGCTCGCGCAGCGGCCGCTCGTTCACGTAGCCGGCGGTGACGAGCACGTTCTTGATGCCCTTCTCACGGGCGAGGGCCGCGGTGTCGCGCACGTACTCGAACCAGGTGAGCGGCTCGCTGTACGTGTAGGCGAGCGCGCCGATGCCCTTCTCCGCCGCGAGGCCGACGAGGTCCTCGGGCAGCGCCTCGGTGCGCGCGACCTCGTGCGGGCTCGCCTGCGAGATCTCCCAGTTCTGGCAGTTGAGGCAGCGCAGGTTGCAGCCACCTATCGCGACCGAGAGGATGGGCGTGCGCGGCAGGTAGTGGTAGAGCGGCTTCTTCTCGATGGGGTCGAGCGCCGCCGAGCACAGGTTGCCGTAGGCGACGGTGTGGAGCTGCCCGCCCCTGACGACGCGCGTTCGGCAGAAGCCGCGATCGTTCTCTCCGAGGATGCAGCCGTGCGGGCAGAGCCCGCAGCGCACCAGAGCGCCGTGCGGCTCGGCGTACGCCGCGGGCCGGGAGAAGCTGTCGAGCGCCTCGGACGCGTCGTTGCGGAACCCGACGCCCAGGCCCGAGTCGCGGCCGCCGAGGACGAATTCGTCGAAGGCCTCGGCGCCGAGGACCGCGGCGCCGCAGCAGGCCAGGCAGCGTTTGAGGAAGAGGCGGCGGTTGGTCATGCGTCGCCTCCTTCGGCCGGCGCCGGCGCCTCGGCTGGCCGGCGATCGAGGCGTCGCTCGAGGCCGCCGATAAGCCAGGACGCGGCGCCTATCGGGCAGAGCCCCTCGCAGAACGGGCGGCGCACGAAGAACGAGAGCAGTAGCAGGCCGAGCGAAATGGCGAGGACCGCGAGGCTCGGCGTGAAGGCGTTCTTGAAGAGGAGCGCATAGACGCCCTGCCCTTCGACGCCCTCGCCGCGCGCCCCGCGGGCCGCGAACCAGGCGACGGCGACGAGCAGCAGCGAGGCGAGGCGCAATCCCCGCGCGAGCGGCAGCCGCGGCAGCCTCCGGCCGCGCACGCGGCCGCACGCGACCTGTGCCGCGCCCAGCGGACAGGTGCGCTCGCAGAAGCGGCGATCGTGCAGGTTTGCCACGAGCGCGACGGGGACGAGGTAGCGGCGGAAGACGCCGAAGACGCACGGCCGCGGACAGGCGTGGCACAGAACGAACGGGACCTCGAAGTAGCAGCGGCCCAGCGGGAAGGCGGCAATCGGCGAGAGCAGGACGAAGTACGCGATCCGCTCGATGCCGACGCCGAGCGCGCGCACCCGGCGGCTCGTCGCGACTATCCAGGCGTGCACGCGCTTCGGCTCGAAGGCGGCGAGCAAGCAGAGCATCAGGCCGAGCGCCACCGCGAGCTGGTACGGGCGCGAGGAGCTGAGCGCGTAGAGCCGCCCCTGGCCCGAAGCGCCGGCGACCGCGGCGACGAGCCCGACGAAGGCGAGCGGCAGGAGCGCCGGGAGCGCGGCGCTGCGCGCTTCCTTCGGCTCCCCGCGCCAGATGAGGAGCGCCGACAGGCTGAGCAGCTTGGCGCCGGCGACGACGAGCGCGGCGCCTTGGAGCCCGAGCGCCGGGACGAGGAAGGTAAAGGTGACCAGGGCGGCGAGGGCCGCGCCCATCAGATCGGCCGCGTAGAGGCGCCCGGCGACCGCGCCCGCGGCGCCGGCGACGGCGCGCGCTGCGGCCGAGAACTGCAGCCCCGGCAGCAGGCCGGCGACGAAGGTTGCGGCGAACGCGAGGGCGCGCGCCCAGGGCCCCGAGGAGACGAGCCCCGGGAGCGCGAGGGCGAAGAGCAGCGCGAAGGCGAGCTGCGCCGCGTCCGACCCGATGACGAGGAGCCGCGGCGCGCGCCGCTCGCCGAGCCAGGCGCCCGCAGCCGCGCCGAACATGAACCCGGCGAGCAGCAGGCCTATCTCGCGGTAGAGCGCGCCGGCCGCGAGCTGGTACGCGAGCATCAGCAGGAGCTGGTTGGCCAGGCCGCCCGCGCCGCTCGTGAAGAGGGCGAAGTCCATCGGCCGCGAGCGCGGGCTGAAGACGAGCAGCGCGCCCACGACGAGCGCGAGCGCGAGGAGCAGCAGCCCGCTGGAGCCGACGTCGCCGAGCTCGGCGAGCGCCCGCTCGAGCGCCAGGTGGTAGGTCGTCGGGCGCAGATCGCGGTTGACCGGCTCGGCCAGCGAGGACCAGCGCTCCGCGCCCTCGAGCCGGCGCTTCGAGAGCAGGTGCTCGAGGCTCGAGCGGTTGAGGTGCGTGGTCGCTATCCCTCGGGCGGAGAGCGCTCCGGCGATCGCGGCCGGGAGGTCCTTCTCTGGCCAGGCGCCGCTTGCGCGCGCGAGGTAGAGCGTCGCCCCCGCCGGCAGCGCCAGCGAGCGGGCAAACACCGAGTCGAGCGTGCTGCGAACCGAGGAGTGGAGGCGCCGCTTCTCGTGCGAAGCGTACTCGGCGTGGCCGGGGAGGCTCACCGCGACCAGGCCGCCGGGCGCGAGCGCGCTCGCAGCGACCGAGAAGAACTCGGCGGTGAAGGTGCGGTTGAGCTGGGCCGAGGTCGGCTCGGGCGAGAAGAGGAGGAGCGCGTCGTAGGCGGCCGCCCTGCCCTGCAGCCAGCGGCGTGGATCGGCGGTGCGCAGGTGGACGCGCTCGTCCCTCAGCTCGGCGAGTCGGTCGCGCAGGACGCCGCCCAGGACCTCGTCCTCGAGGACGAGATCGAGCCTCGCCACCCCGTGCGCGAGCACCTGCGCCACGGCGCCGGCCGGCGGCACGCCGATGACGGCGACCGACGAAGGCCTCTCGACGAGCGCGAGCGGTAGGTGCGCGGCTTCCTCCGCCGCCGCGCGGTCGAACCCGGCGATGATCGGCAGGCGATCGGCGTAGACCTCGAGCTGCCCGCCGCGCTCGACGGTCACCAAGGACCCGAAGGGCGACTCCCGCTCGATGGCGCCGCGCAGGTGCTCGGCCTGAAGGCCGAGGAGCCACGGTCCGACCGGAAGCACGAGGAGCACGCCGGCGATGGCGAGGCTCGGCAGCGCCGCGAGCGCGGCCCGCCGCCTCGCGAGGCCGAGTGCGGCGCCGAGCCCCGACGCCATCGCCGCGAGCGCGGCGAGCGAAAAGGTCGGCAACCAGCCGAGCAGCAACAGGCTCGCCAGCGCTCCGGCGGCGCCGGCCCCCAGCGACTCGGCGAGATAGGCGCGACCCGAGTCGCCGCGCCCGGCGACGAGCCAGGTGAAGGCGAGGCCTGAGAGCACGCAGGCCGGCGCGAGCAAGAGGGAAGACCAGACGAACGCCGTGCCGGTCCCGGGCGCGGCGCCCCCGGCGAAGGTCACCGGCAGTAGGCGCGCGGCGGCGAGCGAACCGACGGCCGCTGGCCCGAGCAGCGCCATCGCCAGCCACGGGCGCGGCCGCCGCTTCCTCCCCGCCAGCGCGCCGAACGAGGTGAGCGCGAGCCACGGCGCGAGCAGCGCGGCGAGCACCGCTTCGTTGCCCGAGAAGGCCGAGAGCAGCTCGCGCGAAAAGAGCGTCTGGAACAACGCCGTGGAGGCGCCGAGCAGGAAGAGGCAGGCGGTGGCGTGGCGTGTCGAGGAGGCCGCGGACAAAGCGGCCCGATTATAGCGAACGTCGCCGTCATGGCCGGTCGGCCGCGCCGCCGCAGGTCAGCGCTGCCGATAATCCGGGGATGAGACCGATTCCCTTCCGCGCTCAGCTCTGGCACAAGTCGCCCCCAAACCGGCGGGCGAAGAGGCGACCTGAGCAGTGTCGACCATCATTCATTCAGGTGATTCTTGCGACACACGCCTAGGGCATGAGCCGTGGCACGCCATCTCGGCCGAACCGACCAGGTCGGCAATCACAACAGGAGAACCAGACCGTGACGAAGTACAAGCTCGCGACTTTCGTGGCATTCGCCGGGCTGCTCGCGCTGAGCGCGCCGGCCCGGGCGCAGTGCACCAAGGACACCGACTGCAAGGGCGATCGCATCTGCATCAACGGAGCCTGCACCTCGCCCGCGCCGGCTCCGTCGCCGTACTCGGCGCCCGCGCCGGCTCCGACCTCGTACACGACCGCGCCCGCGCCCTACGCGCAGCCCGCTCCCGCCTACGCCCCGCGGCCCATGCGCACAGGCTGGGCTACCGGCGCGGGCGCCCTGGGCATCGCCAGCGGCGTGCTCGTCTTCGGGCTCGCGCTCGGCGCGGAGGCGCTCAACGGCACCGACGAAGCCTTGCCGGTCGGCATCGCGGCCACGACCCTCTTCGCCGCCATGTCTCCCGTAGTCGCCGGCGGAGCCGGGTCGGCTCGTTCTGATCCTCGCGTGGACGGGCTCCTCGGGATGCGCATCCTCGGTTGGACGACCTACGGACTGGGCATGGCCAACGCCCTCGTGCTGGTAGCCATCGGACTGGCGGACGGGTCGCCCGACACGGGGCTCATCACCCTCGCCGGCGGGCTCGGGCTGGTGAGCCTGGTCTCCCTCTCCATCGACGCGTTCGTCTCGGGCGCAGAGGCCAGGCGGTTGGCGCGGGACGAGCTCGCGGCGACCTCGACGAGCGACGAGTCGCCGCGCTTGGGGCTCAGCATCGCTCCGCTCTGGCGCGAGTCGCAGCTCGCCGGAGGGATGGTGGGCGTGGGCGGCGTCTTCTAGGAGCTCTCGGCCGCGCACGAGCGCCAAGCCGAATCGGCGGCGCTCACGCGCCGGCGCGTATCGGGAGGCTGATCCGCACGGTGGTGCCCTGGCCGACGGCGCTCTCCGCGGTGATGGCGCCGCCGTGGGCCTCGACGATCCGGCGCGCGAGCAGCAACCCGAGGCCGACGCCTCCGGTGCCGCGCGCGCGCGGCTATCGGTGCGGAAGAACGGCGTGAAGAGCCGCTCGAGGTCTTCGCGCTCGATGCCGATGCCCTCGTCCTTCACCTCGAAGACGAGCTGGTCGCCCGCGGCGCTCGCGGCGAGCGCTATCGGCTTGGAGACGTCGGAGTACTTGCGCGCGTTGTCGAGGAGGTTGTCGAGCGCGCGCCGCAGCAGCGCCGGATCGGCGGTCAGGACCGGCAGCGCGCCGGGGCTCTGGACTTCGAGCCTTCGGTCCGGATGCGCGGCCTGGAACTTCTCGGCGGCGCGCTCGAGCACCTCGCCGGCGGCGACCTCCTGAAGCCTGAGCGGCGTGCCGCTCTCGCCTGCCCTGCCCTTGGCCAGATCGAGGCGGGCCGCGGTGAGGATGTCCTCGACGAGGCGCTCGAGCTCGGCGAGGTCGACGCCGATCTCGCCGAGCGAAGCGGCAGCGCGCGCCGCGTCGCCCTCGGCGGCCAGATCGAGCGCGACGCGGATGCGCGCTAGGGGCGTGCGCAGCTCGTGCGAAAGGTTCGCGAGCAGCTCCTTCTCGCCGCGCACCAGGGCCTCGATGCGCGCCGCCATCTCGTCGAACGACCGCGCGAGGTTGCCGACCTCGCCCCCCTTCGCCATCCCCACGCGCGCCGAGAGCTCGCCCGCGCCGAAGCGCTGGACGGCTTCGGTGAGCCGCTCGAGCGGCGAGGTGATGATGCGGACCAGCGGGATGGAGCCGGCGACGAGCGCCACCAGGACGACCGCCAGGATCACCGCCGCGCGCGTCAGCGGCGGGCGCTTGGGCATGCCGGCGGTGGCATAGGCGACGAGCCTGCCGTCGCTCAGGATGGGCGCGGCCGCGGCCCAAGGCCGGCCCCGCAGCCGCAGCGGCGCGTCGAGGCGCCGGAGATCCTCGGGCGAGAGCCCCGGGACCGGGGGCTCGGCGCTCGTCGCGACGAGCGTGCCGTCGCTTCAATAGACGGTGAGCGCTACGCCGAAGAGCCTGCCGTAGGCCTGAAGATCGCGCTCGAGCTCGCCCGGGGCCGTATCGATCAAGCCGGCTCGCGCGCTCAAGGCAGCCGAGAGCCGCTCTGCCTGCTCGCGCCAGGGCGGGCTGTGCCCGGCGATGGCGCCGGTGACAGCCACCGCGACCGCGACGACGAGGACGAGCAGGACTCCGTGGAGATAGACCTGCCAGAAGAGCCGGCCGCCGAGGTTCACTCGCCCTCCGCCGCTGCCAGCAGGTAGCCGACGCCGCGCACCGTGCGCGCATCGTGCGCCGGACCCTGGCGCTCGTCGAACGCCTGGGCCTGCGCGAGGCCGAACCCGACGACGCGCTCTCGCGCCTGCAGGTCGAGGCCGTGCAGGGGCGCTTCGGCTTCGCACTGCAG
>JBMNNX010000451.1:0-3514 GCA_050942745.1 Myxococcales bacterium
GGGCCCCTCGACCCATCTCGGGGTGACCGGGTATCGCTCGAAGGATTCTTCGACACATCTTCAGCCGTCCGCGCTCGAGGCAATGCGAAGACGCGAAGGGCGCCCATGCGCGCGCATGGACGCCCCTGTTGGTCGCGGAAGGAGCAGCCCGACTACTTCGGCTCGGGCTTCGGCTCGTCCTTCGCCTTCTTCCTCGTCGGCTCGTAGCGGGTGCAGACGCGGGGGACGAATGCCTCGTCGTCATGGCAGGCGAAGTGGACCGCGCCGCGCGCCTCTGCGACCGCCTCGGGGAGCATCCAGAAGGCGAGGTTGCGCTTGCGGAAGGTGGCCTCGGCGGCGGAGTTGTCGGCCACGGTGGCGAGACGCAGGCGAAGCGCCGGCCGCTCCCAAAGAAGGTCGGGCGCCGTGACCGGGTGCGTCGGGCCGAACAACCGCGCCGCGCGCTCGGCTCTCGCATCGCGTCCGAACAGCAGCTTGTCGATTGCCCACGCAGTGAGCAGTCCGACCGCCATCCCCGCGGCGTCCCAGGCAAGGTCGCGGAACGAGGCGCTTCCGCCGCCGGCGAGATCGTAGAGCTCCTTGGCTGCCCCAGCGCCGAGCGCGAGCCCGGCGCCTGCGACCCACGGCGCCCACTCCTCCTCGCACGCGAGCGCCCCGAGGGCGTAGCCTCCGCCGGCAAGCAGGGCGCTCACCCCGAAGTGCAGCGCCTTGTCCTTGCCGAACCAGGGGTCGGCCGACCCGGCGAACGCGGTGGAAGAGCAGAGCACGGTCATGACCGCAAGCGCGCGATACATGCCATCACGCTGATGCACGCTCCCCGCCCCGGTCAAGGGCCGCAATTGGCGCCGGGAGGCCTTGACCTTTCGAGCTTGGAGGTGGACAAGAGGTGCCTTTGGGCCGGAAGCGGAGACTATCAGCTTCATCGAGACGCTGCTCCAGGGAACGCCGCTCATCAAGTTGGGAATCGTAGCGAGCGTCCTGGCGAGCGTGGGCACGGGTTTCGGCGCCCTGCCCGTGCTGGCAACTCCGAACATCTCCCGGCGCATCCAGAACCTGATGCGCAGCGCCGCGGCCGGGGTGATGCTCGCCGCGACCTTCTTCTCGTTGCTGGCGCCCGGGCTGGAGGCCGCGACCGCGCGCGCCGGAGGCGGGGTCGGCGGGGCTGCGTGGCTGGGCACGAGCGTGCTGGCGGGCGCCTGGATAGTGCTCCTGATTCACCGCTGGGCGCCGCACGAGCACTATGACGGCTGTGAAGGCGACGAGCGTCCGCGCCTGCGCAGCGCCTGGCTCTTCGTCGTCGCCATCACGCTGCACCATTTCCCCGAAGGCCTGTTGGTCGGCGTCGGCTCGGCGGCGGCGACGTGAAGAACGGGGTGGCGCTGACGACGGCCATCGTCTTCCAGAACCTACCCGAGGGCTTCATCGTCGCCATGGCGCTCATCTCCCAGGGTCTGGGCCGCGTGCGCGCCTTCCTGATCTCCTCGGCGACCGGTCTGGCCCAGCTCATCGGCGGTCTCGTCGGCGCTATCGCGGTCTCTTTCGCCGGCGCTTCGCTGCCGTGGGCGATGGGCTTTGCCGCCGGCGCGATGCTCTTCGTCATCAGCCACGAGATGCTCGCGCAGACGCACCGCGAGGAGCAGGGCGCGGCGGCCACAATGAGCCTTATCGGCGGCTTCGTGGTGATGATGCTGCTCGAGGCGCTCTTACATCAGTGAGCGCGCGCGCCGGCAGGTTTCGTCAGGCGCGGGCGCCGGCGAAGCGCCGATGCGTTGAGCTCGCTGAGGCCTTCGCGAGGCGAAGCCCCGGGGCGGGCTCCGAATCGCCGTGCTTCGGGCCGGGGAATCCGCAAGCGCGGCACACGGCTCCGGCATCGGCGATCAGGAGGCTCGCTCGCCTCGCGCCTGACCTGCGGCGGTTAGAGGAGCCCGCGTCCCTTGATCTCCAGGTACTCGTTGATCACCGCCGCGCACAGCTCGGTTGCCGGCGCATCGACGACGTGGGCGCCCGCGTCGCGCAGGCGGGCGACCGTGCGCTCGCGCTCGTGCATGATTCGGCGCGCCGCGGCGCGGGTGTAGGCGGTCTCGGAATCCGCAGGGACCGCGCGCGCCGCGCCGAGGAGGGCGCTGTCGGCGACGGCGACGACGAGCGGCAGGTGCCGGGCTCGCACGTGCAGGGTGCGGTTGAGCACCGCGCGCGAAGAGTCCTCGTCGAGCAGATCGGTGAAGGTGACGAGGAGGCTGCGCCGCTTGATGCGCGCGGCGACCAGGCCGAACGCCTCGTCGTAGTCGCTCTCTACGAGCTCGGGCTGGAGCGGGTAGAGCTGATCGACGAGCGCGCGCAGGTGCGCTCGGCCTCGCTTCGGCGAAAGGTAGGCGCTCACCTTCGAGCCGAAGGCGCACAGGCCTATCTGGTCGCCGCGGTCGAGCGAGATGCGCGCGAGCCGCAGCGCGGCGTCGACGGCGTGGTCGAGCTTGGTGCGCTCGCCGATGCGCGAGACCATGTGCCGGCCGCAGTCGAGCAGCAGCATCACGGTCTGGTTGCGCTCGGGCTCGTACTGGCGAGAGATGGGCTTTTGGCGCTTGGCGGTCGCCTTCCAGTCGATGACCCGCACGTCGTCGCCGGGGATGTACTCGCGCAGCGACTCGAACTCGCGCCCTTCGCCGAGCGAGCGGCGCAGGCGGGCGAGGCCGGTCTCCTGCTCAGGACGAGCGAGCGCGAGCGCGTCGCGCGCCAGGGCATTGAGGTCGGGATAGGCCTTCACGTGCTTCGCCGCCGGGTAGCGGTACTGGCGCTGCGCGAGGCCCCAGGGGCCGCGGAGGCGCACGTGCAGGTCGCCGAACTGGTGGTCGCCGCGCGCCGCTGGGTTGAAGAGGTAGGTGACCTCGGAGCGACCGCGCGGCGGCAGCGAGAAGGCGTGGCGAAAGCGCGCAGTGTCGGCGGTCGGCGGCGGGGCGTCGGCGAGCGTGCCCGAGATCGGCCCCTCGGTCAGGTTCTCGAGGATCAGCCGCGCGCGGTTGGGCGCCCCGGCGCTCACGACGTCCTCGACCTCGCGGCGCGCCTCGAGGGCGCGCGCCCGGGGGCAGCGGCGCAGATCGGCGAGGGTTGCGGCGAGCAGCGCGAGGTCGAAGGCGATTGCGAGCCAGGCGGCGGCTGGCCACGCGATGGCGACGACCGCCGGCAGCAGCCCGAGCGCGGCCAGCGCGGCGAGGCGAGGGGTGGGGACCATGGTCAGCGCGGGACTTCGACCTCGTCGAGGATCTGGCCGATGGCGTCCTCGACGGTGAGGCCTTCGATCTCGGCTTCGCTCTTGAGGGTGAGCCGGTGCCTGAGCACCGGGCGTGCGACCGCCTTGACGTCGTCGGGGGTGACGAAGGGCTTGGCCTCGAGGGCGGCCACCGCCTTCGCGGAGAGCAGCAGGGCGATGCCGGCGCGCGGCGAGGCGCCGATGCGGATGCGCGGGCTCTGCCGGGTCGCGCGGCAGAGGTTGGCGACGTAGGCGAAGAGCGACTCCTCG
>JBMNNX010000234.1:0-10596 GCA_050942745.1 Myxococcales bacterium
AGAGGGCGGCCTGGCGCAGCGCGACGGCCTGATCGCGCTCGAGCACCTTGCCGACGCCGGCCGCCTCCAGGTCGTGGCCGTCGAACCCGGCGTGGGCGCGGCGAAGGATCTCGGCCTCGTCGGCGGTGTCGGGGTAGCCGATGCGGGTCTTCATTAAGAAGCGATCGGTCTGGGCCTCGGGCAGCGGGTAGGTCCCCTCGAGCTCGAGCGGGTTCTGGGTCGCGATGACGAAGAAGTGCCGGCCGAGCGGGTGGGCCTGGCCGTCGATGGTGACCTGGCGCTCCTCCATCGCCTCGAGCAGCGCGGCCTGCGTCTTGGGCGGGGTCCGGTTGATCTCGTCGGCGAGCAGCACCTCGGTGAAGACCGGGCCCTTGGCGAGCTTGAAGGCCTGCTCTTGTGGCCGCCAGATGCTCGTGCCGAGGATGTCGGCGGGCATCAGGTCGGGGGTGAACTGGACGCGGGTGAAGGACAGGTCGAGGCAGCGCGCGAGCGACTTGGCGAGCAGCGTCTTGGCGACGCCGGGCACGCCCTCGAGCAGCACGTGGCCGCCGGCGATGTAGGCGGCGAGCAGCTCGGTGACGGTGGACCGCTGACCGACGACTGCCTTCGCGATCTCGGCGCGGATCGCGGCGAGCGCGCGCGGGAGCTCGTGTTCGAAACTCAGTTGTGTCGCGGGGATGGACATGGCGCCGGGAGAATAGCACAGAGGCTCGAGAGGCCTGGGACCGCCGTCGTCCGGCGGCGAGCGGGGCGGAACGGGCACGTCGGCCGGAGAAGAGGCTGTGAGGGGCCGCCGTCTCGGCGGCCTGCGTGGCACGCAGCGAAGGAAGCTGGAGCTTCATCCTCCGTCGCTCGCGGCTGAACGGAGAGAAGGACCGCCGGCTGATACCAAGACCCGCCCGCCGCAGACGGCGGCCTTCGTCACCGCGCCGGGTGCGAGTCGATGCCGCGGACACTGCTCGCGAACTCGTCGCAGACCACGCGCATGACCGCGGCCCGCTCGGCCGGGGCCTCGCAAGATAGGACAACGGCGTTGGAGCGCACGGGGACGACATAGCGCCGGATGAGGGCTCGATCGGGCGCGAGGGCCTCGGTCCAGGCAACCCCGGCGATGCGCCCGCGGTTGACGAGCCGCTCGTCGGGACCGAGCAGGCGATGCTCCGAGACCGCGGTTCCTAGAAAAGGCCCTCGGAGCGAGATGACGCAGGTGCCGCTTGCCGGCGAGGCGCTTGGCCAGTCGATGAACGGGCCGCGAAGCTCGAAGGGCCAGCTCGCGTCGCGAGGCTCGGTCTCGAGGCGGAAGTTGGGAGGGACGGGCAGCTCGATGCCGAGCGCGCGGATCTTCCAGCCGGCGCCGGAGTTGCCAGCGGCACGGCCACTCGCGGTGGATACGTGCGGGCGAGCGGGCGCGAGGTGAGCCTTCGGGGAGAAGCGCCGCGGTGAATCGCTGGGCAACAGAGCGACCAGCGCGATGGCGGCGAGCGCGAGCAGAGCGCCGCGGCAAATCGCCGCGCCGCGGTCGGGTGCCATACAGCAAGAGTGCGGTGCGGTGGCGCGCGCGGCGACAAAGCGGACGGACGAGCAGGAGCTCGAATGCGCTGATCCTCAAGCCCCGGTCAGCGAGAGGGCGGGCGCGCGATTGGCGGGTGGAGGTCCGAACGCCGCGTGGGCTGCGGCGAGCTCGGGCCAGAGTGCGATCGGGTATTTCGGCATCGATCGCCGGGGCCTGCGAGGCCGGGCGCATTGCCAGGCGCCCCTACCGCCGACGCGCCGGGCCCCGCGACCGGGCGCATTGGCACGCGCTCCTACCGAAGCTCCCGCTCGAACAGGGCGAAGTCGCGCGAGAGCTCGGCGAGCTCGTCGGGAGTCGCGCCGGCCTGCTCCGCGGTGCGGGCGCGCCGGACGAGCTGCAGGTAGCGCTGCTCGGGGATGCCGGCGCGCGCGCGCAACCTCCGAGCGACCTCGAGATCGTCGAGCGAGGCGCTTATCGCGAGCTTCTCGAACAGCGCGAGGCGCAGCGAGCGGTAGAGCTCGCCGCACAGCTCGCCGTCGACGCTCGCGCGGCCGTAGAGGTGGGCGACCTGCTCGAGGTACTCGGCCTGTGAGCGGCGGCGCGCGGCCCTGAGCGGCCGCGGCGCGCCCAGGCGCCTGCCCACCGCGAGCGCGAGCACTCCGGCGCAGAGGAGGAGCTGGAGCATCGCGGGGCCGAACGCGGCCAGGAATCCCCTGCCGGCGGGCGCTTCCTCGGTGTGGTGGAACTCGTCGAAGTAGAGGCGCCCGCGCGCGGCGAGGTTGAGCCACAAGCGCAGGTTGTCGCCGAGGGCGAGCCTGCGGTTCTCGGCGAGGTCGGAGCCCGCGAGGACCACGATCTCGCCCTCGCCGACCGGCAGGCCGAGGACGAAGGCCGTCTTGTCCACCCCCGCGAGCGCCTTGGCCGGGCCCAGCGCGGTCTCCAGGCCGTCGTCGGCCGCAACGCGCAGGCTGCGCACTCCGGCGAGCGGTCCTCCGGGCAGCCACGGTGTCGCGTCGGCGCCCGTCGGGTCGCGCGGCTCGGACTGCCGCTCGAGCAGCTTGCGCAGGCCGTGATCGAGCGCCTCGGTCTCGAGCAGCGGCGCGGGGCGCGGACCGGTCTCCCAGCGCAACTTCAGCTCGGTCTCGATGTACTGGGTGCGAACGCGCCGGGGCACGGCGTAGACGAAGGTGCCGCCCGCCTCGACCCAGGCCCGGAGCGACTTCCACTCCTCGGGCGTGACGAGGCGGCGGGTGGGCGCGAGCGAGACGATGATCTTGGCATCGGCCGGCAACTGGCCGAACGGCTCGCGCAGCACGCCCGGCGCGTGGCCGGTCTCGACGAGATAGGTGTAGAGCGCTTGGGCGCCCCGCGCGGTCGGGTTGTCGATGCTGGGGATGGGCGACTGGAGCCGGCGCGTCTCGCTGCTGCGCAGGGCGATGGCGCTGCCCGCCACGAGGGCGAGCGCGACGGCGTAGAGGATGAGCAGGCGGGCGCGGCTCATGCGTCCTCCGCCCGCGCGCGCGCGTCGGCGCTCGCTCTGTCGCGAAGCGTCGCCACCTTCGCGGCGAAGTCGCGGGCCTCGGCCTCGCTGACCGGCCGCAGGCTGTACCAGGCGCGGTCGTACCAGTCGACGAGCGCGCCCGTCTCCTCGGAGAGCGCGGCCGAGCCGCCGCGCTCGGCGATGTGGAGGGCGACCTCGCGGTTGGTCGCCGCGCGTCCGGGGGCGGCGAGCCGCAGGCGCTCGAGCGTCGCGAGCAGCGCGAGCAGGCACAGCCGGATGGCCTCGCGGCCGTCGCCGCCCGACAGCGCCTGCGCCGCGCGCGCCTCGTAGCGCTTCGGGTCGTCGAGGACGATGGGGCCCTCGAGCGCGACCGCGCGCGCCCTGGCGCGCCGGCGCAAGGTGAGCCGGGCGAGCCGGAGGGCGAGCCATGCGGCGAGCAGGCAGGCGGCCGTGAGGAAGAGGGTGCGCACGGAGAGGGCGACGCTCTGGACCTGCCGGCTCGTCGCCAGCACGTCGCGCAGCCAGGTGCGGATGCGCTCGAGCAGGCGCAGCAGGAAGCCCTCGTCGCGCCCCCGTAGCTCGTACTCGGGGCGGGAGAGGATCTCGAGGAGCTTCGCCTTGTCGGCCGCGCCGGCCGCCGGGGCCGGGGTCGCGAGGTGGCGGCAGGTCTCGTACAGGCGATCGGCGGCGAGCTCGGCGACCGCGGCGACGCGGGCGGGCTCGGTCGCCTCCTTGAGCTCGGCGCGCGCGTGCTCGGTCCACCGCGGGCGCAAGCGGACCCCGTCCACTTCGTAGGCGCCGAGGACGGACGCCGCCTCGAGGACCGACTCGACCTCGGCGACGCCCTCGGAGAGCGGGCGCGACCCGACGCCGCTCGCGACCTCGTCGGCGCGCGCCGCGAGCTCGGCGCAGCGATCGAGCGCGGGCTCGGCCCTGGCGGTTGCGGCCGGCAGCGCGAGCGCGAGGAGCAGCAGTGGCAGAGGCGCGTTCACCGATTCGGGTTCGGGGCGACGTGGGAGGCGAGGAACTCGAGGTCGAAGCCTTCGCGTTTGATGCGCACGTCGAAGTAGAAAACGATGGTCGCGAGCAGGCCGTACGGGGCCACCGCGGTCTGGCAGAAGACCGCGAACGCCTCGACCGGCAGCATCGCCCAGAGCGGGACGAGGCTGGGGTCGAAGCTCTCGGGGTTGAACGGCGAGACGTCGAAGGCCGCGTAGACGAGGTAGGACGGCAGGCTGGCGACGATAGCCACCGAGACGGAGATGAAGAAGGTGACCGCGAGGACTATCGACGCGCGCACCTTGCAGTTGTCGAAGAAGGTCGGCCCGACCCGCCCGGCCATCAGCCGGGCGCTGCGGCGCAGGGCGCGCACGAAGGAGAGCCTCTCGATCATCACCACCTCAGTGACGAGCGCGTAGCGCAGCATCAGGTAGAGGCCGACGACGAGCAGCGCGCCGAAGACGGCGAGCAGGCCGACGACCGTGGCGGCGATGCGGGCCCCGGGCGACCCGAAGGCGAGGAAGCCCGCGGCGATGAGCCCGGCCCCTGGGGCGGTCGACAGCGCGAGCAGCAGGCTCGTCCAGAGGCTGAGCAGCAGGAAGGTGCCGAGGACCTGGGGCGCGCGGGCGAACGCTTCGCGCAGGGCGCGGCCCGGCTCGATGCGCTCGCCGAGAAAGCCGCGCGCGGCGCCGGTCGCGAGGGCGGCGACCGCGAGCTGATAGAGCGCCAGGGAGACGACGCCGAGGGCGGCCGCGCCGCCGAAGAACCAAGCGAGCTGCTCGCCGTCCGGCAGGACGCCGCGGAAGGCGCCGGGGCGGGCGAGGGCCGGGGCCTTCTGCTGCATCAAGGTCTGGAAGGCCTTCTGCACCGCGTACATCGGCGCATGGAAGGCGAGCATCACGGTGAACAGCCGCAGGAAGTTCGAACGGAACAGCCCGAGCGCGCGGTCGAGGATCTCGCCCATTGTCATCGGCCGCAGCGGCGGCAGCGCGGGCGAGCTGCGCGGCGCGGGATCGGGAACCGCGGGGGCGGTGGCAAGCGGGGTCTGCAAACCGTGGCTCCTTCAGTCTTGGGGCCTCTCCTCGGGGCGGCGTCGCGATGGCTGGGGCATAGTGGGCCGAAAAGGCGGCGGCGATGCAAGCGGCTCTGTACACCGGCGCGCATTGCCCGGCAGGACGACTTCTCCTCCGCCGCCGGCGGCCGTGAGGGGCGAGGCTCGGGCCCCCCGGCGCCTTGACCGTTGAGAGGGCGCGCCCCTAGCATCGACCGCACAACACTTGCGGAGGGTTCATGGACCAGCGCGAGATGCTCAGGCGCGTCTCGATCTTCGCTGACCTCGAGGAAGCGGCCCTCGTGAGCATCGCGCGCCTGGTGTCCGAGCGGCGCTATCCCAAGGACAGCGTGATCGTCGGTCAGGAGGACCCCGGCGACTCGCTGTTCGTGGTCTCGCGGGGCAAGGTGAAGGTCGTCCTCTACGGCCGCTCGGGTCGCGAGGTCATCCTCTCGATCTTCAAGCCGGGCGATTTCTTCGGCGAGATGTCGCTGCTCGACAACCAGCCGCGCAGCGCCAACGTGATCGCCGTCGAGGACTCCACGCTGCTGACGCTCGAGCGCAGGGCCTTCGCCGCGCACCTCGAGCAGTATCCGCGGACCGCGCTGCACATCCTGGCGGAGATGAGCCGCAGGCTGCGGCGCGCCGACGCGGTGATAGGCAACCTCGCGCTGCTCGACGTCTACGGGCGCGTCGCGCGCTTCTTGCGCGAGCTGGCGGAGAACGAGGGCGAGCGCATCGACGGCGCGGTCGTCATCCGGCAGCGGCCCACGCAGCAGGAGATCGCCTCGATGGTCGGCACCTCCCGGGAGACGGTCTCGCGCGCGCTCTCGGAGTTCCAGCGCCGGGGCTTTCTCGAGATGGTCGGGCGCAAGATAGTGCTGCGCTCGCGGTTCGTGGCCGACGACGACAGCTCGTCGAAGCTGTAGCCCGAGGCGAGCGCGCGCCGCGAGTTGGACGGGCAGCCGAGGGGCGCGACCGCGCGAAGCCTCATGCCTTCGGGCCGGCCGCGTCCCTTCCCGGCAGGTAGACCGTGAGCTCGGTCCCGTGGCCGGGCTGGCTGGCGACGCTTATCCGCCCGCCGTGCTTCTTGATGATGCCGTGCACGATGGCCAGCCCCAGCCCGGTGCCCTCGCCGACCGGCTTGGTGGTGAAGAACGGCTCGAAGATCTTCTTCATTGTCTCGGCGTCCATCCCTTTGCCTGTGTCGGCGACCTTGATCTCGACGCCGCTCTCCGCGTCGCGGCTGCTGACGCGGATGGCCCCGGGGCCCTCGATGGCCTGCGCGGCGTTCTTGAGCAGATTCATGAAGACCTGGGTGATGGGACCGGGCTCGCACAGCACGGGCCCGCTGTTCTGAAGGTCTTTGACGACCTCGACGCGGCCCTTGAGCTCGTGGCGCAGCAGCGCGGCCGCGTCGTCGACGAGCCGCTCGATCTCGACCGGCTCGGGCCGGCTTTCGGCCGACTGGCGGGAGAAGTCGCGCAGGGCTCGGACGATGCCTCCCATGCGCGAGACGCCGTTGCTCATCACCCGGAGCATGTCCTCGAGGTCCTCGAGCTCGCGCTCGACGTCTACCCGGCGCTTGAGCTCGCTCGCGGCGCGCGCCCCGTCGGCGAGCGCGGCCGGGTTCCCCTCGGGCGGCGGGACGAGCCGGACGATGGCCGCCAGGCTCTCGATGGAGCGGCGCAGCGGCGGCAGGGCGTTCTGGACGAAGTTGAGCGGGTTGTTGATCTCGTGGGCGATGCCGGCGACCAGGCGGCCGAGCGAGGCGAGCTTCTCGGCGTGGACGATCTCCTCGCGCGCGTCCTGCAGCGCCGACATCGCCGCGGCGAGCTCGTCGTTGGCCTTCTCGAGCTCCGCGGTGCGCTCGCGCACGCGCTGCTCGAGCGAGAGGTTGAGCTCTTCGACCGAGCGGATCTTCTCGGCGAGCTCGCGCCGCGCGTACTCGATGGCCGCGGCGAGCTCGCCGAGCTCGTCGGAG
The DNA here is from genome assembly GCA_050942745.1 of Myxococcales bacterium. Classification (GTDB taxonomy): domain Bacteria; phylum Myxococcota; class Myxococcia; order Myxococcales; family UBA5297; genus UBA10939. Next base: position 7,049 of record JBMNNX010000234.1, read on the forward strand.
TCAGGGGCGGGGATCGGCCGGGCGAGGTCGCCGCGGCCGATGCGCCGCGCGCCGAGGGCGAGGTTGTGCAGCGGGGCGACGATCTCCTGGACGGCGACGAGCGCGAGCGCCGCCGAGGCGAGGGTGAGGACGATGAAGACGAACAGCAGCGGGGCGAGGTGGCCGCTGCCTCCAGGCGCCTTCCAGGGCTTGACTACGCCGAGCGCGAGGCCGGGGCGCACCGGGTGGAAGGCGGCGCTCGCCTGCGCGCTGCTCAGCGCGCCGAAGGCGACCCGCCCCTCTTCGAGCGCGTCGAGCATCGCCGCCGGCAGATCGAGCTCACCCGGGCCGACGACGCGGCCTTCGCGGACGGCGACCACCGGCTGCGTCTTGGAGAGATCCTGAGCGAGCGCCTGCAAGTCCGGGAAGTCGGCCACCGCGGCAAGCTCGGCGGCGTGCCCCTTTGCTATCGCCTCGCAGCGCGCGAGCGCCTCGGCGCTGGCCGAGGCGGCGACGAACCGCTCGTGCTCGGCGAGCGCGCTCAGCATGGCGAAGGTGCCGCTGAAGGCGAGCAGGGTGACGAAGGCGGCGACGAGCTTGACCCGCAGCGACAGGCGCGAGCGCTGGAACGCGCCCTCGCCGGCGACGATCGCCTGCGCGGCGGCCTCGCGGGCCGGCAGCAAGATGCGCCGCTGCCAGGCGACCTGGAAGGCGATGGCACCCACGCCCGCGGCGACGGTGCCGGCGAAGATCTGCAGCGCCTGGCCTGGCAGGCCGCCGCGCGAGTACTGGTAGAGCGCGGCGGCGGCGCCGCCGGCCGACCAGCCGAGCACGCCGCTTACCGCGAGCCGGTAGGGAGCGCCGCTGGCGATGCGCAGCGCGATAGGCGCCGGGGTCCGAGTCTGATGGCGGTCGGGGACGAGGAAGGAGAGCAGGGGAGCGCTCGTGCGCCAGGTGTCCCAGCTCATTGCGCCGAGGGTGATGAGCAGCAGCGCGGGGGCGAACGCGAGCGCTTCACCGAACTCGGCGGCCGGGATACCGACGATGTAGCGCACGTAGAGGGCGGCGACGACGACGCCCCCGACGCCGACGATGTTGGTGGAGACGAAGAGCCGCTCGCGCAGGCAGCGGGCGAGGTAGCGCAGCGGCGCGTCGGCGAACAGCGCGTCGGCGCGCCGCTGCAGGACGCGGCGGTAGAAGTAGCTGCGCACGACGTTCGAGGCGAAGCCGACGCAGGTGATGGTGCCGCTGATGATGCCCGCCGCGCCGATGCCGAGCCCGGCGACGCCCGCAAGCGTGGGGGCGAGCAGCATTCCGAGCGCGCCGACGGCGATGGTCCGATACAGCAGGGCCCGGCGCGGGAAGCGCACGATGGCCTCGCGGGCCGCCTCGTCGTCCTCGCCGTCGATGCCGGCGAGCCAGCGGTTGAAAAAGTAGAGCCAGTAGAGGGTGGAGACGCCGAGCGCCGGGCCGAGGGAGATGGCCGCGGCGATGGCCTCGCTGCGCGTCAGGGAGAAGAGCAGGAACAGGAGCAGGGCGTCGGTGCCCAGCTCCACGGCAGTGAAGGCGATGCCGACGAGGAAGAGCTTTCGTTTCACGCGGTGGTTCCAGCCCCCGAGCGCTCGGTCTCGGTCTGGGAGAGACCAGGCGGACGGGCGGGGCGGGGCCCGCCCTCCGAATCTACTCGCAGATGGAGGCGCTGAACTGCCCGTCCACCTCGTAGTCGGCGTCTATTCTCGCGTAGAGGCCCCCCTTCAAGCCGGTATCGGTCACCTCGCTGACCTCGAGCACGCCCGAGATCGCGACCATGTTCAGGGTCTCGCCGGCGGCCTTCTCGGTGACGAGGGTGACGTTGCGCGCGAGGCTCAGGGGGTAGCGGCCGGGCTGTCCGGGCACCTGGAGGAGGATGAACTCGGTCGCGTCGCCGCCGTGGAAGTGCTGGCAGCTCAACTCCGCGGGATAGAGCTTGGTGAAGAGCCCTTCATCGTCGGAGAGGAAGTTGCTGGTCGCGCCGGCGACGAAGGTCCAGGGCTTCCCGTGGATCTTCCCGGCGAGCGGGGTGCTGGCGATGGTGTGGCCGGGCTCGTTGACCTCCTCTTCCTCTCCGCAGGCAAGGAGCGCGGCGGTGAGGGCTATCGGGAGGGCGTAGCGAAGAAGGCGCATGGTAGCTCCAGTGCTCTGGGGGTAGACGCCCGGGGGGCGACGGCAAACGCGCCCGAAAACCTATCCGTTTCGTGGGCCGCGCGACAAATCGCCGCACCAGCCTTGGCGCCTGGCCGGCTTTGGGCAGGCCGCGCGGTCGCCAAGCCTGGGCGGTCGTGATCGAGTCGGCTTCGCTCGGAGACGGCAGCGTCCGTTCGACACGAGCCGGTGTTCGGTCCCGAGAGCCGGCGCTCCTATCGCCGGGCAGTCGGCGTCGGGTCTCGAGCAGCCAGCGCGCAGTCTGTAAGGAGCCGGCGTTTGGTCTCGAGGAGCCGGGACCGGGTTTCCGACGGTGGCCCGTTGGACCGGATCCCCGAGTGGCGGCGATATCGGTCGCCTTGCGGCATGCCGAACGCTGGTTTCCGGGCCAGCCTGATGCGCAAGCTGACGACGCATTGGGGGCTCTGCAAGCTGTGAGGCCCAAGGGTTGGATTGCCGGCAGGTCGCGGTTATAGGCGCGCCCGAGGCGGAGCCTCGCGCCGCCGTGGCGATAGAGGAAAGCCGGGATGTCCGAAATGCCCGAATCACCCGGATTGTCGTGAAGTTTAGGGGCACCAGCGTCTCGAGCCTGGAGAGCTGGCGCACGATCGCTCGCGTGGTCGCCGAGCGGCGACGCGAAGGGCTTCGGCCGCTGGTCGTCTGCTCGGCCATCGCCGGGGTGACCAACGAGCTCGAGCGCCTGCTCGATGGAGCGATCTCCGGGGACTCGGCGCCGGTGCTCGAGGCCATCCGCGCCCGGCACCAGGCGCTCGCGGAGGCGCTCGGCGTCGGCGCCTCGGCGCTCGACGGGGAGCTGCGCGAGCTCTCTCGGCTCGCCTCCGGGGTCGCGCTCGTGCGCGAGGTAAGCCCGAGGGTCCGCGCGCGCGGGCTCGCCTTGGGCGAGTTGATGTCCAGCCGTCTCGGAGCGGCCTTCCTCGTTTCGCAGGGGCAGCCGGCCGCCTGGCTCGACGCCCGCGACTGCCTCGTCTCGAGCGACGACCCTCGGTCGAGCGCGCAGCGACGCTACGTGGCGGCGTCCTGCGGCTTCGATCCCGACGCCGAGCTGCAGCGGCGGCTCTCAGCGCTTGGGGCGGAGGTGCTCGTCACTCAAGGCTTCATCGCCCGCGACGCCCAAGGCGACACGGTATTGCTCGGCCGCGACGGCTCGGACATCTCGGCGACCTGCCTCGCCGCGCGCCTGCAGGCGGTGCGCTGTGAGATCTGGACCGACGTGCCCGGCATGTACGTATTTCCACCGAAGGTCGAAAGCAAAGCGGTCGACCGCTTCTCGATCCGACAGCCCCTCCAGTCGTTGAAGCACCATCACCGTCGCCACGATCCGTGGCGGGACACAATCGCGCCCTACCTTCTGGAAGAGGTCGGCGAAT
>JBMNNX010000179.1:0-14015 GCA_050942745.1 Myxococcales bacterium
TGGCCGCAGCGAGTATCGAGAAGTCTTGGCCAACGCGCTCGAGGCCTCGAACCCGTGCTCGGCGCCCTCCATGGCGCCGGAACATCATGTGGCCGAGCTTCCGTTCGACCTTCGGCCGGGTTGCTCGCACAGAATCGCGCCGGATTCCGAAACAGGTCAGCACCAGCAGGCGTACGGCCAAGACTCATGGGGCGGCATCTTTCAGATGCCGCCCGCATCGTCTACAGAAAAACACCAGCCACCTAGAGCAGACTTCGGGTGACGGGCAGTTTGCCCGCATAAGAGCGTTCGCCTGCCCACGACGGCCAAGCTGAGGCGCGAGAGCCCTACGGTCGGGCACAGGGCCTCATGGCCCGGGTGGCCCCAAGCGTTCAGGGGGCGGCCGCGAGAGAGGTCGTCGAGCAAGGGGCCGCTCGACACGCGCAAGGCACGCCGTCAGAGGACCGGACCATCCTCGAGGAGGCCCAGACCGCGTAGGGGATCTCGGTCGCCGAGGTCGACCAGCGGCAGCGAAAGGAGTCCGCGCTGCGCGTCGGCAACAAGGACAAGCGGCCGCCTAACCTGCTCGGCGGCGAAGTCCTCCTCGGCGGCAATCAGGTCCCATGCGGTCGCCGACACGGCGGTCGACATCCGGGGCCGCGCCGAAATCCAGAAGCGCTCGGTTCCAGGTCGCGGCGCCGCTGCCGCCGGCCAGAATCGCGTGTTTCCCGACGCGGCGCGCGGCGCCGACCTCCAGAAACGCTTGCTTGCAGAGGGCGGCGTCGCTCAGGACGCCCGAATCCGGCCTCAGGCAGCACCTTTTCGGGCGCGAAGAAGCTGAACATCGGGAGACAGGCCAAGGCGCCTGAAGCACAAGGCTATCGACGACTTCGTCAAAGGCAGCGGCGAGCTCGGCGCGGAAATGGAGGCGCGCGCGGTCTTCGAGCCCAAGGGTTCGGCAGCGCACAAGGCCTGCTTTGGGACGAGGGAAGGGAAAAGTAGAATGCCGTCCGTGGCCAGGCTCGTCTTGCTCTTCGGCCCGCGCCGGGGCGTCGTTCGGGACATCGAGCGGCGGCTCGTCATCGGGCGCTCACTCGACGCCGACCTCCACCTCCTCGACGACAAGGTCTCGCGCGAGCACTGCGCCATCGAGGAGGCGGCGGGCGGCCACGGCGTGCGCGATCTGGGTTCGCGCAACGGCACGTACCTCAACGGCGAAAGGCTGGAGCGGCCCGAGACGCTGCGCCCCGGCGACCAGATAGCGGTCGGCGAGACGGTGCTCGTCTATGAGCCGGACTTCGAGGCGATGCGCGCGCGCGACGGCGAGTCGACGCTCGTCTTCACCTCGCGCCCGGCCGCAGACGCGCGCTCGGCGTCGGCGGGTCGGTCCGAGCTCGCGCAGGCCGGAGAGCTCGCGCTGCGCGCGGCGATGGCCGGCTCGGCGGAGGAGGGCGCGCGCTTGCTTGGCGACGCGCTGACCCGCGCGCTCGATCCCGCGGCGCTCGCGGTCGTGGCGCTCGGCCCTGGTGGCTCGCCCAAGCCGCTGCTCGCTCGGCCCTCCGGCGCGCACCTGTCGGTGAGCCGGCCGCTCGTCGAGCTCGCGCTGCGCCAGGGCCGGCCGCTGGCGATGGCCGAGTCGCAGGTGAGGGCCGAGATCGACGCCCGGACGACGCGGGTGCTGCGGCGCGACTGCGAGGTGCTCTGTGCGCCGGTCTTCTCGGGCGGCCTGGCCGTCGCCGCGGTCTGCCTCGCCCGTGCCCGTCCGTTCGATGAGAGCGAGATAGCGCTCGCCGGTGCGCTCGCGGCCGCGGCCGGGGCGGCGCTCGTCTCCAGCCCGCGAGAGGCGGTGGCTTCGAGCTTCGAGCCTCCGGTCGCCGAGAGCCCGGCGATGCGCGAGGCGATGCGCGTCGCGGCGGCAGCGGCGCAGGTGCCTTCGACGGTGCTCGTGCGCGGCGAGACGGGAACTGGCAAAGAGGTGATCGCCCGCGCGATCCACGCGCTCGGCCCGCGCGCGAGAGGGCCGTTCGTCGCGATCAACTGCGGCGCCATCCCCGCCGAGCTCGCGGAGTCGGAGCTGTTCGGCTACGAGAAGGGCGCCTTCACCGGCGCGTCCTCGACGCGCGCGGGCGCCTTCGAGCAGGCCGACGGCGGGACGCTCTTCCTCGACGAGATAGGCGAGCTGCCCGCGCCGCTGCAGGTGAAGCTGCTGCGGGTGCTGCAGGAGCGGGTCGTGCACCGGGTCGGCGGCCGGGGCCTCGTCCCGGTGGACGTGCGCGTCATCGCCGCCACGCACCGCGACCTGGCGGCGATGGTGAAGGCCGGCGAGTTTCGCGAGGACCTCTACTGGCGGCTCGACGTCCTGAAGATCGAGCTGCCGCCGCTGCGCGAGCGCCGTGAGGACGTGCTGCCGCTCGCCGAGCGCTTCCTCGCCAGGCTCTCGGCGCAGCTCGGGCGGCGCGCCGAGGGCTTCACCGCGCAGGCGCGCGAGGCGCTGCGCGCCTGTGCATGGCCGGGCAACGCGCGCCAGCTCGCCAACGCCATCGAGCGGGCGCTGGTGCTCAAGCAAGCGCCCGGTCCCATCGGCCTCGGCGATCTGCCCGCGGAGGTGACCGCGGTCGAGTGCCCGAGCGGTGTTCCCGCGACCGGCCGAGCGCTCGCCGACCTCGTGCATGCGCTCGAGCGAGAGCAGATAGTGCTTGCCCTGAAGCGCGCGCGCGGAGTGAAGTCTGCGGCCGCCGAGGCGCTCGGCATCTCACGTCCCACGCTCGATCGGAAGATCGAGGAATACCGAATCGATCTCTTCGAATGAACTTCCTCTGCCCCGCCTGCCGGACCCCGCTGCCGCACGCCGCCGCTGACGCGGTGGTGCCCTGCACCCAGTGCGGCATCCCAATCGACCTGACCCGACTCGACACCTCGCCCGGCACGGCGCGGCTGTGGCCCGACGTCGATCTGACCGGGGAGACGCTCGGCAACTACCGGCTCGTGAAGCGGCTCGCCTCGGGCGGAATGGGCATCGTCTACGAGGCCGAGACCGAGAGCGTCCTGCCCGGTCAGAAGCGCTGCGCGGTGAAGGTGCTCGGGGCCATGCTCGCGGCCGATCCCGCTCTGAGGAAGCGCTTCGCGCGCGAAGCGGCGGCGTTGCGTGCGCTCGCTCACCCGGGCACCGTCCGGGTCCTCGCCGAGGGAGAGGATAGGGGCTTTTGCTGGTACGCGATGGAGCGGATCGACGGCCCGGATCTGCGCTCGCGGCTCGAGCAGGGGCCGATGACGGCGGCCGAGGTCGTCGAGCTCGGCCGCAGCCTGCTGCACACGCTCGCCGCGGTCCACGCCAAGGGCTTCGTCCACCGGGACATCAAGCCGGGCAACATCCTGCTCGCGCCGACCGGGCCGAAGCTGTGCGACTTCGGCATCGCCCGCTGCGACGGTTCGACGACCCTGACCGAGTCGGCCGCGGTGCTCGGGTCGCTGCGCTACATGGCGCCCGAGCAGCGTTCGGGCAAGTCGAGCCCGCAGTCGGACCTCTACTCGCTCGGCGTCGTGCTCCACGAGGCGCTCACCGGATCAGCCCCCGGCGAGCGCGCGCTGCCGCGGGAGGCGCCGGCCGGGTTGCGCAGGCTGATACGCGCGCTGCTCGCCGAGAAGCCGGGGCAGCGGCCGCCCGACGCAGCGGCCGCCCTCGCGCTGCTCGAGCATCGCTCGAACCTGATGGCCTACGTCGGCGCGGCGGCCGGGCTCGCGGTTGTCGCGGGGATAGCGGTCGCAATCGGCGCCGTCGGCCGCCCAGCCGCCCCGATCCCGCTCGAGAAGGAGCCGTCGGCGGTCGTAGAGACCAAGGTTGCGCCGCAGTCTGACAGGCCGCCGGTGCAGGCGCTGCTTTCCGCGGGCGAGGAGGCGAAGAGCGGCGAGCCGGCGGACGCCGGCTCGCCGGTATCACTGGAGCCCCTGCAGGCCGTCGCAGCGCCGCCCATCGAGCGGCCGCCGGTCATCGGGCTGCAGAGGAGTCTGCCTGGCCCGCCCAACCCTAGAAAGCGGTTAGGCCCCAATGGCGGCCTCCGGATGCCCAAGAACGCTGACGAGTCCAGCCTGAAGAGACAGCTCTTCCTCCCCGGCGAGCAGCCCGAGCGGAAGTGGGCTTTCCCGGATGGCTCGGGGGTCAAGGCGAAAGGAATGCCCGCCATTCGGGCGGAAAGCCCCGAAGGTCAGCGCAGGCTCAAGATGGCGCAAGAGAAGGTGGAGAAGCTCAAGTCGCAGAAGAGCGAGCGGCGAAGCATCGCCAGGCCCTGACCCGGTCGGCGGGTCGCTCCCGCGCTGCGAGCAGCGGCGTTTGCCGAAGAAGGTGTGCTGTGCCTCTGACCGGCGGTGTTGCTGACCACCCGCCAGGCGAGCGGCTCGCCCGGATGCCTTCCTTCGCGCGGACGGTCTGAGCCCCTGCGTCGGGCGGCGACCACCGGGACGGATGTCCGACTGTGTCGGCCAACCGCCGCCGTTGCATCGAAGCCGACCGACCGGCACCATCGCTCCTCGATCGCGGATGACCAAGAGGTACTGACGATGACCAGAGCCGCCCGAAACCCTCGTCCCGAATCGGCTCGCCCGCCCCTGCGAGCGTTGGCCTTCTGCCTCGCGGCGCTCGCGCTCGCTGCCTGCAGCGAAGACCCCATCGGGCCCGGCCGGCTCGAAGTGGTCGTCGGCGGTCTGCCCCAGGGCGTGCCCGCATCGATCTTCGTGGAAGGCCCGGCCCACTACCGGACCACGGTGACCGAGACCCAGACGCTCGAGCCGCTCGAGGCGGGCGACTACAAGCTCACGGTGATGATGGTGAAGGCGGCCGACGGGCAGGTCTTCCATCCGGTCGAGCCGAGCCTGAGCGCGAAGGTCGAGCTGGGCAAGCTCACCACGGTGCAGGCGCTCTACGCCGCGGAGGTGCCGCCCGACCTCGGCTTCCTGCCGACGAGGGTCGAGATGGCCGCCCTCGTCGGCGATGCCGCACAGGCCGAGCTGCAGATCCGGAACCTGACCGGAGGCGCCATCGAGTACTCGGCGAGCGCTGGCGCGTCGTGGCTCAAGATCGAATCGGGCGCTTCCGGGTCGATTGGCCCCGGCGAGAGCGTGCGCGTCGAGATCGCTGGCACGTGCGAAGAGGAGGGAACCCGGGAGTCTTCACTCCAAGTGGCCACCGCCACCGGCTCCAAGCCCTACCAGGTCCCGGTGACGCAGTTCTGCACCCGCGAGCCGCAGCCCGAGATCGCCGAGGTGACCCCGCGCCCGCTCGTGCTGACCGCGTCGGTCGGCACGGTGGCCACCGGGCGGCTGAGCATCCCCAACGTCGGCACCGGGACGCTCTCGTACAACGCGCGCAGCGAGATCGACTGGCTCATCGTGCGCGCACCGGTCTCGGGCAACGTGTTGCCCGGGCGCAAGGCGACGCTCGAGGTGACCGGGCGGTGCGACAGCGCCGGCTCGTTCTCCGGCCAGGTGATCATCGAGACGAACGACGCGGATGAGCCGAGCGTCGAGGTGCCGATCAAGCTCGAGTGCAGCGACGAGCCGGTGCCGGACGTGTCCGAGCCCGCTCCGAATCCGCTGGTGCTCGATACTAACGACGGCGAGAGCGTCGAAGGAACCTTCACCTTCACCAACGAAGGAAGGGCGCCGCTCGCCTTCACCGTGACCGAGCAGCTCGGCTGGCTGCAGGTCGTTTCCGGCGAAGCGGGCACGCTGGCCGCCGGCGAGCGCGCGACGGTACGGCTCTCCGCGACCTGCGAGAGCGCCGGCGTCCGCTCGGGGACGGTCACCGTGGTGAGCGACGACCCCGACGAGGCCGAAAAGCCGGTGGCTATCGAGCTGACGTGCATACCGGTCGCCCCGAGCATCGTCTCGTTCGAGCCTTCGGCCGCGGCCATCGACCTCGGCTCCTCGACGACCTTGAGCTGGGAGGTGACTGGAAGCGCGCCGATGACGCTCACGGTTTCGCCGCGTAGCATCGACGTGAGCGGCCAGCAGAGCTTGGAGGTGACCCCGACCACCATGACCGAGTACACGCTGACCGCGAAGAACGCCGCGGGCCAGGTCTCAGCGAAGACAACCATCGAGGTGCGCATCCCGGACATCGGCGCGCCCGCGCCCTCGGCGCTGTCGCTGGCGGCCTACACCGGCGAGTCGGCGACCGCGCAGGTCAGCTTCGACAACCAAGGCGACGGGCCGCTCTCCTTCACCGTCAGCGGCGCGGGCTGGCTAAGCGCGACCCCGGGCTCGGGAACGGTGGCGGCAGGCGCGTCGGTCACTCTGACCGTCGTCGCCACCTGCGGCAGCTCGCCGGCGACGCGGCACGCCGATCTGACGATCGCGTCGAACGACCCGGACGAGCCGGCGGTCGCGGTCCCGGTCAGCCTCGAGTGCACCTACGCGCCCGCGCCAGACATCGGCACGCCGACGCCGACGTCGATCTCAATGACCGCGATCATCGGGCAGACGGCTTCCGCGACGCTCAGCTTCGAGAACGTGGGCAACCTTCCGCTCGACTACACGGTCTCGGCCGGCGCGGCGTGGCTGACGGTCCAGCCGCCCACGTCCGGCAGCCTCGCGCCCACGGCGAGCGCGACTCTCGGCGTGACCGGAGCGTGCGGCTCGACGGTCACGACGCTGTCGACGACGCTGTCGATAGCCACCAATGATCCCGATGAGGCGACTGTCAGCGTGCCGGTCTCGCTCACCTGCAGACCAGTCCCCGTTCCCGACATCGGGGCGCCGTATCCATCGTCCATCCAGGTTGGCGCCGCGCCCGGCGACTCGACGACCGCCCAGGTGCATTTCCCCAACGACGGCGAGGCGGACCTCACCTTCCAGGTGAGCCCGGGCGCCGCGTGGATGGCCGCCGCGCCGATCTCCGGCACGGTCGAGCCCGCCGGTTGGCAGGCGATCGATCTCACGCTGACCTGCCCGACCAGCGGAGGCGTCCACAACGCCCAAGTGACGATCCAGTCGAACGACCCCGATGAGCCGCAGATCTCGGTTCCCGTGCAGCTCGACTGCACGGCGACGCTCGACCTGCGCTTCGAGCGCGCCTATCTCGCGCAGGCCACGCAGAACCCCGAGGGCACCGTCAGCCTCCTCGCCGGCTTGCCGGCCGTAGCGCGAGCCTTTGTGGTCGCCAACGAGAGCGGGACGAGCAACGTCACCGTGCGCGTCCACGCGCTGCGCAACGGCACCAGCCTCGGATCGCAGGACCTGACCGGGCCGTGGAACGTGCCGCTTTCGGTGCCGGACGACGCCGGGTCCAACAGCTACAACGGCATGCTCCCGGCCGACTGGATAGAGCCGGGCCTGGAGGTCTACTTCGAGATCGACCCGGGGCAGCAACACCACGAGACCAACGAGCGTAACAACCGCTTCCCCGCGACCGGGATGCTGGCGGTCGACGTCAAGACCGTCCCCGACTGGCCGGTGACGCTGGTGCCTATCGTCTACAACGGCCGCACGGGAGACGTGAACGGAGGAAATGCCCACGCGTGGCTGGAACAGGCGCGCCGCTACGAGCCGGTGGTCGGCTACAGCGTGGAGGTGCACGCGCCGGTCGCCTACAACGGGATGCTCGCCTCGAACGGCGCTGGCTGGGACACGCTGCTCTACCAAGTGGACAGCCTGCGCACCGCGGAGGGAAGCAGCCGGCACTACGTCGCCGTCGTGAGCCCCGGGTACAGCGGCGGCGTTGCAGGCCTTGGTTTCGTCGGCCGGCCTGCGGCGGTGGTGTGGGATGGGGCAAATCGCGCCGACTCGCTCGCGCACGAGGTCGGCCACAACTGGGGCCGTGAGCACGCGCCCTGTGGAGTGCTCGATGCAGATCCCGGATACCCCAGCGGCCCGGAATACTCCGGCGGCTCTATCGGCGTGTGGGGCTGGGACCGGCTCAGCAACAGCTACAAATCGCCCGCCGGCCACAAGGACTTCATGAGCTACTGCGATCCGGTCTGGACGAGCGACTACACGTACATGGGCATCCTCAACTACCGACTGACGCGTCCCTATTCGACCGAGCGCGCGGCCCCGGAGCCGGTCCTGCTCGTGCGCGGCGTGATTGGCGAGTCGGGAGCGCGGCTCGAGCCTGCCTTCCATCTGGTGGCGCCGCCCTCGCCTCCGGAGAAGGGCGAATGGCGAGTCGAGGGGCTCGACGCGAACGGCGGGCTACTCTTTGCCCAGGGCTTTGCCGCCGCGCGCGTCGCTCATCTCGACGAGTCGCACTTCGCGTTCTCGGTGCCGCTTGGCGACAGGCTGGCCTCTGTCCTGAGCGAGCTCATCGTTCGCGATGCCGACGGGCGCGTGGTTGTCGCGCGCAGGGTTTCGGGGACCATTTCGGAGGCCGAGCCCGAGGTCGAGGAGATCGCCGTCGGCCTTCGCGTCCGCTGGAATCACGGCGAAGTGCCCGGGATCCTCGCGCGAGACGCCTCGACCGGCCAGGTCATCGCCATCTCCGACGGTCCGCAAGTCGTCATCGGTGTTCCGGCGCGTTCGGTCGAGCTGTTGCTCTCCGACGGGGTGCGTACCCGCCGGCGCTTCATTCACCGCTAGGAACCGCTCAAGGCGAAAGCGCCGCGCGCGGCGATTCGCGACGAATTGCGAAGAGCTGGGTGGCAAAGCCGGTCCCCCTCTGTGCCAATGTGCGTGAGGCACCGACGCCACTCGCAATTTCTGTTGGACGAGGGCGGGGCGAAACGACGCATGCCCACCAAGAAGACCCAGCCCGAAGAAACCATCGTGGAGCGCGCCGCCCGACCCCGAGGTCCTCGCCGACCGCCCCAGGCGACGCACCTTCACCGCCGAGTACAAGAAGCGGATTCTCGACGAGGCCGACGCGTTGCTCCGAGCCCGGACAGATCGGGGAGCTGTTGCGCCGCGAGGGGCTCTACTCCTCGCACCTTGTTGACTGGCGCTGGCTGGCGACGCTGGGGCGCTCGCAGGGCTCTCGGCCAAGAAGCGCGGCCCGAAGGCGGAGGAAGTCGATGCCCTCGCTGTGAGGGTCGCCGAGCTCGAGAGCGACAAGCGGCGGCTCGAGGAGCGCCTCCGCAAGGCGGAGCCGATCATCGACGTCCAAGAAACCGTCTCGCAGTTGTTGCCCCGCGCCTCGTACTACCTCAGCCAACTCCTGCCAAAGCCCCCTTGAGCCCAGGGCCCTCGCCGCCGCGAGCCCTGAGCTTGTCACCGGGTCCTTGGCCGGCTGTGACCTTGAACCAACACCGGTCAGCCCGAGCGTAGGCCGAGCTTGCGAGGCCGAAGTCGAGGGCCCGTGGGGTCATCTCGGGCTCTTCGTCGCTCGTTCTGCCACCTGTGACCTCGCGCAGATCGAGCTGTTGGCTAGGAGCGCCGTGGAACGCCAGGACGTCCTCGACACCCTTCACAGCAAGCGCCTCGTCGACAAGGCGCCCGCCGAGACCCCCAACCAAGTCTGGAGCTGGGACATCACCAGGCTGCTTGGTCCGGCCAAGTGGACGTATTTCTACCTTTACGTGATCCTCGATGTCTTCAGCCGCTACGGAGGTGGCTGGATGGTCGCCGATAGCGAGTCCGCCCCGTCGCCCAAACCTGCCGCCAAGCAGGGCATCGAGCCTTGGTCAGTTCGCCATCCACGGTCGATCGCGGCTCCTCGATGAAGTCGAATACCGTCGCGCCACTTTTCTCGGATCTCGGCGTCACCACGACACACAGCCGCCTTCATGTCTTCGGCGACAACCCCTTCCGAAAGCCACTTGCGCACCCTCAAGCACCGGCCGGGCTTCCCCCTGCGCTTCGGCAGCATCGTGGACGCGCGCGCCTTCTGTCGCTCCTACTTTGGTACGACACCGAGCATCCGCACTTCGGCATCGCACTGATGACCCCGGAGGCCTCCACTACGGCCGCGCAGAAGCCCCTCAGGCCGAGCGCCACCGCATCCTCGCCGCCGCCTACCACGCCCACCCCGAGCGAGAGACCGGCCCGTTGGCCGGCTGTGGCCTTGAACTAACAGGGGGAGCTGTTAGTTAGGAGCGCTTCGTCGAACGCCCGCCTATGCCTCCCGCCTTGCCTGCCGCCGCCTAGATCCCCGCCCAAGGAACACTCTTCCGAGAAGGAGAGCGCTGCTTAGTAAATCCACCTGCTCTGTGTCTCAAAGTCATGGGACACGTCCCAGGCACGGGCCGACCGATGAGTGAGAGCATTTCGGCAAGCACCGCGCGATAGCTCGAAGCCTCAAACGAACGCCGCCCCGGCCTTTCGACCGGGGCGGCACTTTGAAGCCTACCGAATTGTAGGTAGCTAGTAGTCTTCGATCACATCGTCGAACGCCATGCTGGTGAGCACGCTCTGGCAGCCATCGACCACAGGCGTGGAGGTGTAATCCTGGGCGATGGTCACCTCCTCGAAGGTGACGTTCGAGAGCGAGCCGGTCAGGTTGCCGCTGATCGAGCTGAGCGTCACCTCGCCGCCGGTGGCCATGTAGTAAGTGCCACGGCGGTCACGCAGGCGCACGCACAAGCCGCAAGTGCGGTACTGGAGGTCGTCGCCGGCGAGGGTGAAGGTGCCGGTGGCCAGACCCGAGGCGAAGACGCCGTCGCCGGGGTACATCTCGATCATCAGCTCGTCCGAGTCGCTGTTCAAGACGTACTCGCCAACCACCCAGCTGCCATCGGTGAGCGCACTGCTTTCGAGCGGGGTTACCGTGCCGAGGTCCGCGTCGAACCCGCAGGCCTCGGGCTCACTGGCGGTGATGACCAGGCGGTAGAGGAACGTTGCTGTCGCACTCCAGGAATCAACCTTCACGTAGTAGGTCCCGGCGGGGACCGACGGGAGATCGATGAGCGAGCACCAGTTGCCGCCCCAGAGGTCGATATCGTCGTTCGAGGCGATGCTCGTGCCGGTCGAGTCGAACAGCTCGAGCCTGGAGTCGAGATCACCGGCAGCGCAAGCGCCGTCGCCAAGATCCTGCACTTCGATGATGAGCGCTCTCGCCTCGGTCAGCTCGATGGAGATGTAATCGACATCGTTAGCGGTGATCTGCGCGGTGAACGGGTCAGAGTAGGCGTTGGCGGTAGCGGTGTCGTCGTTTGGCTCGACCTCAGTCAACTCGATCTGGCAGGTGCTGCTGCAGCCGTCGCCGTCGTCGGTGTTGCTGTCGTCGCAGGCCTCGCCCTCGTCCTGGAAGCCGTCGCCGCAGACGATCTCGCGGCAGGCTGCGCCGACGTTCGGGCAGACGTAGCCGGTCTCGACCTGGCAGGTATCGCTGCAGCCGTCGCCGGCATCGCCGTTACCGTCGTCGCAGGCCTCGCCCTCGTCCTTGATGCTGTCGCCGCAGATGATCTGGCGACAAGCCACGCCGACCTCGGAGCAGACATAGCCCTGCTCGACCTGGCAGGTCTCGCTGCAGCCGTCGCCGGCCTCAGGCGTTGCGCCGTCGTCGTCCTCGCAGGTCTCGCCCGGCTCGATGATGCCGTTGCCGCACTCGGGGACGAGGTACTCGATCGAGATGGTGAACGCACCCTGGGTGCCGCTGCCATAGCCGTCGACGATCAAGGTGAACTCGGTGCCGCCCTGGTAGTCGTCGATGACCAGGACTTCGGGATCACGGATCTCATCGTCCGTGCAGGCGAGCTCGGTGTCGCTGTCGCCGCAGGTCGCCTGCGCGTAGACGACCGCGTCGAAGTCGGAATCGACGGTGATGCGGAGCTGGCCAACCTCGCCGGCGTTGCCGACGCTGACGGTGTAGAGGAGCTCCTTGCCCGAGGCGGCGCGGCAGGAGCCGCGCGGGAAGGCCGCGGTGCCGGTGGAGGTATCGCCCGAGGCGGTCAGGCCGCTCAGCGCGGTGGCGTTCTGGCAGACGATGGCCAGGCAGGCGGCCTCGCCCGTGCAGTCGGGATCGTCGCAGTCGGACAGGCCGTCGAGGTCCTCGTCGCCGGGGGTCGAGCAATCCTCGGGCGGCGGGAGGCAGTTGCCGAGACCATCGCCGAGGTCGTTGCAGGACAGAGGGGCCGTGCAGGTGCTCGGCGTGGCAGCCGGATCGCACAAGGCGAGGCAGACGCCCGGGTTGAAGCACTCGGCGCCCGGAACGCACTGGCCGGTCGAGGTGCAGGGCTGGCCGGCCTCAACCGTGCCGGCGGGGGCGCAGGTGAAGCCCGCGCCGTCGAAGTAGCAGCCTTCGCCTTCCGCACAGACCGGAGCGAGCGGATCGCAGGCGGCCGGGATGGTTCCGATGAAAGCGACCGAATCGATGGCCGAGGTGCAGCCGCCGGGAACCGGGGTCGACATGTAGGTGCCGCCGTCAATCGTCACTTCGACGAAGGTGGCGTCGGTGAGCGTCGCCTGGAACTCGCCCTCGACCTGGTCGATGACCACCGTGCCGCCGGTGATGTAGTACTCCGCATCGGCGCTGGTCGCGGTGAGGTTGCCAATCAGGCGCACGCAGATGCCGCAGGTGCCGTAGTTGAGGTCGTCGCCCTCGATGGTGTAGGTGCCCGGGAGGATGCCGTTCGTCATGGAGCCAAAGCCCGGGTAGAGCTCGAGCGAGAGGAGGTCGACGGTGCCGTCGGCCGAGGGAAGCTCGCTCTGCATGGCCATGTAGGAGCCGCCCTCGCCGATGTCGATCGGGCCGCTCACGGTGAGCGCGCCGTAGGAGGACGCGAGCGTGCAGTCGCCGACGATCTCGCCGACGCAGACGCTGTCCTGGCAGGTCTCGCCGCCGCCGCAGCAGTCCTCGCCGCACTCGGTCTCGCCGTCCTGGCACTGGGGCGCCTGGCAGTGGGTCTCGGCGGCGCAGTCGCTGTCTTCGCAGTCGGCCTTACCGTCGTCGTCGTCGTCGATGTTGTTGTCGCAGATCTCGACCTTCGCCTGGCAGTTGGCGGCGTCCGCGCAGTCGCTGTCGTCGCAGTCGACATCGCCATCGCTGTCGTCGTCGATGTTGTTGTCGCAGACCTCGGCGGTCGTCTTGCAGTTGGCGGCGTTCGCACAGTCGCTGTCGTCGCAGTCGACCTTGCCGTCGTCGTCGTCGTCAGTGCCGTTGTTGCAGATCTCGACCTTCGGCTGGCAATTGGCGGTGGACGCGCAGTCGCTGTCGTCGCAGTCGACCTTGCCGTCACCGTCGTCGTCGGCGGCGTTGTCGCAGATCTCAGCCTTCACCTTGCAGGCCGCGTCGTTGCTGCAATCGCTATCTTCGCAGTCGGCCTTGCCGTCGCCGTCGTCGTCAACAGAGTTGTTGCAGATTTCTACCTTCGGAGGGTCCTTCTTCTCCTCGTCGTCGCCGCACGCCGACAGGGCGAGCATGCAGGCGGCCGCGAAGAGGGCGAGGTTCTTCAATGTCCTCATCGTGTTTCCCCTTTGCTGCGTTGGTTGATGGCCAGTGGCAGGCTTTATACGGCGAATGACCTGCAAATTGAAAGGGGCCTTGTCGCTTGGCCGGGCTGGCGCCGCTCTGCGTGGGCGCGCCCGAGTCCCTCGGTCGTGCTCCGAAGGGGGTTCAGGTTCCCGAGATGTCGAGGTTTTCTCGCCTTTTCCCGGGCCCGCGCGCAGGGCGGCAGGCGCCGCGAAACCGGGCGTGGGTATGGCCCCGCCGAGCCGTGAGGGCGAAGGCTCGCTCCCTTGCTTTTCTACGAGCTTCGGGGCGAGGCACGATGGCCGGCGCAGCGGTCCGGCCTGCTTCGGCCAGCCCTTCGACGTCGGGCGCGGGGCAGCTCCACCTCGACGTGCGCGGATGTGCCTGTGGCCAGCCTCGCGTCGGCGATAGGCTCAGGCGAGGAGACCGTGGCGCTCGTGCCGCATCGATGCGAGCTTGCCGGATGAGAAAGGGCCTCTCGGCCGACTACGATCGGAAGAAGGCGGGCGGGATCTTCTACACGCCCCCACTTCTCGCGGACTTCATGGTGGGCCGCGCGCTCGAGGAGCCGATCCGTGAAGTGCCGGCGATCCTGGATCCAGCGTGCGGAGAGGGTGTCTTCCTCGTCTCCGCCTTTCGACGCCTGCTCGAGCTCGCGCCCGAGGTCCAAGCTGACCCGGCGCGATTGCTTCGCCAGAGCATC
>JBMNNX010000013.1:0-46874 GCA_050942745.1 Myxococcales bacterium
GGCGTGCGCGCGTCGAGAGTGTGGAGCGCCGGCCTTCGTGCCGGCGTGCGCGCGTCGAGAGTCGGAGCGCCGGCCTTCGTGCCGGCGTGCGCGCGTCGAGAGTGTGGAGCGCCGGCCTTCGTGCCGGCGTGCGCGCGTCGAGAGTCGGAGCGCCGGCCTTCGTGCCGGCGCGTCGGCGCCCCAGCGCCACCTGCGACTCATGCACGCTTCGCCGCCAGCTCGTGTCCTCCGGGCAAGAGCCCCGCCTGCCGCGGGGCCGTGCTCACGGAGGCCGTCATGCTCAAAGGCAAGACCCCGCTGCTCGTCGCCGTCATCCTCGGCGTGCTCGCCGGCGCGTTCGCCTTCACCGCCATCAAGCGTAAGGAAAAGGAGGTAAAGCAGGGCTGGAACCTCGTCCCGGTCATCGTCGCCACCCAGGACATTGCAGAGGGCGCGGTCGTCACCTACGAGATGATCAGCCAGCGCCCTGTGCCCGAGCAGTTCGTCACCAGCTCGGTGGTCAAGCCCGACTCCGCCTCGTACGTCGTAGGCCAGCGGGTCCTGGTGCCGGTCCAGACCGGGGATCCACTCCTCTGGTCGCAGTTCGAGACCTCGAAGGCGGCCGAGCGGCTCTCGACGATGATCGTGAAGCAGGGCCGCGCCCTGACGCTCGACGTGACGAGCTCGAAGATGAGCGTCGGCGGCTGGGTGCGCCCCAACGACCACGTGGACGTCATCGGCACCTTCCGCGACCCGATGTCCGACGAGAACAAGGCGGTCACGCTGATGCAGAACGTGCTGGTGCTCGCCACCGGCAGGATCACCGGCACCACCAACGTAAACCTCATCCCCGAGGGCGATCGTGAGTACCAGACGATCACCTTCCTGCTGCTTCCGGAGGAGGCGGAGCTGCTCTCGCTCGCGGCCGATCTCGGCAGCCTGACGCTGACACTGCGCAATCCCGAGGAGCTGGACGTGCAGGCCGAACGGGGGCACTCGACCATCGCCACGCTGCTGACCGGCGTGCGGATGAAGGAGCTGACCAAGCGGCGCATCGACGTCATCGACATGGTCAAAGGCACCAAGCGCTCGATGGAGCCGGTCGTGGGGCCGTGAGGCGGTGCGGATTTCCACGGTGTCCCCGCCGCCGACACCCCGGGGCATGCGGGGCCGGGCGCATTGCCATGACGTCCCCGACGGCCGGGCGCATTGCCATGACGTCGCCGACGGCCGAGCGCCCCAACGAATCGCCCGGCGGCGACCGGCGAACGCTGACATGCCTGTCACGTCGGCCGGTGGACACGGTGGAAGCGTTGACACCTATACTCCGTGAATCCGCGCGGTTGCCTGGCTCGCCCCGGACACGCGGTTTGCTGCTGTCTGGGCCGTTCTGAGCCAAGGGGTTGGAGGCATGCGAAAGGTCCTGCAGGTTGCGGCGCTGTTGGGGACGGCGGTGGCGGTCGTGGCCACATCGGAGAGCGTCGAGCCGACGCAGCGCCTTCCTTTCGACCTGGTCACGCGCGAAGAGGCGGTCTACCAGGTCGCGTTCGCCTACCCGCTGCCCGGCGAGGTCGAGGTGAGCGCGATCTTCGAGGCGGAGCCGCAGGCAGCGCGTCGCAGGCGACGCCGACGCCGCTGGTCATCGCCGTCAGCAACGAGATGCCGACGGCTTCGGGCCTGGCCGCAGCGCGCAAGGGTCTCTGGGCGGGCGACACTGTCGAGGGGCTGGGACGCGTTCTCTTTGCGCAGACGGTCGAGGGCGTCACCGGTTTCGAGAGCGTCTCTCTGACCCTTTCGCGCGAGCAGCCGACCTACCTCAGCTTCGTGCGCGCCGACGGCTCCCCGGTGCAGGTCTCTGGCACCTTCCGCTCGCAGACCGAGCCGTGTAGCACCGACCCGGACGCCTGCGGCGCGCTGGTCGTCACCGACGTCACTCGCGAGGTTCGTTGAGGGAGGCGATGCGCAAGGCGGCGCCGAGCGTGAGCAGCGCGAGGCTGCTCGATACGTTCTGCCGGCCTCTGCCGCTGGCGGCGGTGGCGGTGCTCGCCCTCAACGATCACGTCCTCAAAGGCTCGGGGCTCGCGCCCGCGTGGCTGACCGGCAAGCTCTCGGACTTCGCGGGCCTGTTCTTCTTTCCGCTGTTCCTCGCGGCGGTCGTCGGCCTCGTCGTGCGCAGCGCCCGGGCCTCGGTCCTCGTCGTCTCCAGCGCCGCGGCGACCGCGCTGCTGTTCGCGCTCATCAAGTCCGTGCCCGAGGCGAGCGCAGCCTACGAGCTCGCCGCCGGTTCGCTGCGAGGAGTCGGCCGGGTGCGCAACGCCTGCGACCCCACCGATCTCATTGCGCTGCCGATGTGTCTCTTCGCGGTCCTCTAGTTCCGCCGCGTCTGGAGGCGGATGGAGCGGCCGCGCCCTGGAGGAGCGACATGAAGCGCTCTGCCCTCGTTCTGCCCCTCGTTCTGCTGGCGCTGCTCGGCTGCGCTGAAGACTCGGCGGAATCGCGCCCGCCAAACGAATACGTGCCGCCCGAGCCGCCGACCACGGGCAACAAGTGGGTTGACGACGGCACCAACCAGGGCTGCTTCGTGCTCGTGGACGAGGAGTGCGGCGGCCTGGACGAGGCCGACTACCTCGACTTCTTCGAGTCTTCGATCTTCCGGGCGGGCCACGTCGAGGGCTCGACCGCCTACGTCGTGGACGGCTCGAACCTCTGGAGCCTCGACGTGGCCGACCCGGCGAACCCCGCGCGCCTCGGCGTCTTCACTGGGGTCGGCCGCGCGATGGCCATCACCGGGCGCGAGGGCCGGCTCTACGTCGCGGGCGCCGACCAGGGGCTCATCGTCCTCTCCATCGATCCGCAGGATGCAACCCAGCTCTCTCGAGTCCACGAGCTGAAGCTCGCGGGGCCGGCCCTCGATCTCGCGCTCTCGCCCGACGGCGCGGTCGCCTACGTCGCCGCGGGCCGCGCGGGCCTGAACGCCGTCGATCTTCTCCCCGAACCGATGGAGCGGCCGGCCACCGCTGTCGAAGGCTTCGCCTCTGGCGTCGCGGTCGACGGCGAGCGGATCTACGTCGCCGCGTGCTCGAACCTGAGCGTCGTTGACGCCTCCTCGGGCGAGCTCTTGGGCGCGGTCGCCCTGGAGAGCGCCGAGGGGCAGGCGCCCCGGCCGGTCAAGGACGTGGTCGCGCAGGGCAGCTACGCCTTCGTCGCCGCGGGCCGCTGGGGCGCGGTGGTCGTCGATGTCTCCGATCCGCAGCAGCCGCGCGCGCTGGGCAACCGGACGATCTCCGACGACCTGCTTTACTACGCGAACGGCCTCGCGCTCTCGCATGGCCACCTCTACATCGCGGCGGGCGACTGGGGCGTCGATCGGATGAAGCTCGAGGACTTCGCGACGCTCGAGGGCCTGTCGATGACCCCGCCGCAGGCGTTCGCCCGCCACTGCACGCCCTCGGAAGATCCCGCGCGCCAGCCGGCGCCGGAGTTCCAGACGCAGCTGCCGCCGCCGCGCAGGCAGGACCCGCTCGACGTGGTGCCGGTCGGCGACACGCTGCTCGCGATGGGCGACGCCTCGCGCCTCGGGGATTCGGGCCGTCGATGTCTATCGGCTCGCCGAGGACGGCGCGCACGGGCTCGCCGGGCGATACGAGGAGCCGGGCCTCGTCAGCTCCATCGCCGCCGGGCCCACCGCCATCGCGCTCGCCGGCAAGCTCTCGGGCCTCTTCACGCCGGTCGAGGATGGCCCGCTGCTCTCGCGCGCCTCCCCGCTGCCCGAGGGCGAGGCTCCGGCGAGGGTCGTCGCGCTCGCCGACGACGGCCGGCTCGTCGCGCTCGACACGCACGGCCAGCTCACCGTTGACGGTCAGCTCCAGGCCGGCGCGAACCCGCTGGTGCCCGCGCTCGCGTTGCGGGGCAAAGACCTCGTCGGCGTGCGCGAGGGTGGCGGCATCGACGTCTTTGCCCTCGGGCCGGGCGGCGCGCTGCTCGAGAAGAGCTTCTCCTCGGCGCCCTTCCGCTACGGCCTGGCGCACACCTTCCACGGCGGGCGGCTCCACCTCGCCTCCGGCGACTGGGAGCGGGCGCAGTCCTTCGATCTGAGCGCCGCGGACGGCGCGCCCAGGTCGCTCGCGACCGCGCTGCTCTCGAACGCCGAGCTGTCGCGCCCTTCGGCCTGGCGGCATGGTGCGCCGCGCCGGCTCCTGCTGCCGTTTGGTGAGCACGTCGCCGAGATCTCGTCGTTCGGCGGCCGAGCCACGGGCCTGCTGCACCCGGTGTCGGGCGAAGGCGAGGCGGTGCGCTTCTCGGTTCCGGCCGGGCCTTACGTAGCGGGCATCGCTGGCGCCGACCGGCTCTGGCTCGTCCCGGGCGACAGGCAGCGCTACCGCACCACCGTCGTCGAGGTCGTCTTCGACGCGCAGGGGCGATCGAGCACTCGGTCGCACGTCTTCCTCGGCGCGGCCGTGGGCGCGGCCCGCCTTGGCGAGCGCATCTACGTCGCCGACCGCGAGGTCGGGGTCCGGGTCTTCGAGGTGGGCGAGAGCGGGCTCGTCCACCTCGGCTCGGCATCCCTGGAGGTGGAGCGATGAGGATCGCTGGCCTCGTGATCCTCGCCGCGTTCGGCAGCGGCTGCTGGCTGCCTCCGTACGACGACATGGCAGCCCCCGACGAGTCGGAGCGGGCATCGACGATCGTCGAGATTGGCCTCGAATCGGGCGCCTTCCTCGGGCCGGGCGCGCGCTTCAAGGTCGTCACCGACGGTCAAGGCGTCGTGCGAGCGCAGTTCGGCACGCGAATGACCTCCAAGCTCGCGAACCCCGAGGCGGTCTTCGAGGCGGACGACTTTCCCGAAGGGATCGCGACGATGATCCTTTCGATAGACGACCGGTGGGATCGGTTCGAGGTCGAGCGGGTCCACATCGACAGGACTCCGCCCGAGCTCGTTCGGATCTCTAGCGCCACCTTGCAATCGGGCGACACGCTCGAGGCGCTGGTGTGGGACGCGGTGATGCTCGACAGGGTCGAGCTCGCGTTTGGCGGGGCGAACAGGGTCGTCACCCTGCCGCGAGAGCCGGCAACGACCTCGCTCGTCAGGGCGCGGCTAAAGGCCGACGAGCTACCGGAAGGGTTCGCTGAGGCGTCGCTGCGAGTCGCCGATGGCGCCGGCAACGAGACGGTCCGGGACTTCGAGCTGCTCGTTGACCGGACGGCGCCCACGGTGGGCATCGTCGCGCCTGTCGGCGGGACGCGCGTCTCGGGCGTCTTCGAGGTAGAGGTGGTCGCCGAGGACAACCTCGGCCCGACGTCGGTGATGCTGCGGGCCTCCGGCTCGGCGATAGCTGAGGTTTCTGGGCCTGACGGAAAGCTCGCGGTCGACGCGTCGCTCTTTCCGGCGGGACCTTTGATGATCGAGGCGGTGGCGCGCGATGCGGCGGGGAACCTGAGCGAGCCGGCGACGGTGTCGGTGGTGGTCGATTAGCGGACGGGGTTTTCGCGCCGTCGGTGGGCGCGCGTGGCGACGCCCACACCGTAGGTAGGGGCGCATGGCAATGTGCCCGGCCTCGCAGGCCCCCGCGTGTCGGCGCCAGGACCGCACGGCCGCGCGCTTCGTCCTCGCAAAGGCCGCCGGGTTGGCGGGCGAGCCGCGCGGAATGCGGCGAGCCGTAAAGCAGAGGAATATGGTTGCCGGCCGACAGGAGATCGAACCGGCAACCTCGTCCGCGGTAAGCCTTCGAGGGCGCGCTCGGGCAAGGACAGAAGATGCACGTCCGGGGACCAGGCGACCGCGTTCCCTGGCGTCGAGTGGTCACCCGCGGGTCGAGAAGCCAGGTTTCTAAGGTGGATTACGACGCGTACGTCGCCGGGATGCAGCGCTGGGCCGGGCTCGGCGAGCTGCGGGAGTACGGCTCTGTCCACGAGAACGGCCGCGCCTACCCGCTGCTGCGGTTCATCGTGCCCGGGAAGCGGTGGCTGACGGTGACCAGCGGCTTCCACGGCGAGGAGCCGGCCGGGCCGCTCACGCTGCTCGAGCGGCTGGGCGAGCTCGTCGACTACGCGCGCGCCCGCGACGTCGGCCTTCGGGTCTATCCGCTCATCAATCCTTCCGGCTTCGAGGCGGGGACGCGCTACAACGCCAGCGGCGAGCGCCCGAACAACGACATGCTGCGCTACGAGGTCGCCCCAGGGGTCTGGCGCGGCGAGCTCAAGAGCGCCGAGTCGTTCGTCGGGTGGGCGCCGTTCACCGAGGGGCCGAAGGAGACGCGCGCGCTCCGCGCCGACCTGAACCGCTTCCAACCGCCCGACGCCGCGCTCGATCTTCACCAGGACCGGTACATGAAAGGCAGGTACGCGTACGCCTACGTCTTCGGCGACCTCGACGCGTATCGGCCGCTGATGGCCCGGACCGCCGAGCACCTGGCTATCGCTGCGGGGAGGGTCGTGGACGAAGCCGCGGGGGTGAGGAGCGACGCCGAGGGGTTTGTCGTCTACCACGACGGCAGCATCACCGACTGGTTCATGCGCATCGGCGTGCCTTGGACCGCCGTGCTCGAGACGACCTGCGAGACGCCGCTCGAGACTTGCCACGAGGCGAACATGATCTGGCTTCGCGGGTTCGTCGATCTCGCGGCCGCACGGTGAGCGCTCGGCGAGGAGTCGAGCGGCCGGCTGCGGATTCGTTCGGGCCGAAGTGGCGGAGACCGCTCGCCCGATCCGACGCTCCTCGCTCCGCGCCAGTGCGCCTCGCCTCGTCGGCTCGACGGAAATCGCGATGTCTGCCGCTGTGCCGAAGAAGGGCTCCGAGCGAGGCTGTCTCGGTGATTCCGGGGCTCGCGCCGCCCGAATCGGCGTGCCTTTGCCCCGCGAAGGTTCGAGGGCCCGCGCTCGATCTCGCGCGGGCAGAGGGAGTGTCCTTCCGACCTCGACGGAGCCGCCCGCTCTATAGTGAAAACAATAGAAGCTTGCGCTTGCGCTCTGAGTGTGGTCTGGATCGAGCCGGAGTGCGAACGAGAGGGGGGGCATGGTGCGCATTCTTCTGGTCGTCGAGGACGAGCCGTCCGTCGCCGCGCTCTTCAAGATGCATCTGAAGGGGCACTTCGATTCGGTCTTTGCCGCCGGCTGTGAAGTGGAAGCCGAGGCGGTGCTGGAGCGCGAGGCGGTCACCCACCTCGTGAGCGACTATCACCTCGGTCGAGATCATCCGGTGGGCACGACGCTTGTCGCCCGCTGGCGCAGCAGGTGGCCTGCCATCCGCTATACCGCCATCTTGTCCGGGTCGGACCTGTCCTCGCAGAGCAGACCGGGCGTAGACGAGCTCTTCCTCAAACCCGCTGGGTTCGATCTGCTCGTCGAACGGCTGAAGTCGATGGACTGAGCCGGGCCGAACCGAGAGCGTCGCGGGCCCGGTCGGCGGGCAAGACGCCCGCGTTTTCATCTCTCCGGCGCTCCTGCCCGCGCGCGGACGCCCGGGCTCGACAGGTCGGCGGCTCGCAGGCCGAGGCGCCGGGAGGCTGCGCGGCTACCGCCAGAGGGACCGGGCGACGGCGCCCGCTCGCGCCGTGGGAGCCGGCGAGGCGCCGATGGCCCTCGCGAGCGCGACCGAGCCCACCGGTCCGCCGGCCCTGGGGACGGCAGCCATCGCTGCCGGCCCGGGCCGCGGATGCCGCCTTGTCGGAAGCCCGGCCACGGGGCGGGCTGCCGGCCTTCCCTCGCCGAGCAAAGCGAGAGGGTTTCGTGTATCTTGCCTACCTTTCAGCCAGAGGACTGGCTGCCTGGAATACGGCCGAGGAGCGCGCCTGCCGGGTGCCGGGTGCTCGCCCTCACGGGCAAACAAGGAGAAGGAGTCGCCATGAATCGCCCGGTCAGTCAGAACGCGTTTGGTCGACAGCTCGGGGGATTGGGGGCCTGGATCGCGGCGGCGGCCTTGGTGCTCCTGGCGCCGCCGGCTTCCGCGCAGGAACGGCTCATCTGCATCGACCCCGGCCACGGCGGCAACGATCCGGGCGCGGTCGGCTGCGGCCTCAACGAGGACGAGATCAACCTCGACACCGCACTCAAGCTGCGCACCCTGCTGCAGTCTTCCGGGTTTCGGGTGGAGATGACCCGGACGACCGACACCGCGGTCAGCCTCGCGCAGCGCTCGTCCTACGCGAACTCGATAGGCGCTGATCGCTTCGTGAGCATCCACACCAACGCCGGCGGAGGCACCGGCATCGAGACCTACTGCCACACCTCGGCGACGAGCAGCTCGAACGGCTGGAAGCTCGCGGATCTCATTCAAGACGAGATGGTCGCCGCCTGGCCGCTCAGGGACCGCGGGATGAAGCAGGCCAACTTCCACGTCCTGCGCGAGACGAACATGCCGGCGACGCTGACCGAGCTCGCCTTCATCGACTCGCCGAGCTGCGGCGACGCGACCTATCTTGGCAGCGGGACGCACCGCCAGGCGGCGGCGGTCGCGCACCAGCGGGCCATCCAGCGCCACTACGGCATGCCCCCGGGCGGCGGCGGCTCGACTACGCAGGGCACCGCCCGCGGCGTCATCTTCCAGGACACCGGCGCGGGGACCGCGGACATGTCGGTCCGCATCGAGGGCGCGACGGTGACCGTGCTCGAGACCAGCGCGAGCGTGACCACCGACGCCAACGGCAACTGGGTCTTCACGCTCAACCCCGGCACCTACACCATCAAGGCCACGAAGGCGGGCTTCCAGGACAATCAGCGCACCTGCACCGTGACCTCTGGCGGGACCGCGTGGTGCTCCTTCGGGCTGTTCCCCGCCTCCTCGGGCGCCAAGGGAATGGCCCGCGGCGTCATCTTCGAGGACACCGGCGCGGGCATCGGGGACATGTCGATTCGCATCGAGGGCGCCACGGTGCGGGTGAGCCAGACGGGCGAATCGGTGGTGACCGACGCGAACGGCAACTGGTCCTTCGAGCTCGACCAGGGCACCTACACCCTCACCGCCTCGAAGGCCGGCTATCAGAACGGCCAGAACAGCTGCCAGGTGACCGCGAACGATACGGCGTGGTGCTCGTTCGGCTTGCTGCCGGCGGCGGCGCAGGGCGGCACGGCGCAGGGCATCGTCTTCATCGATCTCGGCGACGGCTCGAAGACGCCGCTGCCGGGCGCGCAGGTCACTGTCCTCGAAACCTCGGCCACGGCCACCGCGGGCGCTGGCGGCGCCTTCAGCTTCGAGCTGCCGGCGGGCACCTACACCATCAAGGCGAGCATGAGCGGATACAGCGAAAAGCAGGTCTCTTGCGCCGTGGCCTCCGGCCAGGCGGCAACTTGCGACATCGGGCTCGTTCCCCAGACCGGCGTCGCACAGGGCTTCGTCTACGCGGACAAGGGCAACGGCAACACCGACCTCCGCCTCTCCGGCGCGACGCTGACCGTCGTCGAGACCTCGGACACCACGACCGCAGGCCTGAGCGGCGACTGGAGCTTCGAGCTCGTGCCGGGCACCTACACCATTCGCGCTGCGGCGCCTGGTTTCGAGGACGCCGAGCGAAGCTGCACCGTGGTCGCCGGCAACACGACCGACTGTCCCATCGGCATGCTCGTGTCCGAGCAGCAGCCCGACGCGGGCACCGTAGACGACGCGGGCACCCGGCCCGACGCCGGCCAGGTGGCCGAGGATGCGGGGACCAGCCCGGACGCGGGCACGCCCGACAAGCCGCGCGTCTTGCCCGAGCTGCCGGACGCCGGCTGCGGCTGCGGCACGACGGGCTCGGAGCCTGCTGGATTGCTGCTCCTCTCCCTCGCAAGCGCGGCGCTGATGCGGCGCCGGGGACCAGCCGCTTCGACCGCGAGCGTCGCCGCGATTGGCCTTTGCTTGACGGTCGGCCTCACCGCATGCACCGAGCAGGAGCAGGGCGCGGCACAGCAGGCGTCGCAGTCGGTCGTCCAGGCGCTCGAGACCGAGCCGTTCGTCACGGTCGGCGAAGCGCGCGAGCTCGCCGAAGGGATGGCGCCCGTCCTCTCGCCGCAGGGCGACCTCGTCGCCTTCACGCGGAGCGGCTTCAAGGGGCTCTATCTCGTCGCCGCCGACGGCGGCGCCGTCACGACGCTGACCGAGGAGCCGGGCGCGGGGTACGCGCCGGTCTGGGACCGCGACGGGGCCCGCATCGCCTACCGGCATCCCGGCCAGCCGTTCGTTGAGTTGCCCGTCTTCAGCGTCGATCGCGACGGCAAGCCCGCCCGGCCGTTCGCGCTGCACCAAGGCGTCTGGGCGCTGCAGCGCGCCAACGCCATCGTGCTCCGCGAGGGCAAGTCCGAGCGAATCATCGCCGAGGGCGCCGACCGCTACTTCGCGCCGTTCCTCACCCGCGACGGCCAGTTCGTCATCTACAACGGGCTCGAGAGCGGCGTCTGGGCCTACCGCCGGCACGATGGACTGAGAGTCCACTTCGGCGAGGGCAGCCATCCGTCGGTCAGCGAGGACGGCCGCTACCTGGTCTTCACGCGGACGGCTGACGACGGCGAGAAGATGACCGCGGGCGACCTGTTCATCGCCGATCTCGCCGATCCATCGTTCCGCACCGCGGCGATCCCGCTCGAGGGCGACTTCATCGAGCTCTACCCGAGCTACTCGAGCCGCGCCGGGTTGCTCGTCTACTCGACCGCCTGCGGCAGCGTTCGCGCGGCGAAGCTGGAGCTCCGGTAGCGCGGGGCCTCGGGGCGCGTCCGGCCGTGGGGGGGACCGGCGCGCCCCATCGAAAAAGGCCGCCATTGCGACACGCGCGGCGCGGCAAGCACGCCGCCTGGCGGCAGGTTCGGACGCGAGCGTTACGCGTTCAGGACCGTCGTCGTTCTGCTGCCTGCTCTGTATCCGCCCACGCTCATCCCCTAAGCCGGCGGAGCCCGAAACGAGCCGAACCCGAGGAATCGATGGTGGACGGCAGACCTCACGCGCCAGCCGCCAGCGCTCAGTCTCTTGCAAATCTGGTTATGGGATCCGCGCGCTGGGACCAACGGCGCACGCGGCTACCCAACGCCGCGCTATCTGGCTGTCGCCGCAAGCCCCGGTCGGTTGAGGCGAGGCCAATGGGATTTGCCGCGCGAGACGAGCGCACCGCTCAGGCGCTTCGCGCATCAGACCGTGCGCAGAGCGCTTGGCGACGAGTTGGACCTACAGCAAAGGGAGCAGAAGCGAAGGGCCAAGACCACTGAGACCCTCGTCGGCCGCAAGGCTCCGGCCTTCACGCTTCCGGACCAGGATGGAGAGAAAGCGCGCCTCTCGGACTACGCCGGGCGCTGGGTGGTGCTGTACTCCTACCCGAAGGACGACACCCCGGGCTGCACCACCGAGGCGTGCGAGTTTCACCGAGGGAATCGAGGCGTTCGCCGATCTCGACGCGGTCGTTCTCGGCTGCAGCCCGGACAAGCCGGAGAAGCACCGCGCCTTCATCGCCAAGCACGGGCTGAAGCTGCGGCTGCTGTCCAACGAGGACCAAGCGGTGATGGCCAAGTATGGCGCGTGGGGCGAAAAGACGATGTACGGCAAGACGGTGACCGGGGTCATCCGCTCGACCGTCCTCATCGATCCTTCGGGCAGGGTCGCCTGGCACTGGCCCACGGTGAAGGCGCGCGGCCACGCCGCGAAGGTGCGCGAAAAGCTCGAGGAGCTTCGCGCCGCGGCGAAGGCGTAGGCGCTCTCGAAGGCAGAGACGCTCTCTCGTCGAGCGCGCGCGGGGCCGCGCTGCGCGCGAAGGAGCCGGGCTTCGGGCGTCGCGGCCCGCGGCTACAGCGAAACGTCCTTGGGCACCACGACGATGTAGTCGTTGGTGCCCGGGATGGTGTGGGTCTTCAGGCCGCGCCGCTCGTCGAGCGCGCGGTCGTGGCCGATGACCGTGCCCGAGGCGAGCCGCACGTTGCGGTCAACGATGGCGTTGCGCACCAGGCAGCCGCGGCCGATCGAGGACTCTTGGATGGAGCCGCCCTTGATTGAGCCGCCCATGATTACCGAGCTCTCGATGAGCGCGTAGCTGTGGACGTGCGTGCCGGGGCCGAGCACCGAGCGGCGCACCTTCGAGCCGCTGATGATGACCCCGTCGCTGACGATGGAGCTGATGGCCATCCCGGTGCGATCCGGCAGCTCGTGCACGAACTTGGCGGGCGGGAAGTGCAGCGGGCAGTTGAAGAACGGCCAGCACTCTCCATAGAGGTTGAACTTCGGCGCCGGCACGGTCAGCTCGAGGTTGGCGGCCCAGTAGGCGTCGAGCGTGCCGACGTCGCGCCAGTAGTCCGAGTCGCTGGCGCGCTCGACCCGCTCCTTGGTCCGGTGGCCGTCGCGCTCGACCCACTCGTACTCCTCGATGCGGTTGTGGGTGGAGAAGTCGAAGGCGTAGACCGGCTCGCCCGACGAGACCATCGCCGGGATGACGTGCCTGCCGAAGTCGTCGATCTCCTCGGCCATCCAGCGCCGCAGCGAGTCGCGGCCGAAGAGGTAGATGCCCATCGACGCGAGGCAGAGGTTGGTGCCCGGCAGCGTCTTCGGATGCGCGGGCTTCTCCTGGAAGCCCACGATGCGCCACTGATCGTCGACCTCGAGGACCCCGTAGTTGGCGGCCTGATCGCACGGGACGCGGATGACCGAGACGGTCAGCCCCGCGTTGCGCTCCTCGTGGAACCGGCGCATCAGGCGGTAGTCCATCTTGTAGATGTGATCGCCAGAGAGGATGAGCACCAGCTTCGCGGGCGAGCGCTCGACGAGGTTCATGTTCTGGCGAATGGCGTCGGCGGTGCCCTTGTACCAGCGGTCGCCGAGCTGCATCTGGGCCGGGATCTCGTCGATGAACTGGTCGAGCCGCCGTGAGAGGAAGTCCCAGCCGGCGCGCAGGTGGTTGCTCAGCGAGTGCGACTTGTACTGCGTGAGAACGTAGATCTGGCGCAGCCCCGAGTTGATGCAGTTGCTCAGCGTGAAGTCGATGATCCGGTAGCTGCCGCCGAAGGGGACCGCGGGCTTGGCGCGTACGTCGGTCAAGGGCTTGAGTCGTTCGCCCATGCCGCCGGCCATCAGCATCACCAGGACATCGTTAACCATGTCCGGCTCCCCGTCTCGCGGCGCCCTGCATTGAGCGTTGCTCTTCGATTATAGGGGAAGCGCGCGCGGCTCAGGGCTTCGAGAGCCGGTCTTCGAGGGCCGTGGGCAGCCAGATCGAGAAGGAGACCGGTAGCCCGTCGTCGAGCTGCACGCGGCCGCGCAGCTCCTCGACGATGCGTCGCACCACGGCCAGCCCGAGCCCGGTGCCGGTCGCCCACGCGGTGACGAACGGCTCGAACACCTGCGCGGCGATCTCCGGGCGCACCGGCGGGCCGTCATTGGCGATTCGCACTCGCAGCCAGCCCTCGGTCGCCAGGCGCGCCTCGATGCGCACCTCGCCGCCGACCAGCACGTGCTGGAAGGTGTTGACCAGCACGTTGACGATAGCGCGCCGCAGGAGCACCGCGTCGGTGAGCGCCTCGGGCAGCGCGTCGGGCACGTCCACGATCAGCTTCGGCCCGCGCTCGGCGAAGCTCGGGTCTTGGCGGGCCGCGTGGAGCGCGTCGTCGACGATGCGGGCGAGCGGGGTGGGATAGAGCTGCGGGTCGTGGGGGCGCGCGAAGTCGAGCAGGTCGCTCACCAGCCGCCTCAGGCGATCGGCCTCCTCGCCGACGATGTCGAGCAGGGCGCGGGGGGCGTCGCCGGCGCCGGTCAGCAGGCGGCGCAGCCCGCCCACGGCGTTGAAGATGACGCCGAGCGGGTTGCGCACCTCGTGGGCGAGCACCGCCGACATCTCGCCGACCGCGGCGAGCCGCTCGTTGCGCACCAGCTCGGCGCGCAGCTCGTCGAGCTGGCTGGCCGCCGAGAGCTGCGCGGCGAAGAGCTGGATGGCGACGAAGTCGTGCGCGGTGAGCCCGGCGCCGATGACCGTCAGCACGTGACCGGCGCGGCTGCCGCGCCAGACCAGTGCCCAGGCGCTGCGGGCCAGCCGCGCCCGGTCATGCTGTCCGAGAGCACGGCGGCCTCGCTCGCGGGCCAGGGGAGCTCGGCCGGCACGTTGTCGAGAAACAGCGGCTCGCCCGAGCGCGCGACGTGGGCGACCAGCGGATAGCGCTCGAGCGGCATCTCGCGCCCCAGCAGGTCCCGCCCGTAGTCGCCGACGGCGTCGTCGCCGGCTGCCACCAGCCGCTTGAGAGTCGAACGGTCGCCGCGCACCTCGACCAGGCCGACCTGCCAGCCGAGCGCGACGAAGATGGGCTCGCTCGCCTGCAGCAGCTCGCCGGGGCTCATCAGCGTGCTCGCGCGCGCGCTCAGGTCCGCGAGCCGGGACATCAGCAGCTCGGCGCGCCGGGTCTCGGTCATGTCGCGGACGCTGAGCACGAGCTGGCGGCCCTCGGGGCTGTCGTGCCAGCCGAAGCGGATGTTGGCGGGGAGCTCCTCGCCGTCGGCGCGCACGAAGCGGATCCGCAGGGTGGCGGGCAGCTCCCAGCCGTCGAGCCTCTGGCGCAGGATCAAGGTGAGCCGCGCGAGCTCTCCTGGGGCAAGCAGGACATCCAGCCGCTCGCCCGCGAGCTCGCCGCTCTCCCTGCCGAGCATGCGAGCTGCCGCTTGGTTGGCCCAAACGACTCGCTCCTCGCCAACAGCGAGCAGGGCGTCGGGCAGGGCGTCGAGGAGCTGGGCGACCATCGTCGGCGTGGTGTGCGAGAGGGCCCGTTCTAGCTGAGATTCGGCGGTCAGGCTCGATTTCGACCGCCGCGGCCTCCGGCGCGGCGCGCTCCGGGGGCTGCGCTCGGCAGGGAATGGACGAGGCGGCGCGAGGTCCTCCGGCGCGCCTCGCGACCGTGCTCGGGCGAATTCATCCGTTATTGCGCGCGGTTGCGGGTCGATAGTGGACCTTCAGGAAGGCACCCACAGAGCGCCAGGATGGCCCAGGAGGCGACGTCCGACCGCCGGCCCTACTAGAGCAAGCCTGGCGGGTCAAAATCGCTCTACGGGCCAGCCAGGCACCTTCCTGAGCCTTAGCGGCCCGAAAATGCCTCGGACAGGCCGCCCGGCGGCCTCGGAGCGCGCCGGCCGCCGGCGCCTGATCGCCCGCCCGCGGCTGCGGCTATCGGGCCAGCCGCCGGCGCCCGCCCGCCTCCGGCGGGCTCGCGTGCGCTCCCGCTGTGGGCGCTTGCGGACGCGAGTGATTGCCCGCGCCGAGCGGCTGCGTATTCTTGGACGCTGTTTTCAAGCGGACAGTCGGTCGCAGAGAGGCAAGGCCGTGGAGGGCAAGCTCGTACGTGTGGCGGTAGGCCGGCCCCTGCACCGAACCTTCACCTATCGGATGCCCCCTGCGCTCGCCGGGTGCATGCAGCCTGGCAGGCGCCTCGTGGTGCCGTTCGGCGCCGGGCGGGCCATCGGCTTTTGCCTGGGCGCCGAGCCGGGGCCTGCGCCCGCCGGCCTCAAGGACGTCATCTCCGCCCTCGACGACGGTCCCATCTTCAGCGAGGAGCAGCTTCGCTTCCTAGGCTGGGTCGCTCAGTACTATCGCCACCCGCTCGGCGAGGTCTTGCGCTCGGCGCTGCCGCCCGGGCTCACCGCGCCGCGCGAGGCCCCGGAGTCCCGCGGCCGGGTGCGCGAGCTCGTCTCGCTGACGCCCGAAGGGCGGCACGCGAGCCTGCCGCGCGGCAAGGTGATGAAGGCCATCGTTGACTACCTCGCCGCCGCTCCGGGCGAGGTAGACGTCGAGGAGCTCAACGCCGCGGTCCCCGGCTCCCGGCCCCGGCTGATGAAGCTCGTCGAGCGCGGGCTGTGCGTGGTGCGCGAGGAGAGGCTCGAGACCCAAAGGCCCGAGCTCGCGCTCGCTGGAGCGCCGGTGCCGGTGCCGACCGAAGAGCAGGCGGCGGCGCTGCGCGAGCTCGAGGCCGCCGTCGAGGCGCGCGCCTTCGCCCCGTACCTGCTGCACGGGGTCACCGGGTCGGGCAAGACCGAGGTCTACTTGCGGGCCATCGCCCGCGCGCTCGAGCTCGGCGGCGGGGCGCTCGTGCTCGTCCCCGAGATCGCGCTCACCCCGCAGCTCGTGGGCCGGTTCCGCGCCCGCTTCGGCGACAAGGTGGCGGCGCTGCACTCGGGCCTGCGCGACGCCGAGCGGCTCGCCGAGTGGCGTAGGCTCTGGCGCGGCGAGGCCCGGCTCGCGGTCGGCGTGCGCTCGGCCATCTTCGCGCCCGTCGAGCGGCTCGCGCTGGTGGTCGTAGACGAGGAGCACGACGGCTCGTTCAAGCAGGACGAGAAGCTGCGCTACAACGCGCGCGACCTCGCCGTGGTGCGCGCGCAGCACGCGGGCTGTCCCGTCGTGCTCGGCTCGGCGACCCCCTCGCTCGAGACGCTCCACAACGCGCAGACCGGGCGCTACCGGCTGCTCGAGCTGAGGCGGCGGGTTGACGATCGGCCGATGCCCGCGGTCGAGCTCGTCGACATGCGCCTGTGCGGTCGCGGCCACGTGAGCGCGGCTTTTCCGCAGCTCGCCGGCCGGGCGAAGCTGCGCGCGGCCGAAGCGCGCCGGGCCGCCGAGTCGCAGCCAGACTACGCCGGCCGCCCCGTCGAGCCGGACGCCGGCGCGCCTGCGGCCGACGAAGAGATCGACGAGCTGCGCGGGCCGCCCCTTATCTCCGAGCCGCTCGCCGAGGCGCTCGCCGAGGTCCTGGAAAAGGGGCGCCAGGCGATCCTCTTCCTCAATCGGCGAGGGATCTCGACCTACCACCTGTGCCTTGGCTGCGGCGCTTCGATCACCTGCGACAACTGCGCGGTGAGCCTGACCCTGCACGGCAAGCGCGGCAGCCTGATGTGCCACTACTGCGGCCGGGAGATTGCGCTGCCCGAGGCGTGCCCGAGCTGTGGCGGGCCCATCGAGGCGCTCGGAATGGGCACCGAGCGCGTCGAGCAGGAGATAGCCAAGCTCCTCCCCACGGTGCGGGTGTGCCGGCTCGATCGCGACTCGGCGACGCAGGCCGAGGAGGTCACCGCGCTGCTCGCCTCGTTTGCCCGCGGCGAGAAGGACATCCTCATCGGCACGCAGATGGTCGCGAAGGGGCACGACTTCCCCGGCGTGACGCTGGTCGGCGTGCTGCTTGCCGACATCGCGCTCAACCTGCCGGACTTCCGCGCTGCCGAGCGCACCTTCCAGCTCCTGACGCAGGTGGCCGGCCGCGCGGGCCGCGGCCGCGAGCCGGGGCGGGTCATCGTCCAGTCGTTCAACCCCGAGGCGCCGGCGGTCGCCTCGGTCGTCGGGCACGACTTCCGCTCCTTTGCCGTCCACGAGCTCAACCTGCGCCGCGCGTTCGGCTATCCGCCGTTCAGCCGGCTGCTTTCGGTGCGCGTCGACGGCGCCGACCCGCGGGCTACCGCGCGCGCGGCCCAGGATCTCGCCAAGGCCGCCGCGGGGGTTGTCATCGGCTCGCGCGGCGCGCTGCGGTTGCTCGGACCCGCGCCCGCGCCCCTGTCGCGGCTCAAAGGGCGCTCGCGGTGGCAGATGCTGCTCAAGGGGCCGAACGCCCGCTCGCTCCTGCCGGTCGCCCAGGCGATTGAGGACGCGGCCCACAGGCTCCCGAACAGCGTGCGGGCCACGCTCGATGTGGACCCGATCTTCCTGCTCTGACGCGGGGGCACGGTTCCGGAGCGCCGGCCTTCCGGCCGGCCACCGGGAACTCTCGACGTCGCCGATTATTCGCCGGGCGCATTGCGCTGCGCCCCTACCAACCTCGGCGGGCGCATTGCCATGCGTCACCAGCCCACGACCGGTCGCTTGGGTCCCGGGCGAAGCCCAGGCTGCGCGAATCCCGACACGGCCGCCTGGCAGACAAATGGACCGCTTGTCACGGTCGGCTAGAATCCGAGGCGATGGCCGGCCCCGTCCTCCTCATTCACGACGATATTTCGGTCATCGCGCCGGCCAAGCGAGTCCTCCAGCGCCACGGGATAGACACCCTGCTGGTGACGAACGCGGCCGACGCGGTGATCACCTTCGGTGATCTCGCGCCCTCGGTCGTCGTCCTGGCCTCGGAGGTCGGCGGGGGTCGCGGCGGGGCGGTCTATCAGGAGATCCGCAGCCATCCGCGCGGCGGTTCGGTCTCTTTCGTCGTGCTCGGCGATCCGCTCGCCGAGGCGCCCGATGCCACGGTCATCCCCCTGCCGCTCGACGGCAAGGCGCTGCTCGAGGCGGTCGAGCGCGTCTTCGACGGGGACGAGGTGAGCGCGGCCTGGCGGCTCGAGCCGCCGGCCGATGTCGAGGAAGCCGACGCGGTCGGGCTGGCGCAAGAGCTCTTCGGCGACGCCCCCGAGCCCGAGCCGCAGGCGCCGGGGGCTTCAGCGAGCGCGGAGGCTCGCTTCGGCGAGCAGCTCTTCGACGATCTGGCTTCCGAATCGGAGGAGGAGACCTCGCCCCTCTTCGCGGAGCGCAGATCGGGAGGCGCTCCCGGGACGTCGCTGGAAGACGACCTCTTTGGCGATCTCTCCGACGTCGCGGACGTCTCACCAGCCGCGGAGGCGAGCGGTCCGAGCGCCGAGGATCTTGGTCCGAGGCCCGCGGTTGACGAGGAGCTGATCGGCGCGCTGGCGCCCAACGGCGAGGTCGAGCCGGCGGCCGCGCCCGCCGCGGAGCCGAGCCTTGGCGACGCGCTCTTCGGCGATCTCGAGGAGCCTGTCGAGCAGCCGCCGGAGGGCGCAGGCAGCGCCGAGGCCGTAGCCGCCGATTCGCCACCGACCGGCGAAGCGCAGGGCGATGCGCTCGAGGAGCCTGCCGCCGAGTCGCCGGAGGATTCGCCTGCCGCCAGTCAGGCTGCCGAGACCTCGTCGCTCGGCGAGGAGCTGTTCGAAGGGTCGGAGTTGGAGAACCGGCCGGAGGGCGCAGGCAGCGCCGAGGCCGTCGCCGCCGATTCGCCACCGACCGGCGAAGCGCAGGGCGATGCGCTCGGCGAGCCTGCCGCCGAGCCGCCGGAGGATTCGCCCGCCGCCAGTCAGGCTGCCGAGACCTCGTCGCTCGGCGAGGAGCTGTTCGAAGGGTCCGAGTTGGAGAACCGGCCGGAGGGCGCAGGCAGCGCCGAGGCCCTAGCCGCCGATTCAACACCGACAGGCGAAGCGCTCGGCGAGCCTGCCGCCGAGTCGCCGGAGGATTCGCCCGCCGCCAGTCAGGCTGCCGAAACCTCGTCGCTCGGCGAGGAGCTGTTCGAAGGCATCGACGCGGCGCGCTCCGAACCGCCGGAGGGCGCAGAAGGCGCCGAGGCCGTCGTCGCCGGTTCGCCGCCGACCGGCAAGGCGCAGGGCGACGCACTCGAGCAACCTGCCGCCGGGTCGCCGGAGGCTCCGCTCGCTGCCAGCCAGGCTGCCGAGTCCGCTTCGCTTGGCGACGAGCTGTTCCAAGACCTCGACGAGGCCACCGCCGAATCGCCGGTGGACGCCGCTGCCCCGGAGGCCGATGCCGAGGCAGCGGGCGTCGCTTCGAATAACGGAGGCCGCTTCGACCCCTTCGAATCCGACGAGAGCGGCGCGCGGGCCGAGACGCCGCCGGCCGCAGACGAGGGACCGCAGGTCGGCGAGACGTGGGACGAAGGCGTCGCGGATGCCGATGCGGCTGCTGAGGGGACGGGCTTCGAGGCCGAGCGCGCGGAGGCGTCGGAGAGCGCGCGGGCGGAGGATTCGGGCCCAGAGAAGGCCCCTGACGACGGCGACGGCGGCGAAGCCCGCGCCGCGGACGTCGAGGAGACTGCCGAAGCCGCGGGAGAAGCTGTCTCGGAGGGTTCGACCGGTCTCGATCCACAGGCCATCGGCGCCACTTCCGATAGCGAATGCGGAATCGAAGAAGACTCAAGCTATGTGGAAAGCGCAGCCCTCGAGCAGCGCCGCGCCGGTATCGCCGCAGAGATCGAGAAGAGGGTGGGCGAGGCCCAGGCGCTGCGCGCGCAGGTCGAAGCAGCAGAGCTTGAGCTTCAGGGCCTTGGCGAGGAGTCGGACGAGCTGTCGCGACGCGCCGACGAGGCCCGCGAGCAGCTGGCGCTCGCCCACCAGCAGCTCGAGAAGAGGCGACGCGCCGCCGAGGAGAGCGAGCGCGAGCTCGAGGAAGTCTCGACCCGTTGCGCCCAAGGGAAGGGCCGGCTCGAAGAGCTGCAGGCGGCGATAGAGGCGCAGACCGCGATGCTGCAGGCGCTGGCGGAAGAGGCGGCCTCGCTGGGCGAGCGGCGCGAGCAAGCGCGCGCGCAGCTCGAGGAGGCGCGCGGCGCCGCCAGTGAGGCCCAGCGCGAGCTCGACGAGATGTCCGCCAGCGCCGAGCGCGAGAAGGCCCGGCTTGGCGATCTGCGTGCCGCGCTCGAGGCGGAGGCCGCGGCGCTGGAGGGGCTGAGGGGAGAATCGGCCGCGATCCTCGAGCAACGCGAGCAGGCGCGAGCGCAGCTCGAGGAGACGCGGCGCGCGGCAGAGGAGGCGGAGCGTGAGCTCGACGCGCTCTCGGCCGACGCCGAGCGCGAGAAGGGCCGGCTCGGTGAGCTGCAGGCTGCCCTCGAAGCGGAGGCCGCGGCGCTGCAGGCGCTTGCGCAAGAGTCCGCCGAGATCGAGGAGCGGCGCGAGGCGGCCCGCGCGCGGTTCGAGGAAGAGCGCGGCCGGCATGAGGCGCTCGCGGCGCAGCTCGCGGCCGAGGAGTCCGCCCGCGCCGAAGAGCTCGCCGCGCGCGCAGGCCAAGCCGGTGCGCAGCTCGAGGAGGCCCGCGCACGCGTCCGCGAGGCAGAGGCGAGGGTCGCGGAGCTGGAGCCCGCGCTCGCAGAGGCGGTCGCCTACGCCGAGGGCTGCGAGGCCCGGGTCGCCGGGCTGGAGGAGCAGCTCGAGCGGTCCATCGAGCGCGCGCAGGCGGCCAAGGCAGTGCTCGAGGAGCTCGAGCCTGCGCTCGAGGTCGAGTCGGCGCGGGCCGATAAGCTTGAGGCCCAGGTGGCCGAGTCGCAGCGGCGGCTCGAGGAGTCCCGCGAGCGGATTCGGACGGCCGAAGCGCGCGCAGAGGAGCTCGGAGCGTCGCTCGAACAGGCGGCCGCGGAGGAGGCGCGGGTCGCGGAGCGCTCCCGGCTCCTCGAGGAGGCCCGGGGCCGGGTCGAGTCGGCGCGGCGGCGCGGCGAAGAGCTCGAGTCGGCGGCCGCCACGGAGTTGGCGGGCCTGGAGGCGCTCTCGAAGAGCGTCGAGGAGGCCGAGGCTCGGCTCCGAGAGCTGTCGAGCGCCGCGGAGGAGGCACGGGCGCGGCTCGAAAAGCTGCGAGCGCGACTGAGCGCCGAGGCGGACGCGGCCGCGGCGATCGAAGAGGAACGAGCGCGCGCCGCGCGCGAGCTCGGGCAGCTCGAGGAGCGCGCCGCCGGCGAGCGCGCTCGGCTCGCAGAGCTGGGGCGCGAGATCGAAGCGGCGCGCACCGAGGCCGCGGCCCTCGAGGAGCGCGTCCGGGAATCGGACCGGACGCTCGAAGAGGCGCGCGGGCGCATCGAGGAGCTGGCCCGCGAGCTCGAGTCCGAGAAGGCCGGTGCGCAGCGGGCCGCTGAGCGGACGGACGAGCTGCAACGATCGCTCGAGGAGGCCCGAGCCGGCCGCGACGAGCAGGAAAAGTGCGCCGAAGCGCTCGAGAGCGAGCTGGCGCGACTGACCGACGAGCAGGACGAGCTGGCGCGGGGCGTCGAGGAGCGCGCGCGCGACCTCGAGGCGACGCGGGCGAGGCTCGAGGAGATGCGGGCCGGGCTCGCGGATCTAGAGGCGCAGGCGGCAGACGAGGAGCGCGAGGCCAGCGAGGAGCGCGCCAGGCGCGAGTCCGCGCTGGCGGCCGTGACGCAGCGGCGCGAGGAGATCTGGAAGAGCGCGGAGGAGGCCCAGCGCGAGCTCGAGAACGAGGAGCTTCGGGCCAAGGAGCTCGAGAGGTTCGCCGACGAGCTCGGGCGGCAGGTCGAGCAGGCCCGGCAGCGCCAGCAGGAGCGGCGCGCGGAGGCCGAACGGCTGCAGCAGGCGCTCGCCGACGCGCTGACCGAGGCCGAGCAGGCGCGCCTGCAACTCGCCGAGCTCGAGCGCCGGTGCGGGGAGGCCAGCGCGCGGATCGCGGAGGCGCACAGCGCGATCGCCGAAGAGGAGGAGAGGACGCAGGAGCTCGAAGAGCAGGCGCAGGAGCAGGAGCTGCACCTGCGAACGATTCGCGCCCGGGTCGAGCAGCTCGAGGCGCGCCGCGCCGAGCTGGAGCGGCTCGCCGACGAGGAGCAGGAGCGCGAGCGCGCAGAGATTGAGAGCCTCGAGACCGAGACCGCCGACGTCGCCTCCCGGCGGGCGGAGCGGCAGCGGGCTATCGAGATCGCCCGCGAAGGCCTC
The DNA here is from genome assembly GCA_050942745.1 of Myxococcales bacterium. Lineage (GTDB taxonomy): Bacteria > Myxococcota > Myxococcia > Myxococcales > UBA5297 > UBA10939. The sequence continues at coordinate 22,310 of JBMNNX010000013.1, forward strand.
GAGACCGACGAGCGCGCCCTCGAGCAGGTGGGCCGCGAGGCGGAGGCGCTCGAAGCGCGCGCCGCGGAGGCGCGCGAGCGGGTCGAGAAGGCGCGCGGACGGCTCGAGGAGCTGCGCGCCGCCGTCGAGGAGTCCGAGCGGTCGGCCGGCGCCGAGCGCGAGGCGCTCGAGCGGCAGATCGCGGAGCTCGAGGAGGCGCGCGCCCGGGCTGCGTCGCGGGTCGAGGCGGCGGCGAAGCGGCTCGAGGAGGAGCGGTCCGCGCGCGAGGCCGAAGAGCGGCGCGCTCAGGAGCTTATCAAGGCGGCCGAGCGCGAGGTGCGCGAGCGTTCGGAGATCGCCCGCCGGGTGCTCAAGGCTCGCGAGGAGCAGGTCAAGCGCGACCGCGAGACGCTTTTGCAGGAGACGGAGGCCGCCCGGCAGGCCGAGGAGCAGGCCTCGCAGCGCGAGGCGGACGGGAAGAAGCCCGTCGCCGGGCGCGCGGCGGGCGAGGAGGGCGCAGCGAAGTGGGAGGGCCCGCGGCTGGTCAAGCCCGGGCAATGGCCCGCGCCGCTGCGAGTGGCGCGCCCGCCCGCCAACAATCAGCCCGAGGTCGAAGGGTCCAAGGCGGTCTCCGAGCCCGTCGCCGTCGAGGGTTTCAAGTCGGGGCCGACGGCGGCTCCGACCCCGGCGCCTTTCGCGCCGCGCGGCACGCTCGCGCTGCTCGACGCGCCCACGCTCGTCTGCCGCGCCTTCGAGTCGCGGCTGACCGGGCGCGTGGACATCGCGGGCGCGGACGCCGAGCGAACGCTATGGTTCGAAGAGGGGCGCCTGGTCGCCGCGGCGTCTACCTCGCTGCTCGAGCGGATAGAGGATCTCGCGCTGCGCGCGGGGCTCATCACCGGGCCGCAGCACCACGCGCTGCAGGTCTCCGAAGAGCGGCTGGCGCGCCGGCTCGCGCTGGTGATGGTCGAGCTCGGCTACATCCGGCCGAACGAGATGTACCCGCTCGTCTGCAAGCACGTGCAGGAGATCGCCTTCTCGGTCTTCCTCGACGACGAGTCGGCCTACGTCTACTCCGAGGAGGCCCCGCCGTCCGAGGAGCGGGTGGTCCTCCCGCTGCACCCCTACGCGCTCGCGACCGAGGGCATCCGCCGCAAGTACTCGTCCGAGCGGCTCTACGCGCGGCTGGGCGGGCCGGCGACGCTGCTGCGCCCGCGGGGCCAGGGCATCGAGCTCGACTACCTCGGGCTGAGCGCGCGCGAGCGGCGCCTCGCGTCGATGGTCGACGGGCTTCGCACGCTCGAGGAGATCCTCTTCGAGAGCGGGGTCGAGGAAGTAGCCGCCCTCAAGGTGCTTTACGCGCTGGTCGCCACCGGGGCCGTGGAGATTGCGGTGCTCGGCCAGGCGGCCCGGGCGAAGAGCCCGGAGGAGGCCGCGCGGCTCGATCTCGGGCGCGTGGCCGACAAGTACAACCAGGTGCTCTCGGGCGACTACTTCCAGATCCTCGGCCTGCGCCGCGACGCCACCGGCTACGAGGTTCGCGAAGCCTACGAGCGGCTCTCACGCGAGCTCAGCGTCGAGCGCTTCGTCGCGATAGCCGACCCGGCGCTCCACGCACGGCTGCAGGAGATAGGGCGCGCGCTCGCGGAGGCGGCAGACGTGCTCGCCGACGACGCGGTACGCGCCCAGTACGCGCGCAGCCTCACCGAGTGAGCAGGCCTCATCCCGGGTGGTAGGGCGGCGGTCCGGCCCATATAATCCCGGGCCCACTGCTGTTCTGCATGGGTAGGGCGAGGTTTCGAGACGATGGTTCGAGAGATTGTCATTTGGCCAGATCCCGTGCTGAGGCAGAAGTGCCAGGAGGTCGAGCAGGTGGACGATGAGCTGCGCCGGCTCATCGACGACATGTTCGAGACGATGTACGCCGCCAAGGGCGTGGGCCTGGCTGCCCCGCAAGTCGGGGTCACCCGGCGCGTCGTGGTCATCGACACCTCGCCGAGCCAGGAGGGCGCCAAGCCCCTGGCGCTCATCAACCCGCGCATCACCCGGACCGAGGGGGAGCGGGTTTACGAGGAGGGCTGCCTGTCGGTACCGGGCGAGGCCGAGGAGGTCGTGCGCGCCGACAAGGTCTGGTTCACCGCGTTGGACCGCGACGGCAAGGAGTACTCGATGGAGGCCGACGGCCTGCTCGCCATCGCGGTTCAGCACGAGCTCGATCATCTGGACGGTACGCTGTTCGTTGACCGCCTCTCGACCTTGAAGCGCGAGCTGATCAAGCGGCGCATGAAGCGGCTCAAGGCCGAGCGCGAGGCCGAGAAGAACAAGAAGAAGGCCGAGCAGTCGGCGGTCTGAGCCGGCCCCGTCGGCCGCGCCCGGCGCAGCCTTCACGAACGCTTGTTCGCCGGACGCGGGCGCCTGCGGCCGCCCAGCTCGACCCCGAGCTTGGGGCAGAGGCTCGCCACCGGGCACTCCGGGCATTGGGGCGCCCGCGCGAGGCAGATACGGCGGCCGTGCCACACGAGCAGATGGTGGGCCGCCTTCCAGCGCGCCCTCGGCAGCAGGGCCCGCAGGTCGCGCTCGATCTTGTCGGGGTCGCGCTCGGTCGAGAGCCCGAGTCGAAACGCGAGCCGGGCGACGTGCGTGTCTACCGGCAGCGCCGCTTCGTCGGAGAGCTGCATCGAGATGACCCCGGCCGACTTGTTCCCGATGCCGGGCAGCGTCGCGAGCGCGGCCCGCGAGGTGGGCACCTGGCCCCCGTAGCGCGAGCGGATTGCCCGGCTCGCCTCGGTGAGCGACTTCGCCTTCGAGCGGAACAGGCCGCAGGGCCGGATGATCTCCTCGAGCTCGTCGCGGTTCGCCCCGGCGAGGTGCGAGACGGTGGGGTAGCGGGCGAAGAGCTTGGGCGTGATCTCGTTGACCCGCTTGTCGGTGCACTGGGCCGAGAGGACGACCGCCACCAGCAGCTCGTAGGGGTCGTTGAACTGGAGCGCGATGCGCGCCTCGGGATAGGCCGGTGACAGCCGATCGACGATGGCGTTGGCGCGCGCCGCCTTGTCGCTCCTGCTCTCTCGCACGCCCGGCAGGCTAGCGCCGGACGTGACTCTGTCAACGCGCCCGAGCAAGTAAGCGCCCGGGCGGCGGCGCGGCACCTTCCCCGGCGCCTTGCGATCGATCGAGCGCTGGGAGGGTTCGCCGAGGGCGGCCGCCGGAGGGAGGCTCGCATCGTGTGCAGGCCAGCGCTCGTCCGCTTTTGCGGGGCTCCTCTGCCCGGACAGGCGAGTTTCACGAAGTGCAGGTGCCGCTGCCGTCGCGACGGGGCGCATCGGCGGCGTGCGGCCGCCCGACCTTGCGTCGGCATCCCTCCCTGCGTCGCGACCGGCCAGGCGGCCCAAACGCCTTCTTCTTTCCATTTACAAACCGGTTTTCCCAAACCGCTCGAAGCCACCTCGGGCCAGCGAGCGCGCCTTCGTGGCCCGCGCGCGGCGGCGCTGGCGGGGCCGTGGGGCGCTCTTGCGCCAGCGAACACCCTCTGGTAGAGAACCGTGCTGCTCATTCGGAGGAAGCAGGCTGGTTTCGGCTGCCCGGGCGGGGGAATCGCCCCGTCGAGCGATGGACTCTTCAGTCCGGTTTTCTTGAGGAGAGGCGTCGGGACATGAACCCGCAAATGGTGATGTACGAGGAGGAGTTCAACCAGATCACCGCCGTTTGCGACCGCCTCACCAAGGACGCCAGCGCGAAGGTCGTCTTCCTCGTCGACAAGAATGGCCAGCTCATCGCCGCGACCGGTCAGACGCAGGACCTCGACACGACGTCCTTGGCCTCGCTGACCGCCGGCAACATCGCAGCGACGGGCGGCCTGGCGAAGCTCATCGGTGAGCGCGAGTTCTCCATCCTCTTCCACGAGGGAGAGCGCGACAGCCTGCATATCTCCATCGTGGGGGGCCGAGTCATCCTGGTGGTCATCTTCGACACCCGGACTTCCATCGGCCTCGTGCGTCTCCGCGTGAAAAAGGCGAGCGAAGAGCTTGCTCGCATCTTCGAGGGGCTTCTGAAGAAGGTCGAGGCGCCGGGGGCAGGCTCGCCGTTTGCCGAGATCACCGACGAGGACATCGACAACCTGTTCAGCGAGTGATGGGCAGGCCTGGCGACCGCCGGGCTGCCTCTTCCTCATCGAGCGCGCGAAATGTCGTTTATCAACTACTCGTCCCGCGAGATCAACTGCAAGATCGTCTTCTATGGCCCCGGCCTGTGCGGCAAGACGACCAACCTGCAGTACGTCTACGCGAAGACCAACCCCGAAGCGAAGGGCAAGATGATCTCGCTCGCGACCGAGACCGAGCGGACGCTGTTCTTCGATTTCCTGCCGCTGTCTTTGGGCGAGATTCGCGGCTTCAAGACGCGCTTTCACCTCTACACGGTTCCCGGCCAGGTCTTCTACGACGCCTCCCGCAAGCTCATCCTCAAGGGCGTCGATGGCGTCGTCTTCGTCGCCGACAGCCAGATCGAGCGCATGGAGGCGAACATCGAGTCGATGGAGAACCTGCGCGTCAACCTGGCCGAGCAGGGCTACGACCTGAACAAGATCCCCTTCGTCATTCAGTACAACAAGCGCGACCTTCCCAACGTCGCCACCGTCGAGGAGCTGCGCGGGTTGCTCAATCCGCGCATGGTCCCCGAGTTCCAGGCGGTCGCCCCGACCGGCGTGGGGGTCTTCGACACTCTCAAGGCCATCGCGAAGCTGGTCCTCACCGAGCTGAAGAAGGGCGGTTGAGTCGCGCCGCGTTTGCCGGGCGCGGGCCTTCGGCATCGCTGCTCGCGAACGCACTTTCCGACCTGCGTTTCCTCCCGCGGGCGGGCCTTCACGGCGGGCGCCTGAAACGCAAGATGCCGTGTAAGTCCCCAATTTGACAGTCTGTCTGGCCGGGTGATAGAAAGCCGGGTCTTCGGCGGCCTTGTCGTCGGGGGGGACGCTCGCTGCCGGCTTCTCGGCAGAAACAGGGGACGCGCGCGTGAGAGCGATTCGAACGGTCCTACTGGGCACTCTACTCTTCTCGAGCATCGCGTTCGCGCAGCAGGAGCCGGCGCAGCCCGCGGGGGCCGAGCCTGCCGAGACCAGCGTCCAGCCTGCTGAGACCAGCGTGCAGCCGGTTGAGCCCGCGGCAGGCCCGCAGACCTCCGACGAGGAGTTCACGCTGCGTGTCAAGACGATGGAGGAGCAGGTCAACGACCTCAAGGAGAAGATCTTCCGCACCAAGGCGCGCCTGCTGCTGCTCCAGGAGTCTATCCTGGGCGGCGGGTCGATAAGCCAGGGCGCCAAGGCGGTGCTCGTGCACCGCAACGAGATGGGCGGGTCGTTCGTGCTCGAGTCGGTCGCCTACGCCCTCGACGGCGCGCCGGTGTTCACCAAGGTCGACGTCGACGGAGACCTCGACAAGAAGGAAGAGATCGAGATCTTCAACGGGCGCATCGTCCCCGGCCAGCACCAGATCGCGGTCAAGCTCAACTTCCGCGGCCACGGTTTCGGGGTCTTCAGCTATCTGGAGGGCTACAAGTTCAAGGTGCAGTCGAGCTACACCTTCGATGCCGAGCCGGGCAAGATCACGAGCATCAAGATCGTGGCCTTCGAGAAGGGCGGCATCACCACCGACCTCAAGGACAGGCCTGCGGTCCGCTACGATCTCGAGCGCACCTCCGACTTGGCGATGAAGAAGGGCGCCGCCCCGGCGTCCGCGCCCGCCGCGGCAGACCTCAAGTAGACGCGCGACCCCTGCCCATGCGCCTGTCTCCCTTCATCCCCGCCCTCGCCTTGGCCCTGTCAGGCGTGCCCTCGTTCGAGGCCAGGGCAGAAGGGCCGGACCTCGCCAAGGAGTCGGCCGAGCTCGACCGCCTCGGCAAGCAGCTCGTCGAGCTCGAGGGGCGCATCAAGCTCGTCGAGAGCCAGTACGTCGAGCGGCCCGATCCCTCCGAGGCCGAGTCGCTCAAGCGGCGCTACTCCGACGCGGAGATCCAGTTCCTGCTCAACAACTACCAGGCGGCGAGCGTGCTGCTCTACGACCTGCTCGGCAGCGTCGCCTTCCGCGGGATGCCCGAGTACTCGGAAGCGCTGTACATGCTCGCCGAGTCGCTCTACCAGCAGGACAACTTCCTCGGCGCGCGGCTCTACTTTCGCGAGCACATGAACCGGCGCGGCCGGTACTACCGCGACGCGCTCGCCCGCTACCTGGAGATCAGCGGGCGCATCAACGAGTTCTCCGGCATCGACCAGTACATCGAGCAGGCCAAGCAGCGCGACGGCTCGCTGCCGGTGGACGTCAACTACGTCTACGGCAAGTGGCTCTTCCGGCGCACCGACATTCCGGATCGGCTCCGCATCGAGCGCTCGCGGCAGGTCTTCTCCTCCATCGCCCAGGCCAGGGGCGCCTTCGCGCTCGAGGCCCAGTACTTCCTCGGCGTGCTCTCGGTGCAGCAGGGCGCGCTCGAGCAGGCCGTCGCCGACTTCCGGCGGGTCCTCGACCTGCCCGCCAGCGACGAGCGCGGCCGCAAGGTGCGCGAGATGGCCAACCTCTCGCTCGGGCGCGTCTACTTCGAGCTCGGTAGGTACTCCGAGGCGATCGACCGCTACCAGGAGATCGACTACCGCTCGGACAACTTCGTCGACGCGCTCTTCGAGATCGCCTGGTCGCACGTGCGCCGCGCGAAGGAGGAGGGGCCGGGCGAGTACGAGAAGGCGCTGCAGGCTTGCGAGAAGCTGCTGACCGCAGCGCCCGACTCCTTGCTCGCGCCCGAGGCGCTCATCCTTCAGGGCCACCTGCTGCTCAAGCTGGGCAAGTACGAGGACGCCACGGTCGCGTACAACCAGATCATCAACCGCTATCTCGAGGTCTACGACGACATCGACGGGCGCCTCAAGGCGCACCCCGACCCGGTGCAGTACTTCCAGAGGGCGATCTCGGAGTCGGGCAAGACCTTCGACATCTCGGCCTTCCTGCCGGAGAAGGCGATCCCCTGGGCGACCACCCAGCGCGAGGTCGCCGACGCGGTGCGGGTGACCAACGACATCGACGCGAGCGAGCGGGGCGTCGTCGAGGCCAACGAGATCGCCGTGCGCCTGCTCGACGTGCTCGAGAACCGGCAGCTCGAGGTGTTCCCCGACCTGCAGGAGGGGCTCGCCCGGGCCGAGGCGGTGGAGGCCTCGCTGGCGGGCATCGAGACCGAGCTGCTGCGGATGGAGGAGCGGCTCATCGGCGCCGAGAAGCTCGCCTCGATCCGGAGCGAGCTCGACCGGGTGCGCGCCGAGCGCCAGGCGCTCGCCGCCCGGCTGGCGAGCCTGCCGACGACCGAGCAGGCCATCGCCGAGCGCAAGGCGAAGATGAACGCGAGGGTGGCCGAGCTCGAGCAGGAGGCGTACAGGCTCGGGCTGCAGGTCCAGAGCCTGTATGCCTCGCTCGCGGCGCTCGAGAAGTTCGTCGCCGACACCCGCGACCAGCGCATCCCCGATCCGCAGGCCGAGCGCGAGTTCGCCGACCGCATGCGCAAGGAGCGCGAGGTGGCCGATCAGCTCGGCGATCAGCTCGAGGCGGTCCAGCGGCGCATCCGCGACGAGAAGGCGCGGCTGGGGCTGCTCGGCTCGGCCGACGCCAACCTGCGCGCCGAGTACGAGCGGATGCTCGCCCGCGAGAAGGAGCTGATGGGGACCACCCGCGGCGGGCTCGGCGCGCAGGCGAGCACGCTGCTGTCGGGCATCGACTCCGCGCGCGGGCGCATCGTCGGGCTCAGGGGCCGCTCGACCTCGGCCAAGGAGCAGATCCGCCGGGCCGTCGCGCGCCGGGCCGAAGGTATCCGAAAGAAGGTCCAGGACGAGGCGAAGCTGCTCGTCGACTACGAGCGCGAGGTGAAGGCCGCCTCGTCGAGCGCGCGCAACCTGATCGGCACGATCGCCTACGAGAGCTTCAAGCGCGTGCGGCGCCAGTTCTACGAGCTGGTGCTCAAGGCGGACGTCGGCCTCGTCGACGTCGCCTGGACGCGCAAGCAGAACAAGACGAACGAGATCCAGGACCTCGCCAAACAGAAGGAGCGCGAGGTCAAGGGGCTCGAAGACGAGTTCAAGGAAGTGCTGAGGGAAGTCGACTAGGGAAGGGAAGGGGAGGCGGCGAGTGAGCCGCTGCGATGATGAGAAGCCTGCTTGCCAGCGCTGTGTTGCTCGTGCTCGTGGCTGCGCCCGCTCGCGCGCTGGCGGCGAACGACCAGCCGGCGCCGGCCGACACAGCCGATGCCCAGGCTCATGCCGCCCAGGCGAGCCAGCAGGCCGCCGAGCAGAAGGCGCCCGTCGCCCCGAAGGCCTCGCAGGCCGAGCGCAAGCTGTTCGAGGGCTACGGCGCCGACGCGGATGAGCAGGCCGAGTACCTCGATCTCTCCGAGGCGATCTCCGACTTCGAGGAGCAGGGAAAGGAGTTTCGCCGCGAGGTCCAGCTCCTCATCGAGAAGAAGTTCGACGAGAAGCGCCGCGGGCTGGTCGCCTCGTATGAGCAGAAGATAAGCGAGATTGAAGTCCTCGAGCGCAAGGAGCGCCTCGACGCCATCGCGATGTTCGAGGAGTTTCTGCAGCGCTACCCGAACGAGCCGAAGTACTCGCCCGACGTGATGTTCCGGCTCGCCGAGCTCTATTACGAGAAGACCAAGGACGACTACATCCAGGCGATGGCCGCCTACGAGGAGCAGCTCAAGCTCGTCGACCAGGGCAAGCTCGCGGTGGCGCCGCCCGAGCCGCGCCAGAACTTCCAGAAGTCCATCGAGCTCTACCAGCGCCTCATCACGCAGTTCCCCGCCTACCGCTTCAACGACGGCAGCTACTACCTGCTCGGCTATTGCCTCGAGAAGCAGGGCGAGCTCGAGCAGAGCCGCAACACCTTTGTGCGCCTCATCGAGAAGTTCCCGCGGTCGCGCTTCGTGCCCGAGGCGTGGATCCGGCTGGGCGAGTACTACTTCGACGCGATCAACGAGGCGAACGCGCTCGAGCAGGCGGCCCACGCCTACAGCATGGCGATCCGCTACGAGGATCACACGCTGTACGACAAGGCGCTCTACAAGCTCGGCTGGACCTACTACCGGATGGACGCCTTCGACCGCGCGGTCGACGTCTTCGTGCGGCTGATCGACTTCTACGATCGGAAGAGCGCCGAAGCGGGCGAGGATCTCGGCGGCGACCTGCGCGCTGAGGCCTTGCAGTACATGGCCGTCTCGCTCTCGGACGAGCAGTGGGGCTCCATCGCCCGCGCCCAGGAGCTGTTCGCGCGCATCGGCCCGCGCCCCTGGGAGGCGGAGGTCTGGCGGCGCATCGGCGACGTCTACTTCGACACGACCAAGTTCCCGGAAGCCATCGCCGCCTACAAGCAGAACCTGGCGAAGGACCCGTTCAACAAGGAGGCCCCGCAGGTCCAGGCGAAGATCGTCCGCGCCTACGAGCAAGGCATGCGCGACTTCGACAACGCCTCGAACGAGCGCCAGGTCCTGGTGGCCAACTACGCCCCGGGCACCGAGTGGTACGAGCGCAACAAGGACGACTCCGAGGTCATCAAGGCGGCCCAGGAGCTGAGCGAGCGCAGCCTCTATTCGGCGGCCGTCTACCACCACCAGCAGGCGCTGCAGTACGTGCAGGGCGAGAGGTTCGAGCTGGCCAAGCGCGAGTTCGAGCTCGCCGCGCGCGGCTACGCCGACTACCTCGCGCGCTTTCCCCACAGCAAGCTCGCCTACGAGCTGCAGTACTACCTGGGCGACTGCCAGTACCAGAGCATGCAGTTCCTGGAGGCCGCGCGCACGTTCGAGGCGGTGCGCGACTCGACCGCCGACACCCAGCACCAGGCGGACGCGGCCTACGGCGCGGTGCTCGCCTACCAGCGCGAGATCGACGCCCGCCAGAACGCGGTGCCCCCGCAGATGGAGTCGCGCCCGGTCATCACCTCGGCCCAGTGGCCCGAAGGCAAGCCGGTCCAGAAGCAGCCGCTGCCCGAGCTGTGGCAGCAGTTCGTCTTGGCCGCCGACGCTTTCCTGAAGCTGCAGCCCAACCATGAGAAGGCGCCGCTGCTCGCCTACCGCGCGGCCGAGGCCTTCTACGTCTACGAAGACTTCGAGGAGGCTCGAAGGCGCTTCGCCGCGGTCGCCGCGAGCTACCCGGAGAGCGAGTTCGCCCGGTTCGCCTCCAACCTGACCCTCGAGACCTTCCTCATCACCCAGGACTGGGTCGCGGTCACCGCGTACACCAACTCGCTCACCACGCCCGACGAGAAGGGGCAGGTCAAGGTCGATCCTACGAGCGAGAGCGGCAGGATCCTGCGCGACTTCGGCGACAACGCGATGTTCAAGCAGGCCGAAAAGCTGATGGACGAGCAGCGTTGGGACGAAGCCGGCGACCTGTACGAGAGCCTCGTCACGCGCAACAAGAGCTACCGGTTCGCGGACAAGGCCCTCAACAACGCGGCGGTCTGCCGCGAGAACGCCCGGCGCTTCGAGTCGGCGCTGCGCCTCTACGAGCGCATCTACAACGAGTACCCCGACTCGGACCTCGCCGACGTCGCGCTGTTCCGCGTCGCGCTCAACGCCGAGAACAGCTACGACTTCGACAAGGCGGTCGATCGCTACCAGCTCCTCGTCGACAAGTACCCGGACTCGAGGAGCCGCTCGGCGGCGCTCAACAACCTGGCGCGGCTGCTCGAGGGGCTGCAGCGCTACAACGACGCGGCCCGCCAGTTCACGCGGTTCGCCCAGCTCTTCCCTTCGGACGAGGACGCGCCCAAGAACCTCTACAAGGCGGCGACCATCTACCAGAAGATGGGCGACTGTCACGGGCAGATCCGGGCGCTCAACGACTTCATCAAGAAGTTCGCCCGCGATTCGCGGCAGTCCGAGCGCGTGGTGGACGCCTACAAGCGCATCGGCGACTGCCACCGCGAGCTGAAGAACGAGAAGGGCGCGCTCGAGGCCTGGAAGAAGGCGACCGAGGAGTACGTGCGCCGCGGCCTGGCCGGCAAGAACGAAGCCGCCTCGGCGGCCGCCGGCTACGCCCGCTTCCAGCTCGCCGAGGCCGAGTACAAGCGGTGGGACGCCATCCAGCTCACCGGGCGCGGCAAGGCCCTCGAGCGCGCCTTCACCTCGAAGCTCACCCGCGCCAAGGTCCTGCAGGACAGCTACTCCGAGGTCTTCAACTTCAAGAGCGTCGAGTGGATCCTCGCGGCCAGCTACAAGAAGGGCTTCGTGCTCGAGCGCTTCGCGACCAGCCTCGTCGAGTCGCCGTGCCCGCCGGACATCAAGCGGGCCTACGGCGAGGAGGGGTGCGACATCTACCGCTCGACCCTGGTCGAGAAGGTCACCGGGCTCGAGCTCAAGGCCGCCGAGGCCTACGAGGCGACCGCCCAGCAGTGCCTCGGGTACAAGCTGGTCGACAACGACTGGTGCGACAAGACGCAGGAGTCGCTGGCCAGGCTGCGCAGCGACTACAGGGTGCTCAAGAAGGCCCGCTCGGTAACCGTGGACAGCACGCTCTATCCCGCTTCGCTCGTCGAGACGCCCGAGGGGCCCGCAGTCGCGGCCCCGGCGGCGGGCAAGCTCTCGGAGGATCTGTGATGAGCCGGGCGCGCGCACACCTTGCCGCGGCGGCTCTCGCCCTGGCGCTGGGCGGCTGCTCGCTCTTCTCCAGCAAGCCTGACGAGCCGGTGACGAGCGCGCCCGAGGCGGTCGAAGCCTCCGGCCCCGAGGTCGACGCCGGCGCGCCGGTCGCAGAACCGATAGCCGAGCTTGCGCCCGAGGCGGCCCCGCCCACCGCAGAGGTGGCCCCGCCCGCGCCCGCGGTCACGGAGCCCTCGGTCGAGGAGATCCAACTGCTCGATCTGGGGATCAAGGCCGCCTTCGACCAGGGGCTGCAGGCCGCGCTCTCGGGCGATCCGACCCGCGGGCTCGAGCACTTCAAGGCGGCGGCGACCGAGGACCGGCGCACCTATTGGGCGCACTACAACCTCGCCGTTCTCTACGAGCGCAACGCCAACTTCGCCGAGGCCGAGCGCGAGTACCTCAAGGCGCTCGACTTCAAGCCGAGCGCGGAGCGGATCGCGGAGAACTACGCGAGGCTGATGTTGCGGCTTGGCCGCGGCGCGGACGCCGAGCGCGAGCTGTCGCAGCGCTGCGAGGCGAGCCCCGAGGCGACCGGCGTGCGCATCGCGCTCGCTTTCGTGCTGATGTCGCAGGGCAAGCTCGAGCCGGCGATCGCCGAAGCGAAGAAGGCCCTCAAGATCGACGAGAAGAACGTCACGGCGATGCTCGTGCTCGCCAACGTCTACTTCAAGCAGGGCCGCACCGAGCTTGCCCAGATGGTGCTCGAGAACGCCCGGCTGATCGATCCGAAGCGCGCCGAGATCGCCAACATGCAGGGGCTCATCGCCCTGTCGCAGGGCAGGAAGCCGGCCGCGCGCGAGTGGTTCAAGGAGGCCGCGAGCCTGCGGCGCGACTATCCCGAGGCGCACAACAACCTGGGCGCCATGCTCGTCGCCGCCCAGAGCTGGGACGAGGCGGTTCAGGCGCTCGAAAACGCCATCGCCTACGCGCCCGACTTCGCCCAGGCCCGCGTCAACCTCGGCAGCGCCTACCGCGGGCGCGGCGACTTCGCGCGCGCCCGGGAGCAGTACGAGGCGGCCCTCAAGCTCGATCCGGCGCTCGCCCCGGAGATCTACTTCAACCTCGGCGTGCTCTTCCTCGACGCCGAGGTCAAGGAGATGGATCGAATCCAGCAGATGGAGCAGGCCATCGCCTACCTGGAGAAAGCGAAGCAGGCCTCGGGTAGGGAGGACGAAACCATCGACCAGTACATCAAGGACGCCAACAAGGACATCGACCGCGAGAAGCGCCGCCGCGAGCGCGAGGAGAAGGCCCGGCTGCGACAGGCGGAGAAGGAGGCCAAGGAGGCCGCCGAGAGGGCCGCCGCCGAGCAGGCGCGCCTGGAGGCCGAGCGCGAGGCCGCCGAGGAGGCCGCCCGCCAGGCCGAGGCCGAGAGGGCGCGTGCGGCGGCCGAGGCCGCGCAGCAGCCCGCGCCCGCCTCGCAGCCGCTCGAGCCCGGTTCGGCTTTCAAGCTCGACGACGAGGCGGCTTCCGCCAGCCAGCCCGCTCCCACCCCGAGCAGCGAGCCGGCCCAGGGTACGCCCGGCGGCTTCAGGCTCGACGAGGACGAGGCGCCGCTGCCCGCGGGCAGCTCCGGGGAGCCGGCGCCATTTGGAAAGCTCGAGGACTAGCGATCGTGCGAGGTGAACGGATGGAATCGAGGCTGCTCGGAGCGCGCGCGGCGAGGGGAGGGCGGGGGCGCGGTCTTTTCCTGGCGGCGGCGCTCGTGGTAGGTCTCGTCGCCGCGCCCGCCAGCGCCGCGGCGCAGACACAGAAGAAGGTCATTCGGCTCGACACGCTGACGGTCGAGGGCAAGATCCAGAAGCCAATGGCCATCTACATCTTGCAGCGTTCGATCTTGAATTTCGGGGAGTTGGAGCGGGCGGAGAGCTTCCTGCCCAAGGTGGTCAAGAGCGTCGAAAAGGCCCCGTTCTAGAAGGCGGGAACCGGAGCTGCACCCGGGTGGTCGAAGCGTGCGGGCCCCTTCAGAGCCTGGCCGCCCGGACGACGGCGAGCAGGCGGGAAAAGAGATGGCGACCGCGCAAAAGCAGAATCAGCCCAAGATCCTGCGCATCGGCGTGATCCAGGGCGGCAAGATCATCGAGGAGCGCCTGGTCAAGAAGCGCGAGACCGTGACCATCGGCCAGGCGTCGAAGAACACCATCGTCATTCCGGTCTCGAACCTTCCTCCCTCGTTCCCGGTCTTCGAGCTCAAGGGGGGCGCCTACCAGCTTCGCTTCACCGACGCGATGGCCGGGCGGCTGTCGGTCGGCGACGCCCAACTCGACTTCGCGGCGCTCAAGACGCAGGGGCTCGCAAAGAAGGACAAGGACGGCTACGCGGTCCCGCTCAACGACCAGTCGAAGGGCAAGATAGCGCTGGGCGAGGTGACGCTGCTCTTCCAGTTCGTCACCCCTCCGCCCGAGGCGCCCAAGCCCGTCCTTCCGCCCATCGCCAAGGGCTCGCTTTGGCACACCATCGACAAGGTCTTCGCCGGCGTGCTCGCCGCCACCCTGTGCATCAACTTCGGCACGGTGAAGGCCATCACCATGCGCGAGGCGAAGCCGCAGGAGGAGCTCACGCTCGAAGAGCTGCCCGATCGCTTCGTGAAGATGATCGTCCCCGACAAGCCGCTCGAGCCGCCCAAGCCCGTCGAGCAGGTGGCCGAGGGCGACGGCAAGCCGAAGGGCGACGAGAAGGGCGACGACAAGCCGAAAGGGACGCCGAGCAAGGGCCCGGCCGGCCCGGTCGACAAGGCCGCGCGCACCGCGGCGATCACCCAGGGCGTGCAGAAGAAGGGCCTGCTCAAGCTCCTCGGCGCCATCGGCGACGGCGGCGAGGGCGGCGGGGCGCTTGAGGACGTGCTCGGCTCGGGCTCGGGCGGCGGCGACATCGCCTCGGCGCTCGACGGCGCGGGCGGCGTGGGCATCGCCACCTCCGACGCGCTCGCCGCCGGCGGCGGGCGCAAGGGCGGGGGCTCGGGCGAGGCCGCGGACATCGGGGACCTGGCCACCACCGGCGGCGCCGGCGGCGCCGGACAGCTCACCGAGAAGAAGATCGCCAAGGTGAGCGGGCGCATCATCGATCAGGGCTTCGAGATCGAGTCGAGCAGCTGCGACCGCAACGCGATCAGCCGCTACATCAAGGGCCGCATCCGAGCCCTGCAGGCCTGCTACGAGCGCGAGCTGAAGCGCAACCCCAGCCTCAAGGGCAAGCTGGTCGTGCGCTTCCTTATCGGCGAGAACGGCCGGGTCAGCGAGATCGAGTTCGAAGAGGACACCCTGGGCAACAGCACGGTGGCCGCCTGCATCCGCAGCAACATCCGGTTGTGGGTGTTCCCGATCAAGGACAGCGAGTGCCCGGTGTCGTATCCGATCGTGTTCATGCCCAGCGGCTCGTGACGCACGCCGGAGCGGCGCTCGCCGCCGCCTTCGGCTCGCCCGGGGCCCTTCCCACAGACTTCGAGCAAGCGACCATGAAGGCAAGGCGGCTCAGCGAGGTAAGGGACTTCATCGGCTCTCCCGAGTTCGTCTCGTGGTGGGAGTCGCTGGTGAAGGTGCGCGCCGAGCGCGACGAGGCCCGCGAGCGGCATGACGAGCTGCTCAGCCAGGCGATGCTGATGGACTTTCGGGCCGAGCTGACCCAGAAGCACGCCATCGACACGCTCTACCGGGCCGGCGACCTCGAGGACGAGGCGGCCCAGATGATGGTCGAGGCCCAGCAGGTCGAGAACGACAGCCTGCGCATCGTCGCCGACTTCGAGGAGCAGCGCTACCGCGCCAGCGAGAGCTGGTTTCGCTCCTGCGCGCTCGAGAAGCGCCTTGAGGAGCTCGGAGACGAGCTGGCCGGGGCCGAGCGCCGGCTCGCCATCGCCGAGGGGGCCATCAAGCGCGAGGTCGAGCTCGAGGTCGCGCGGCTCGAGGCCGAGAAGAAGCGGCAGGAGAAGCTGCTCGGCCAGGTGGCGCAGGAGAAGCAGCGCGAGGAGCAGGCCAAGGAGAAGCTGTGGCAGGAGGCCGAGCGCGCCTGGGCCCGCTCGATGGAGCTGAGCCTGCTCATCGCCGAGCACAAGGTGCGCGGGCGCAAGGTGCGCGCGGCGGCCGAGCGGCTCTTTCGGCAGGCCGAGGAGCGCAAGCAGCGCGCTGCCAAGCTGCGCGCGGAGGCCGACGCGGCCGCCCAAGAGCGCGAGGCGGCCGAGAAGAAGGCGGCCGAGGTGCTCGCCCGTATCCGCGAGTCGGACTGCGCGCTCGGCGAGGAGCACCTCTACTTTCGGCAGAAGGAGAACCCGCGCCGCGCCTGGTGCGTGCCGCTCGTCGAGGACGCCGAGAGCTACAACATCGAGATCAAGCCGGTCACGGTCTACAGCATCGACCACAAGCGCGGCGTCGAGTTCATCGAGCCGGCCGTCGAGGTCGCCGAATCCGAGGAGGAGAGCGATCGGCGCTTCGAGGAGTACTTCCTCAAGGGGCGCCAGGGTCGGGTGCGCGCGGATGACGAGCGCAAATCGGCCTGAGCGCCCAGCCAGTCACATCGCTGCGGTCCCCGCCGACTGAACGAGGGGAGCCCGCCGGACCGCGCGAGGGAGCAGGGGATGGAAAAATTCGACGTTTTGCAGCGCTCGCCGCTCTTCCACACGTTGTCGGCCTCGGAGGTCGAGCTGGCGGCCGAGATGTCGCGCCCGCGCAAGTTCGCCGCGGGCGAGGCGATCTTCGAGCAAGGCGACCTCGGCGACGCCATCTTCGTCATCGCCGACGGCGAGGTCGAGGTGCTCTGTAAGAACGACGACGGCGAGCTTCGGGCGCTAGAGACCTTCGGGCCGCCGCAGTTCTTCGGCGAGATGTCGCTCATCGACAAGGCCGAGCGCTCCGCGACAGTGCGCGCGAAGACCGACTGCGTGCTGCTCGAGCTTACGGCCGAGAACTTCGCCGCGTTTCGCAAGCACTACCGCGACGGCTTCACGTTCGTCGTAATGAACATCGCCCGCGCGCTCTCCGCCAGGCTACGGGAGACGAACGCCCGGCTGACGGTGCGCCTGTAGCTGCGGGCTGCTCCGGCAATCGCCCACCTTTCGCAAGGCCGCCCTCCCGCGGGGCGGTTCGAGGTCCCGATCCGAGATGAACTCCAGGTCCTGGCTCGCCCTTGCACTCTGCTTCGCGTCGGCTGCTGTTTCCTTCCGCGCGCACGCGGCCCAATCCGCGCCCGGGTTCCCGAAGAAGGTCTCGGGCATGGTCACGAGCCCTCTGGCGACGGGCCGACAAGCCGATGGCATGGTGCGCCTGTACTTCTCGATCGGCGATGAGCTCCACTGCCTCCAGGCGAACGGGCGAGGCTGTGACGGGTTCCCCGTCGCGCTGGGCGAGAAGGCGGTGGTGCTCGGCCTGCCGGCCGTCGGCGACTTCGATGGCGACAGCGTCGAGGAGGTGGCGGTCTCTCTGAACGACGGGCGCGTCGCCGTCGTGAAGGCCGACGGCTCGCCGCTGCTCGGCTTCAGCTTCCGCGCGCCCAAGGGCCTGCAGGCCGGTCCCTCGTTCCTGCAGCTCGACGGCGATCGCCGTCCCGCGCTGCTCGTGGGCGACAAGGAAGGTCGGCTCCACGCCTTGAGGCCCGACGGCAGCGAGCACGCGGGTTTTCCCCTCAAGAAGGGCGGCGCGGTGACGAGCGCGGCGTCGGCGGGACTTCTCGGCGAGCCGGCGCAGGCGGCGCTCGTCTGGGGGAACGAGGATGGGCGGGTCTACGCCTCCGACGCCCGGGGCAAGCCGCTGAACGGCTTCCCCGTCGTGACCGGCTACATGGTCAGCGGCCAGCCCGCGATAGGTGACCTCGACGGCGACGGGCTCAACGATGTCGCGATCGCCTCGCAGGATTTCAAGGTCTACGCCGCGCGCCACGACGGCTCGCTCTTGCCCGGCTATCCGGTCGCCGTCGGGGCGAGGATGCTCACCGGGCCGGCGCTCGGCGACCTGGATGGCGACGGGCGCCTCGAGCTCGTGGTCGCCGCGAGCGACGGCCAGGTCCACGCGTTCGATATCCGGGGCCAGCAGCTCAAGGGCTTCCCGGTGAAGCTTGGCGACAGGCTCGTCGGCGCGGGCCTGGTGGCCGATCTCGATCGCGACGGCGCGGAGGAGGTGCTCGCCGTCAGCGCCGACGGCAAGCTGCACGTCCTCAAGGCGAACGGCCGACCTTTCCCCGGCTTCCCGGCGCGCCTCGAGGGGCTCCCGGATTCCGGCCCGGTCGTCTTCGAGCTCGACGGGCAGGTGCACATCGCCCAGGCCGCGGGAGAGAAGGTCTCGGTCTTCAAGGTGCGGCGGGCCGGGAGTTCCGACAGGCCCTTGGCCTGGCCCGAGCCCGGCCACGACTCGGCCCGCGGCGGGCGGCGCTGCCCGAACCCGCCGAGCTTCGCCGACCTGCAGATCCAGCCGAAGGCGCCGGTCACCGACGACGAGCTGAGGGCGAGCTACCGCTTCTTCGATCTCGACGGTGACCCGGAGCCTCGCGCGCAGGTGCGCTGGTTCCGGGACGGCAAGGAGGTCCCCGAGCTGGCCGGCCGGCTGACCGTCCCCGCCTCGATGACGACGAAGAAGCAGCGCTGGAGGTTCGAGCTCTCGGCGCCGGGAGCGGTGACGAGGCAGAGCCCCGAGGTCGTGATCGCGAACAGCAAGCCCGGCGCGCCGAAGATAGCCTTCGATCCCGACCCGCCGCGCCGGGTGAGCGGGGTCAAGGTGCGCATCGTCGAGGAGGCGCCCGACGCGGACGGGGACAAGATTCGCTACACCTACGCCTGGCTCAAGGATGGGCGGCCGCAGAAAGGCTTCGACAAGCCCGAGCTCGCGGCGCTGAGCATCAAGAAATCCGAGCGCTGGACGGTAGTGGTGACCGGCTCCGACGGTGAGGCCGCGGGGCCGTCCGCCAGCCTCGAGGCCGTGGTCGCCGACAGCGCCCCTACCGCGCCCGAGGTCGCGCTCTCGCCCGCGTCGCCGAGGCGCGGCGATCCGATCAAGGTCGTGATCAAGCGTGCGGCCAGCGATGTCGATTCGGACCCGCTCAAGTACCGCTACCGCTTCTTCATCGACGGTGTCCCGCAGCCGTTCGCGAGCACCGTGGATACGCTGCCCCCGCTCACCGCTCGGAAGGGACAGAGCGTCTCGGTCGAGATCCAGGCCGACGACGGCGAGCTGCTCGGGCCCATCACGACCGCCCAGGTGACGCTGCTCAACACCCGGCCGACCGTCCCCAGTCCGGCTATCGCGCCGGCGGCGCCGCGCTTCGGCGACACGCTGACCGCGGGCCTCGCCGCGCCCTCCAAGGACATCGACGGCGACGCGCTCAGCTACCGCTTCGCGTTCCTCAAGAATGGCAAAAGGCTCGAGCCGCCTGACGCGGCCCGGGACATCAAGAAGGGCGAGACCTACCAGCTCGAGGCTGTCGCCAGCGACGGCGAGGCCGACTCGGAGGTCGGTCGGGTCTCGGTCACCGTGAAGAACACGTCGCCGACCCCGCCGGTCCTCGCTTTCGAGAAGCTGCCGTTGCGGCGGGTCGACCCGGTGAAGGTGCGCATCGCCGAGCCTTCGCAAGACGTCGATGGCGACAAGGTGACCTACACCTACGCCTGGTCGAAGAACGGCGAGCTGCAGCCCGGATTGACCGGCCCCGAGCTGCCCGCCGGCACGGTGCGCAAGGGCGAGCGGTGGGTGGTCACCGTCACCCCGTCGGATGGCGAGGAGGCGGGCCGCCCCGCGCGCATCGAGGCGCTGGTCGCCGACAGCCCGCCGACCGCACCCGAGGTGGCGCTGAGCCCCGAGTCGCCGAAGACCGGCGACGCGATCAAGGCGGTCATCCGCCGCGAGGCGTCGGACGCTGACGGAGACAAGCTGCGATACCGGTACCGCTTCCTCGTCGACGGGACGCCCGTCGCGCTTGACGCCTCGGTCGATTCGCTCCCGACGCTCAGCGTCGGCAAGAAGAGGACCGTCGTCGTCGAGGTGCGCGCCGACGACGGCGAGCAGCTCGGCCCGATCGCCAAGGCGAGCGCCGTGGTGCAGAACACCGCCCCGACCGCGCCGGAGGCGCTCCTGCTGCCCAAGGAGGCCTACTGCACCGACGCGCTCAAGGCCGGGCTCGCCAAGCCGGCGAGCGACGTGGACGGCGATCGGCTCGCGTACAGCTTCGCGTTCTTCAAGAACGGCAAGAAGGTGGAGGCCCGCGCGGACGGGCGCGAAATCGGCGGGCTGCGAAAGGGCGAGACGTACGAAGTCGTCGTGGCCGCGAGCGACGGCGAGACCGTTTCGCCTGCGGCGCGCGCCAGCGTGACCATCAAGAACAGCAAGCCGACCGCGCCGGTCATCGCCTTCGAGAAGCTGCCGCTTCGCAGGGTCGAGCCGGTGAAGGTCAAGATAGTCGAGCCCTCGACCGACGCGGACGGCGATCCGATCACCTACGCGTACTCTTGGTCGCGAAACGGCCAGCCGCAGCCCGAGCACACCCGCCCCGAGCTGCCCGCCGGCACGGTGCGCAAGGGCGAGCGCTGGACAGTCACCGTGACCCCGTCGGACGGCACCGAGCAGGGCGCTTCGGCGCGGCTCGACGCGGTGGTGGCGGACAGCGCCCCGACCGCGCCCGAGGTCGCGCTCACCCCGGCGAATCCGAAGACCGGCGACGAAATCCGCGCGGTCATCCGGCGGGAGGCCTCCGACGTGGACGGCGACAAGCTGCGCTACCGCTACCGATTCCTGGTGGACGGCACGGCCCTGAACTTCGAGGACTCGATCGACAAGCTGCCGCCGTTCACGGTCGCCAAGAAGCGCGCGGTGACAGTGGAGGTCCAGGCGGATGACGGCGAGCTGCTCGGACCCGTCGCCCGCGCGAGCGCGACCCTGGTCAATACCCCGCCCGAGCCGCCGGCGGCGTTGCTGCTGCCGCCCCGGCCGGTGCGCGGCGAGAGCCTCGAGGCGGCGCTCGCCGAAGAGGCCAAGGACGCCGACGGCGACCGGCTGAGCTACCGCTTCGCGTTCTTCAAGGGCGGCAAGAAGGTCGAGGCCTCGGCCGACGGACGGCAGGTGAGCGACATTCGCAAGGGCGAGACCTACGAGCTGGTGATCATCGCCAACGACGGCGAGGCCGACTCGGCTCCGGCCCGGGCTTTGGTCAAGGTCGAGAACACCCCGCCGACCGCCCCCGCCGTCTCCTTCTCGGATCAGGCGCCGAAGAGCGGCCAGGCGGTCGAGGTGCGCGTGGACAGGCCCTCGGCCGACGCCGACGGCGATCCCATCGCGTACGAGTACGCCTTCACGGTCGACGGCAAGCCCGCAGACCTTCCGCCAGGCGCCCGGTCGATCCCGGCGGGCAAGCTCAAGAAGCACCAGAAATGGGTCGTGGAGGTGACGCCCCGCGACGGCGAGCAGGCGGGGCGCCCCGGGCGCGCCCAGCTCGAGGTCGTCAACACGGCCCCGACGGCGCCGAAGGTCGCCATCGAGCCCGCGCGGCCGACCGCCGGCAGCGGTGCGACCGTGAAGATCTCCGCGCCCGCGGCGGACCACGACGGAGACGCGGTCACCTATCGCCACGCCTGGTACGTCGATGGTGTGCGCCTCGACCTGCCGACGACGGCCACCTCGATCAAGCCGAGCGTCCTCAAGCGTGGCGAGCGGGTCAAGGTGGTGGTCACGCCGTTCGACGGCGAGGTCGAGGGCGAGGCCGCCGAGGCGAGCGCGACCGTCCAGAACAGCGCTCCGCTTGCTCCCCAGGTGGCGGTCGAGCCGGCGAGCCCCACCGTCAAGGACGAGCTCGTGTGCGCGGTGAAGAAGGCCGCGAGCGATCCCGATCGCGAGACGCCCGCGCTGCGGTTCACCTGGAAGCGCGACGGCAAGCCGGTTCCGGTCGGCCTGGAACAGTCCCGGGTCCCCGCCGGGGTGGCGCGGCACGGCGAGACCTGGCGGTGCGAGGTCGTCGCCACCGACGGCGAGCTCTCGAGCGCGGCGGCCTCCGCCGAAGCCCGGGTCTTGAACAGCGCGCCGAGCGCCCCGGAAGTCGTCGTCGAGCCGGAGGAGCCGCGCGCGGGCGACGAGCTGCTGTGCCGACTCGCCGCGCCCGCGGCCGACGCCGACGAGGACACGCTCGCGTACGAGTTCCGGTGGCTCCAGGGCAAGAAGGTGCTCGCAACGGATCCCAAGGCTCCGTGGAAGCTCCCCGCCACCGGCGTGGGCAAGCAGCACAGCTATCGGTGCGAGGTGACGCCCAGGGACTCGGAGGCCAAGGGCGCGGTCGCGAGCGCCGAGGGCCGTTATCGGAACAGCCCGCCGACGCAGCCGTCCGTGAGGTTGATGCCCGACCAGCCGGCACCCGACGACACGCTCGTCTGCAAGATCATCGCGGAGGCGGCCGATCCGGACGGCGACCAGGTCCGCTACCGGTACCACTGGTGGAAGAACGGCGTGCAGCAGTCCTTCGCCCAGTCGACGACCCAGGTCCCCGCGCGGCTGGTGAAGGCGGGCGACATCTGGAAGTGCGGGGTCGTACCGTCGGACTCCGAAACAGAGGGGCCGGCGGCGACCAGCGGCGACGTCATCGTTGGAACCCGGCCGCCCACCGCCGGGCGATAGTCGGTGGCGGCGCGGGCGCGAGGCTGTTATCGAGGCGTGCGGGCGGCGCGCTTCCAAGTGGCAGGGCGCCGCGGGCGCCAGTTTGACAGCCTTTCATGCAAGTGCCTATTGTTCCGAAAGTTTTTCTGCGGACGGGGCGAACGAGATGACGATCCGGACACTACTCGCGGCTATCGGCGCCTTGATGATCAGCAGCACGGCGACAGCTCAGAAGGCTCCCGAGCAGGAAGCCCAGGCGGTCAAGACCGAGAAGCTGTCGGCGCAGGAGATGCTCTCGAAGTCTTCCGAGTACCTGGTGAAGATGCGCCAGGCCCTCAAGCACGTCCTCGGAAAGCTCGAGGAGGCGCGCGCGAGCAAGGACGTCGTCAAGCTCAACTGCGTCAACGAGAAGCTCACCAACATCAAGGGACTGCTGAGGATCAGCGAGCAGGCCGACGTCAACCTCCAGGAGGCGGTCGCCAAACGCGAGGCCCAGCAGATCGAGCACGAGTACGCCAAGGTGAACATCGCCCGACAGAAGATCGACCAGTTGAAGGCCGAGGCCGAGCAGTGCGTGGGGATGCTCGCGTTCGAGACTGGAGAGACCGTGGTGACCGTCGAGGAGCCTGAAGACCTGCCGCAGCTCGATCCGACGCAGTCTCCGCCGCCTCCGCCGATCGTGTCACGGCCCCCTCCAGCGAGTCCCACCCGGTGATTTGCTTTCGTTCACTAGCGTGATATTACGACAAGCCTTCTCGCGCCCAATCCCCGGGATGAGAGGGGGACTCACTAAGCGACACGCGACTCTCACCGGGCTTTGTCGTCGGAGCCAAGGCCGCGTTGCCACTTGGAGGTCGAGGGAGACTTGAGGCCGCAACCGCATACGACGTGCCTGAGCTTGCTCGGCTGCCTCATGGTGTGCGCGCTTCTGCTGTCGGGCACCGCGGCGCTGGCTGAGGGCAACGGCGTCAAGTTCGGCGACGCGCGGGTTCACCCCTACTTCCAGCTCCAGTCGCGCTACGACTCGGCCGCCGTCATGGTCTCGAACGGCAACCAGATCGTCGGCGACCTCGTCCTGCACCTTCGCCCCGGTCTCAAGCTCAACCTGCCGTCTCCCAACTTCGCCGTCGCTCTCGACGGAGGCCTGGAGTACCTCTGGCACACCGGCGTCGCCAACGCAGACGCGCGCAGCGCCTCCCACTTCGAGGGAGACGCCAACCTCGACATCGGCATCAATCGCGGCGGACAGGTCAGCCTGGACATCGGCGACCAGATCAGTCGGTCCGAGCGGCTCTCCAACGTGCCGTCGATCGTCGTTGGCGCCCTGTCGCTCTACAACGACGCCCGAATCCAGCTCAACGTGAAGCCGGCCGGCGGCGCGCTGCAGATCGAGCCGAACTACCACCTGACCACCGAGTTCTTCACGCCCAACGGCGCCGTCTCGCTGGCCGGCTGCACGCCCGGTGACACCTGCGATCCCGGGGCGGTGGGCGAGAACAACTACCTCAACCACACCTTCTCGCTGAACGGTCGTTGGAAGTTCCTGCCGAAGACGGCGGTGGTCTTCGACTCGGCGTTCTTCATGCGCCGCTACTTCGGCTCGGCGGGCACTCCGACGAACGGCTTAAAGGCGGCGATCGGGATGAGCGGCTTGCTGACCGCGCACTTCTCGGCGCTGCTCAAGTTCGGCTGGGGCCACGACTTCAGCAACGGGTCGTACTCGAGCCCGATCGCCCAGGCCGAGGTCGGGTACCTGCTGTCGCAGACCGGCCAGATCCGGGTCGGCTATCTGCGCAGCTTCGAGCCTGTTCCCAGCAACTCCTGGGTCTCCTACGGGATCGATCGCGCTTATCTCGAGGCGCGGTTCCTGTTCGCGGGCAAGCTGACCGCGCGGGGCCATGCCTCGCTGGACTTCTTGTCCTTCAACCTTGCCGACGGCGCGGACGGGGGCTCGAGGATGAACTTCAGCGGCGATCTCGGGCTCGACTACGAGCTGGTGTCTTGGCTCTCGATCAGCGGTGGCTATGGCTTCCGGTACAACGAGAAGATGATGAACCTGGCCGGATTCAACCGCAACGAGGTCTATCTGCGCTTCCAGGTCATCTACTGAGAGTCTTCTACGAACCCGCCCGCCGCTGACGGCATGCGATCGATGCACCGAGATCCTGGTGACCGGGCTTGCGCCCGGAATAGAGAACGCCGCTCCTGTGTTCGCGTCGCGATGTCTCAGATGTCCGAGCTTGGCGCCACGCGTCCTGCAGCCGCGCTGTTGATCGGCGCGCTGCTCGTCGTCTTCTCGTCGTGCAAGACGCCGACGCGCCGCGAGCCCGCTTACGCGGCGCCTGACGAAGCGATGGTGGCGCAGATCGCCGCGG
>JBMNNX010000268.1:0-9054 GCA_050942745.1 Myxococcales bacterium
CGAACGCGACGCTCGGCGTCAACGACGTGCTCGAGATCCGCGTCTACCAGGAGCCTGATCTCACCGGTGTCTTTCGCATCTCCGCCGAGGGGACCATCGACTATCCCTTCTGCGGTCGCGTCAAGGCCGCCGGGCTGTCCTCGAGCGCGCTGGCCGATGGGCTGACGGACTGCCTGAAAGACGGCTACCTGAAGAAGCCGCAGGTGACGGTGTTCCTCAAGGAGTACAACTCGAAGAAGGTCTTCGTCTTCGGAGAGGTGCAGAAGCCGGGCACTTTCCCCTACGAGGACAACATGTCGATAGTGCAGGCGATCACGCTCGCGGGCGGCTTCGGCAAGCTCGCCGCGAAGAACTCGGTGATCGTCACCCGCCTTGTGGACAACGAGGAGCGCAAGTTCAAGGTCGCGGTCGAGGGCATTGCCGAGGGCCGTGACAAGAATTTCGCGCTGCAGCCCGGCGACATCGTCTATGTCCCCGAGAGCTTCTTGTAGGGGACGGCGTCCCGGCTGTCGTCCAGGTCGCGCTTTCGCGCGAGGCTGGGCGCGGGAGGCGCCGCGTGCGCTCCACGGGTCGGCGCGCCTGGCTCGCGAAGCGAGCGGTCTCCGAGCGCTTGCTGACGCGGCTGTTGGGGGCCGGAGTCTGATCTGGCCCGAAGTCGCGACCCGCAAAGACGCCTCGGCTCCCGATCAGGCGCGGACTCTCCTGCCGAGGGAGCGAGACCTCGCGCTCTCGGCGGTGCCGATCGGCGCAGCAGGTGGGGTCTGGGCCGACCGCCGCGCCCGGGCTTTCGCGCGCGGTTGCTGCGCGCCCTGACACGTACACGTTGCGCTTGGTGACAGCCGAGCGTCGCGTGTTCAACCCCTCCACGTCTCCTCTCGTTCATCCTACCTGCGCGCACCTTGTGGCATACGCGCTGCACCAGCGCGACGCCACGCGATGTGTCGGACGAACCGAGGGCAAGGAGCTCTCGAGGGGAGCGGGCGATGCTGGCGAGGGTGCGTTGCGGAGCGCTGATGGGCGTAGACGCGGTCATCGTCGACGTGGAGGTGGACATGACGAGCGGCCTGCCCTTCTTTGCGATAGTCGGGCTGCCCGACAACGCGGTGAAGGAGAGCAAGGTCCGGGTTATCGCCGCCATCAAGAACTGCGACTACCAGCTCCCGCAGAAGCGCGTGACCGTCAACCTCGCGCCCGCCGACATTCGCAAGGACGGCACCGGGTTCGACCTGCCCATCGCGCTCGGCGTCCTGGCCGCCGGTGGAATTCTCGAGGCGTCGACGCTCGAGCGGCACCTCTTCGCCGGCGAGCTCGCGCTCGACGGCAGCATCAAGCCCATCCGCGGTGCGCTGCCACTGGCCGTCGCCGCGCGCGACTCCGGCCTCGCTGGCATCTATGTGCCCGAGGCGAACGCCCGCGAGGCGTCGGTCGTCGAGGGGATCGACGTCATCCCCGTCTCCACCTTCCGCGCGCTCGTCGATGCGCTGGCCGAGGGCGTCCCGCTGCTGCCGTATCGGCCGACCGCGCCCGCGGCCTCGCCGCTAAGCGCGGGCGAGGGCCTCGACTTCACCGACGTGCGTGGCCAGGAGGGCGCCAAGCGCGCGATGGTCATCGCGGCCGCTGGAGGGCATAACGCACTTCTTATCGGCCCGCCCGGCTCGGGCAAGACGATGCTCGCCAAGCGCCTGCCCACCATCCTCCCCGAGATGAGCTTCGAGGAGGCGCTCGAGACGACCAAGGTCTACAGCGTCGTCGGGCTGGTGGGCGATCGCGCCCTGATCAACGAGCGCCCCTTCCGCGCTCCGCACCACACCATCAGCGACGCGGGGCTCATCGGCGGCGGGTCCATCCCTCGGCCTGGCGAGGTCTCGCTCGCGCATAACGGAGTGCTCTTTCTCGACGAGCTGCCTGAGTTCAAGAAGAACGTGCTCGAGGTGCTGCGCCAGCCGCTCGAGGACGGGATGGTGACCATCGCCCGCGCGATGCAGACGATCACCTTCCCGTCGAGGATGATGCTGGTCGCGGCGATGAACCCCTGTCCCTGCGGACACGCGGGCAACCCCGCCCAGGCTTGCACCTGCCACCCCGCTGACGTGCAGCGCTACCGGTCGCGCGTCTCCGGGCCGCTGCTCGACCGCATCGACATCCACGTCACCGTTCCGCCCGTGCGCTACCGGGACCTGACCCCGCAGCGCGAGGGCGAGAGCTCGAAGGACCTGCGCGATCGGGTCAGCCGCGCGCGGGCGCGTCAGGCCGACCGCTTCAACCGCGTGCGCGGGACGCACTGCAACGCGCAGATGGGCCCGCGTCAGATCCGGCGCTTCTGCGAGGTGGACGCGGAGAGCGGTGCGCTGCTGCAGAACGTCGTCGATCGGGTCGGAATGAGCGCGCGCGCCTACGACCGCATCCTCAAGGTCGCGCGGACCATCGCCGACCTCGACGACTGCGACGCCATCCGCGCCTGCCACGTCAGCGAGGCGATCGGCTACCGGACGCTCGATAGGAAGCTTCCGGCTTAGAGGGCGCCGACCCCTGTCCCGGAGGAGAGGCCTTCGGGTACGGGGCGGCATTCACGGGCGCGCCGGCGACAGGGCGCGAAGGAGGGAGAGGCATGTCCAAAGTCAACGACAAGCTCAAGGCGATAGCCGCGGCGGTGACTCAGATCGAGAAGCAGTTCGGGCGCGGCGCGATCATGCGGCTGGGCGGCGAGGGCGAGGAGGAGAAGGTCCAGGTCATCCCCACGGGCTCGGTCGGGCTCGATCTGGCCCTCGGGGTCGGAGGCTATCCGCGCGGCCGGGTCGTCGAGGTGTTCGGGCCCGAGGCCTCGGGCAAGACCACGCTCGCGCTGCACGCCATCGCCGAGGTGCAGAAGGCCGGCGGCGTGGCCGCCTTCATCGACGCCGAGCACGCGCTCGACATCTTCTATGCCCGCAAGCTCGGCGTGCAGGTCGAGGACCTGCTCGTCAGCCAGCCCGACACCGGCGAGCAGGCGCTCGAGATCGCCGAGCAGCTCGTGCGCACGAGCGCCGTCGACCTGATCGTCGTCGACTCGGTCGCCGCGCTGGTGCCCAAGGCCGAGATCGAGGGCGAGATGGGCGACGCGCACGTCGGCCTCCAGGCGCGGCTGATGAGCCAGGCGCTCCGCAAGCTGACCGGCGCGGTCAGCAAGTCGGGCACGGTGGTCCTCTTCATCAACCAGATCCGCATGAAGATCGGCGTGATGTTCGGCAACCCCGAGACCACGACCGGCGGCAACGCGCTCAAGTTCTACTCGAGCGTGCGCCTTGACGTCCGGCGCATCGGGCACGTCAAGAGCGGCGACACCGTCGTCGGCAGCCGCATGCGGGTCAAGGTGGTGAAGAACAAGGTGGCGCCGCCGTTCCGCGAGGCCGAGTTCGAGGTGCTCTTCGGCGGCGGCATCGCCCGGGTCGGCGAGCTGCTCGACCTCGCCTGCGAGCGAGGGATCGTCGAGAAGAACGGCTCGTGGTTCTCCTTCAACGGCGAGCGCATCGCCCAGGGGCGCGAGAAGGCCGCGGAATGGCTGCGCGAACACCCGGCGGCGATGGAGGAGCTCGTCGTGCGCCTCGGCTCGAGCGCGCTGGTGGGGCGCGCTCCTTCGGAGGGGCCGGCGCTGGAGCAGGCCGTCGCCTGAGCGGGCCGGAAGCGGGTCCGAGGCCGGGGCGGAGCCGGGAGGGGCGATCGCCCCGGTCTCGGGCGGATCGGGAAGGCGCCGCGAGGTGGCGGGCAGGGTCGGTGGGCAGGCGCCTTCTCGTATTCGTCTGAACAAGAGCGCGCGGGGGAGGGGCGAGATGGGACGCAGGAGCAGGCGCAGGCGAGGACTCGAGCGGGGCGGGCCGGTGGCGGGGCCGATGATCGTCCACCAAGCGACCGGGTGGGCGCTGGCCGATCATCTGGCGTTCAGGGACTACCTCGAGTCGCACGACCTGCTGTCGGTGCCGCTGGAGCGGGTGCCCGATTGCCAGATTGAGCCGGCGGTCAAGGGGCTCGGCGAGCCCAGGTCATCCCTGGTCGAGAAGAAGCGCGCGCTCGTTTTCTTGGCGCACCACCGCAGCATCGAGGCCCGCGAGGCGCTTCGGGCAGCGTCGGCGGAGGTCGGGGCGGAGCTCGCACGCTTCGCGCGCTTCGCCTTTGAAGAGGCCTCGCAATGGGCGCCGCCCGAGCAAGGCAAGCAAGTCGAATGGACGCAGGGTGAGACGAAGGAGGGGACAGGATGGCTGGCTTGAAGGCTCGCGCGGTGCTCGCCGCGCTCGCAGTGGTGACCGCCGAAGGGTGCTTCATGGGCTATCGGAGCTGGGGCTACGAGGAGGACGCGCGCATCGACGGGATCATCGCCCGCGGAAGAGAGCCTCTCGAGGAGGAGGCGGCGCAAGGAATCCCCGTCCCCAACGTGCCGCGCAGCGCCGACTCGCTCGTCTACACGAAGTGGGAGCCCATCAAGAAGGAGAAGTCCAAGCCGATCAAGATTCCGCGCGGCGGGAGCGCGAAGAAGGGAGGCACGAAGTCGAGGGTGAAGGTCTCAGGGCGGTGAGGGGGAGGCCGGGCGCGACAGGGCCTCCTCTCGCGGGCGGCCCTATCGTGAGGCAAGCCCGGGCCTGGGCGAGCGCTGGAACTGCCGGACGGCGATTATCGGGGAGAGGCCCCCGCTCGCCGGCTTACGGGCGGCTGAAACGCGGTGCCGGCGGAGGTGTTGGCAATGCTCTCGCGCCGCCGGCACCCGCGTTTGACCCGTATGGGACGCCCCCGTACACTCCCGGTCTCCGCCGCCACCTGAGTCACCTTGCCCGCCACTTCGGAAGCCGGGCAGATAGGGTCTTCGTGAATTACCTCCGTCCACTGTTCAGCCTGCTGCTCCTGGGGTTCGTCCTCTGGCGCAACCTGCCGGGCGCGCTCCTTTGCCTCAAGCCGGGATTGACGCGCGCGCGCAAGGGCAGCGAGGACGACAAGGGCGTGGACGATTCGCTCTTCGAGCAGATGAGCGCCGAGCTTGCTCCGCTCGGTTTTCAGAGGCTCGGCGTCCATTACGAGAAGGCGCCGCTGCGCCGGGCGCTGCTCAGCTACGACTTCGTCCATCCAGCCGAGCAGGCCTTCGGATCGGCGTTTCGCTACGGAAAGCACGTGCGGTTCTACCTGCTTACGCCCTTTCGCAAGGGCGGCTTCGTGCTCACCGCCGACCACAAGCGATACGGCAGCGAGCGCGACGGCTACCTCGTCGGCGGTGTCCCCGGCGCGACCCCGGAGCAGCTCCTCGCGGCCCATCGGCGCCGTGTCGCGCGGCTCAAGGAGCAGGGTTTCGAGCTCGAGGGCGAGCTGTCGCTCGATGCGAGGGTCGAGGCCGCCAGTCGCTGGTTCGCGGGCGCAGGTGTTCGCGAGATACGCCTTCGTCATATGAACGCGTTCCTGATCTTCGGGATCGGTCTGGTGCTTGTCGCAGCCATCCTGGTCGGGGTCGCGCGGTCGCCCTGAGCGTGGGCGGCCACGCCCGCTCGAGCACTCCCCGCTACACGCACGCCAAGCCCGCAGACCAGTCGAAGCGCGCGCCCTCGCCATCGCTCGGCGCCTGTGCGGCGGAGCGCACTCGCCTCGGCCGTCGCGTCGGAGCAGCTCCGCTAGTTCAGGTACTTAGGCGGGCGCTGTTGCTCGCTGTCCACGCCGTCGTCATCGCGGACCACGCGCAGATGTGACTTCGCCCTGGTGCGGTCGAGCTGGCGCCGGATGCTCCAGGCGCGTAAGCGCAGCCACAGGCCGCGCACCGACAGACTGCGCTTGAGCAGCAGGTACCCGATGCCCATGCCCGCGAGGACCGGGACGTAGGGAATCCAATTTCCCGCGACGATCCCCAGAAACGGAAAGACCAGCGCGATGACGAGCAGCCAGGGGGCGCGCATCGGAAAGAAGAAGAACATCGCCGTCGAGTGCCAGTTCATCAGCACCCAGCCGAGAATCACGGCCTCGAAAGCGACGTAGGTGCCGTCGAAGGCGAACGGCGGCGCGACCCGCAGGGGACCGGCGATGGCGCCCAGCAGCGTCGTGAGCAAGGCAGCGCCCGCGCCGGTAGCGAAGAAGAAGTAGAGAAAGCGCCGGGTCCCCCACTGCCTCTCCAGCGTGGAGGCGAACATCCAGAGGCCGAACGCTTCCCAGAAGATGAGCTGGATGGGGCTGAAGGTGACGAAGAGGTAGGTGAACGGCGTCCAGATGCGCCACTCGTCGAATACCGACGAGGGCGAGAACAACAGCAGGCGCGCCAGGCCGCCTGTACCGAAGGCGCCGGCCGAGGCCAACGCGACCACGCTCGCCACCGCGGTCGCGATCATGATCGCCAGCACGCCCCGAGGGGGCCGCGAGAACATGCCTGCTGTCTTGATCTGGTAGTGACGGGGATGCATGGGCGCCTCAGCTCCAGAACTGCGGGTCCGGTCGCGAATCTTCCGTCCACCTCAGCCAAGCATGCGCCGCGCTGCCCGAGCGAACTACGGCCCTGCGTACGGTTGGGGACCGAGGGCTAACGCTTGTTTTCGCGCTCCCTGTAGAAGAGCGTGATCGTCAGGCAGTGGAACTCCTTGTCGCTCGATTGGGTGACCACTTTGTCGACGATTTCGTTCTGCGGATTCTCTCGCAGCCACTTGGTGATCGTCTCTCCCATCGCCTCACGATCGCGCGCCAGGGTGGTGGAGAAGACTTTGATGCCGGTGAAGCTGCTCATCCCCATTCCTCCTCACAATCCCGCGCAAACATACCTGCCCGAAGCCCGCTCGAAAGACAAGCTTCGGAAATCTTCCGCGGTGATGGCCTGAACGAGCTTCTGGGCAAGCCGGACAGGCACGTGTTTGTGGAGTGCGCGTCCTCCCGCAGGCACACCCCCCGCTGTCCGCGGACGCAGTTTCGTGCGCAAGGAATGACCAGCAACTTGTAGACGTGGCGAACGCCCCAGATTCGCCCAAGAGAAGGGCCGCGCGTCTAAGCGGCGTGCGGCCCTGGAAACTCTCTTCCTCCTCGGATCTACCCGCGGGCGATGCTCTTGATGGCCGCGCGGTAGATGTAGATGCGCTCGGCCGGGTTGGTCCGCGTGTCGGCCGGCAGCAGGAAGAACCCCGAATCATTGGGATCGTAGGCGGGCGCGAAGCCGGCGACCTGGCGGCCATCGATGAAGGTGACGCGCAGCTTCTGTCCCTGCGGCGGAGGCGGGCGGGCACCCGGTACGAGCTGGAAGAAGACGGCCTTCAGCCGCGCCGTGGGCATGCGCAGGGGCGGCTGGCCGGCCATGATTTCGAGGTCGAGGCTCTCTGCGTCCAGGTTCGCGTTCCGCAGAATCCCGCGCTTCACCTGACCTTCCAGCGTGTGGACGATGACGCGGTACTCGCCCGGCACGACCGCCGAGCGGGTGTGGGCGGCAGTCGGCGCCGGCGCCGCGTGCGACAGAATGCCCGGGGCAGGCTGTGGGGTCGGAGCATTGGGCCAGGAAGCAGCGGGCCGAGTGGCGGGCGCAGAGGGCTGGACAGGCGTAACGTGCTGCCGAGCCTGGGGCCAAGCCTGCTGAGGCGTCGGCTGCTGGAGATGAGGCCAGGCCTGCTGGGGCGCTGGCTGCTGGGCATGAGGCCAGGCCTGCTGGGGCAGCGGCTGCTGGGCCTGGGGCCAAGCCTGTTGCGGCGCTGGTTGATGAGCCTGAGGCCAAGTCTGCTGCGGTGCGGGCGCCGGAGGCTGAGCAGGCGGCGCAACCGCTTCGACCTGCACGTCTTCGGAGCCCAGCTCGATAGGCTCGGCCTCGATCTCCTCGACGTCGATCTCTTCGATGGCCTCTGGCTCTGCGGCCTGCGCGTCCCAGGCAGGGGCAGGCGCGGGAGCCGCGGTGGCCGATTGGGCCACCACCTGTGCCGCGGGCATGGGCGCCGGTGTGGCAACCGGCCTCGGTTCAGGCTCGGGGGCGAGCATCGGCTGGGCCCAAGCCGCTTGGTCGGGCTGGGTGACTGCTGGCGTAGCGGCAACCGGCTCAGGCGCAGGCTCGGCGACGGGTGCGTAGGTGATGAAGTCGGCCGCGCTCGCGAGCTCGATGCCACTGTCGGCCGGGGCGTCGAGCGGAAGCGCTTCGCTGTTCTGCCACTGGTTGGCGCTCCACTGCTCGCCGCCCTCGAGTGGCACATAGCTGTTGGGCTCGGCATCGGCGCCGCTCTGCAGCTCGATCTCCGACTTGGATTCTCCCTGCCAAGTAATGAAGTCGGCCGCGCTGGCGAGAGGGACGTCTCCGTCAGATTGGAGCCAGTCTGGCGAGGGCTCGAGCTCGATGGGCGCGACGGGGGCGGCAGCGGGTCCTTGAGCGTAGGAAGGAGCGGGCTCTTCTTCGGAAAGTGCCGCCGGTGCCTGGCCGAACAGCGAACGATCCGGCTGGATATCCGGTTGATCGTCCGACCAGCCGGCCGCCGGCGGTGTGCCAAACTCCGGTGCGGCTTCGGTCGGAGTGGCCTGCCACGCAGAAGGCTGCTCGAGCGCAGGGTCAGGCAGCGCTTGCATCTCCAGATGGGCGTTCACGCCGATAACCGGAGCAGGTGGCGCCGCCACATCGGCGGACCACTCGGCCGGCTGTGCTGGTTCAACGGCCTGCGGGGCCTGTGGCGCCTGTTCGATGACGTCAGCCGGCTCGAGAGAATCGACCTCGATCTCCTCGATATTCGCCTCGGCCGGCGGCAATTCAGCACTGCTGTCGGACACCTGCTCCCCAACCGCCTCGGCATGCTGTTCAACCACAGCTTCGACCGGCGCGACCTGCTCAGCGGGAGCGGCCTCCTCGGCCATCTCGACCGAGACTTCTTCGGCCTGAGCCTCCGCGGGCTGCTCGACGGTGGCTTCGACCGGCGCGACCTGCTCAGCGGGAGCGGCCTCCTCGGTCATCTCGACCGAGACTTCTTCAGCCTGAGCCTCGGCAGGCTGCTCGACGGCGGCTACGGCCGGCGCGACCTGCTCGGCGGGAGCAGCCTCCTCGGTCATCTCGACCGAGACCTCTTCAGCCTGAGCCTCGGCAGGCTGCTCGACGGCGGCTTCGACCGG
>JBMNNX010000180.1:0-13788 GCA_050942745.1 Myxococcales bacterium
GCGACAACCACTCGGCACAGAATCGCGCCGGATTCCGAAACAGGTCAGCACCAGCAGGCGTACGGC
Organism: Myxococcales bacterium; assembly: GCA_050942745.1. Taxonomy (GTDB): domain Bacteria; phylum Myxococcota; class Myxococcia; order Myxococcales; family UBA5297; genus UBA10939. The sequence continues at coordinate 67 of JBMNNX010000180.1, forward strand.
CAAGACTCATGGGGCGGCATCTTTCAGATGCCGCCCGCATCGTCTACAAAAAAACACCAGCCACCTAGTCGGCCTGGACCGGCTTGACGCGCCAGATCTCGTCGGCGTACTCGCGGATGGTGCGATCGGAGGAGAACTTGCCGATTCGCGCGGTGTTGAGGATGGCCATCTTCGTCCACCGCTCGTAGTCGAGATAGACGCGGCTCACCTCCTCCTGGCAGGCGACGTAGGAGGCGAAGTCGGCCAGCAGCATGTACTGGTCGCCGCCGTTGAGCAGCGAGTCGACGATGGGCTGGAACAGCCGCGGCTCGTCCGGCGAAAAGGTGCCCGAGCCGATGGCGTCTAGGACGGCCTTCAGGGCGCGGTTGCCGCGGTAGGACTCCCACGGGTTGTAGCCCTGGCGCTTGAGCGCCTTCACCTCGTCGACCGTCAGGCCGAAGAGGAAGAAGTTGTCGGCCCCGACCTCTTCACGGATCTCGACGTTGGCGCCGTCGAGGGTGCCGATGGTCAGCGCGCCGTTGAGCGCGAACTTCATGTTGCCGGTGCCCGAGGCCTCCTTGCCCGCGGTCGAGATCTGCTCGGAGAGGTCGGCCGCGGGGAAGACGCGCTCGGCGTACGAGACCCGGTAGTTCTTGAGGAAGACCACCATCAGGCGACCGCGCACGTCGACGTCGTGGTTGACCACGTCGCCGACCGCGTTGATGAGCTTGATGATCGCCTTGGCCATCGCGTAGCCGGGCGCAGCCTTGCCGCCGAAGATGAAGGTGCGCGGCAGCACGTCGATCGACGGGTCGGCCTTGATGCGGTTGTAGAGGTCCACGATGTGCAGCACGTTGAGCAGCTGCCGCTTGTACTCGTGGATGCGCTTGACCTGGACGTCGAAGACCGAGTCAACGTCCACAGTGATGCCGTTCTCGCGCTTGATGATCTCGGCGAGCAGCCTCTTGTTCTCCCGCTTGATCTCGCGGAAGCGCTGGCGGAAGGCCGCGTCGTCGGCGAGCGGCTCGAGCTTGCGCAGCTCGTCGAGGTCGGTGGTCCAGCGGGCGCCGATGCGCTCGGTGATCGCGTCGGCGAGCAGCGGGTTGGACATCTTCAGCCAGCGGCGCGGGGTGACGCCGTTGGTCTTGTTGTTGAACTTGTCCGGCCAGAAGTCGTGGAAGTCGCGGAACAGATCGGCCTTGAGCAGCTCGGTGTGCAGCCCGGCGACGCCGTTGACCGCGTGCGAACCGACCACCGCGAGATGGGCCATGCGCACCTGCTTGACCGGCCCCTCCTCGATGAGCGACATGCGCGACAGCTTGCCGTTGTCGCCCGGATAGCGCCTGCGCACCTCCTCGAGGAAGCGGTGGTTGATGTCGTAGATGATCTCGAGGTGGCGCGGCAGCACGCGGCCGAACAGGTCAACCGTCCAGCGCTCGAGCGCCTCGGGCAGCAGCGTGTGGTTCGTGTAGCCGAAGGTCGCGCGGCAGATCTCCCAGGCCTCGTCGAGCTCGAGGTCGTGCTCGTCGACGAGCACCCGCATCAGCTCGGCGATGGCGATGGCCGGGTGAGTGTCGTTGAGCTGGATGGCGACCTTCTCCGGGAACTGGGCGAAGCCCTCGTGCGTCTTGAGATAGCGGCGCACGATGTCGGCGATGGAGCAGGCGACGAAGAAGTACTGCTGCTTGAGCCGCAGCTCCTTGCCCATCACCGTCAGGTCGTTCGGGTAGAGGACCTTGGAGATCGACTCGCTCGAGTTCTTGTCCTCGACCGCCGCCAGGTAGTCGCCGGCGTTGAAGTCGGCCAGGTCGAGCTCCTGCGAGGCGCGCGCGCGCCACAGGCGCAGCGTGTTGACGGTGTCGTTGCGGTAGCCGGCTATCGGGGTGTCGTAGGGCATGCCGAGCACGTTGCGCGTGTCGACCCAGAAGCTCTTGAGCCTTCCGTTGACCTGGCGCTTCTCGGTGCGGCCGAAGAAGCGTACGGGCACCTCGTACTCGGGCCGCTCGAGCTCCCAGGGGTTGCCGTAGCGCAGCCACTCCTCGGGCAGCTCGACCTGGTAGCCGTTGCGGATGTCCTGCTCGAAGATGCCGAACTCGTAGCGGATGCCGTAGCCGTAGGCCGGCAGGCTCATCGTGGCCATTGAGTCGAGGAAGCAGGCGGCCAGCCGCCCTAGGCCTCCGTTCCCCAGGCCGGCGTCCACCTCCTGCTCGAGCAGGTCGCTCAGCTCGATGCCCAGCCCCGCGAGCGCCTCGCGCATCGGCTCGTAGAGGTCGAGGTTCATCAAGTTGTTGCCGAGCGCCCGGCCCATCAGGAACTCGAGCGACAAGTAGTAAACCCGCTTGGCGTCGGCCTTGTAGTAGGCCTGCTGGGTCTGGATCCAGCGGTTGACCAGCCGGTCACGCACCGAGGCGGCGATCGCCTGGTAGCGATCGAGCGGGGTGGCAGTGTGCTCGTCCTTGCCCTGCGTGTACTGGAGGTGGTCGGCGTAGGCGCGCCGCAGCGTCTCGACGTCCATCCCGGTGCGGGCGTTGGGGTCCTCGCGCGCCCGCTCGAGGACGCGGGCCTCCTGGGATCGAATCGAACTGACCTTCTTGGTACGCGGAGTCGGCATGACTGCTCCTTGGGTGCGTCTGTGCAATCTACTCGGGCTCGCGCGCAGGCGATCGGGCGCTCGGTCGCCCCGCGGCGCGTTCTGCGCGCGAGACTAACCGCTGGCGAACAAAAAATCACCGGCGGACCTCGCCCATCGGGCCTCGCCGCGCGGCTCCCGCAGCCGACGAACCGGCTGCGAGCGCGCCTTCTTCCGATGAGGACCTTCGCCGCCCGGGGGCCCGGACGTTGGCGGGGCGCAACTCCGCCGGGCCGAGCGCCTTTCGGCCCGCCCGCGCCAGCGAGCAGCGAGAGGTGAGCGGACAGGCCGGCGGCGCGAGTCCACGATGACGAGCGCCTGGAGTCCTGCTAGCTTTCGCGCATGAAGACTCAACAAATCCACGCCACTTACCCCAAGACCGTCCGCTGCAAGGATGGTCACGAGGTTCTTCTGCGCCCGATGCAGGCAGGCGATCTCGACGCGGTGCGCGCCTTCTTCGGGTCCCTCCCGCGCGCCGACCGGCTGTTCCTGCGCTACGACGTGACCGACGCCTCCGTCTTCGAGAGCTGGCTGCCGCAGCTCGACAACCCGCGGCTGTTGCGGCTGCTCGCTTTCCGCGGCGACAGGGTGGTCGGCCACGCCCTGCTCGAGCCGGAGCGGCACAACTGGTCGCCCCACGTCGCCGAGGCGCGCGTGGTCATCGCCGAGGACGTCAAGCGCCACTCGCTGGGGACTCTGCTCCTGCGCGAGCTGGTCGATCAGGCGAGCGTGCGCAACTACGACAAGCTCTCGACGCACATGATGGACAGCCAGGTCGCCGCTCGGAAGATGTGCGAGCGCGCTGGCTTCGCGGTCGAGGCCGAGCTGAAGAACCACGTCAGGGACCTCGACGGCCACAAGCACAACCTCATCATCATGTGCTGCAACCTCGACGAGGCCTGGCACAAGATGGAGCTGCTGCTCGAGGACTTCGCGCCCTGGGCCGGCTGATCCCGCCGCGGGCCATCGCGCACGCGAGCAGCCGCCGGCGCGGCGCGTGGCCAGGGGGTGTCGAGGGGACGAGCCCTGAGGCGGCCGGCGCGAGGCGGCGCGCCGGCCTGAGGGGATGAGCGCGCCGATCGCTTGTTGAGGGCCTCCCGACCGGTGGGGCGGCGCCGGGTCCTCTTCCGCCGGCCCGCAGCTTCGATCCGGATCGGGGCGACGCCGGGCGCCGGTCCGCGGGGACGCTCGCCCCTCGCATAGCTCCGCCCGCCCGTTCGCGCCGGCGAGCGCCTCCGCAAGGCGCTCGCCCCTCGCGCGCAGCTCCGCCTCCTCGCCCCACACGGGCGCGAGCGGGCGCTTTGCAGCACGCCGGAGCGCGGGCCGAAAGGCGCACCGACAGCCGACGGGCGGCGCCGCGCCCTCCTCCGCGGACGGCACGGCCGCCGTCTGCGCCCAGCCTCGCCGCCCGCGGGAGCGAGCGCTTCGCAGCACGACACGCGCGGCGATGCGGGCGCCCCGAAGACACGCCGAAAGCCCCCCCCGGGCGGCGGTCGGTCCCGGGCCCTCCTCCCATTGGCGGCGCGGCATCCCTTCGCGCCCTGGGCACGGGCCCGCGGAAGCAGGCGCTCGCACTCTCGCTGCCGGCGCGAGCGGGCATTACTCGCTGGACAAGCGAGTGCGCGGTCGGGCACAGTGACGCCCGTCACACTCTGTCCGGTCGTTTTCTTCCGGGGGAAATCCGGTAGACGTGAAGGTTCCACTACTCTTTGCGGCGTTCGCCCTTGGGGCGATGCCCGGCAGCGCTATTGCTGCCAGAATGGCCTCCTGCGACGCACCGTCGCACGAGGCTTCGGCCGATGGCGCCTCGCCGGGCGCTCCGGCCGGGGCCGAGCCCACCGCCGCGCCCGCGACTGCCGCCGAAGCCGGCTCGGCAGAGCCCGCCCCCGGCGACGCAGCGCCAGCGATGGCGCCCGACGACGCCGCGGCGGAGGCCACCGACCCTGGGCTCGGTAGCCTTTCGCTCGTGGAGGCCATGTACGAGCTCGAGATGCAGCTCGACCAGCTCGTCATCTCGGGGACGAAGACCGCGCAGCGCATGACGCAGGTCCCCGCGGTCGTCACCGTCATCTCCGCCGAGGAGATCCAGGCGCGGGGCTACACGAGCCTCGCCGAGGTGCTGCGCACGGTCCCGGGCTTCTACGACGTCTACGACCTGGCGACGCACAACTTCGGCATCCGCGGGATCAACGGGGGAGCGCGCGCGGAGCGGCTCGCTACTCAAGCTGCTGATCGACGGCCAGGCGGTCACTTACCGCCCGAGCACCGGCAACTTCTTCGGCGAGGAGCTCATCCCGCTCGAGGCCGTCGAGCGGATCGAGGTCATCCGCGGCCCGGCTTCCGCGCTCTACAGCGCCAACGCCTTCCTCGGCGTCGTCAACGTGATCACGCGCTCGGGCGAGTCGGCCTCCGGCTTCCGGGTGACCGGCCGCGGCGGCCTCGTGCGCAGCCGCCTGTCGGGCGGCGGCGGGCTGATGCTCGCCGCCTCTCGGCGACAAGGGCGAAGTGCTCGTCGCCGCCAGCCTGATGCGCCTTGATCGCTCGGGCCTGGCAATGCCCGACAGCAGCCCGCTGCTCGCGCGCGGCTGGGAGGGCGAGCGCACCTCTGCGAACGACCTGGCGCGCCCGAAGAGCCTCTTCGCGAAGGCCTCCTACGGCAGCCCGAGCACCGGGCGGGCGACGCTGCTCGCCTCCATCCAGAACTTGGACGCGGCCGGCGAGTTTCAGGACTTCGCCCCGCTGACGCGCGGCACGCGCATCGGCCTCCTCAACCAGACCTATCGGCTCGCGCTCGACCGGGAGCTCGACAAGGTGGCCCTGCGGCTTGCCGGCAGCTACTTCCGCTCGGGCCCCACCGGCGCCGACCGGCTCGACCTCGGCGCGCCGGGGGCGGTCGCGCTGCGCGACGTGGGCACCGACGGCTTCGAGGTCTCGGCCGAGGCGAGCGTGAAGGCCGCCGACTCGCTCACCCTCACCGCGGGCGCCGACTTCCAGCACGAGGACCACCTGCTGCAGTCCTACGACACGCTGCTCACCGAGGACGTGCTGCTCGCAGGCTCGGTCCTGCGCTCGCGCGGCACCATCATCCCCTCGGAGAGCAAGGGCAGCCGCAAGCGGTTCGACAACCTCGGGGCCTTCGTCCAGGCGCTCTACCAGATCACCGACTCGCTCGGCCTGACCGGCGGCCTGCGCGCCGACCGCAACAGCGTCTACGGCACGCACCTCAGCCCGCGGCTGGCCGGCGTCTTCGCCCCGCCGGACGGCAGCTTCAACCTGAAGCTGCTCTACGGCGCAAGCTTCAAGGCCCCCAGCGCCGAGCAGCTCTACACCGAGCCGATCCAGCCGTTCGACGTGCGGGGCAACGACCAGCTCGGCGTCCAGAAGGCGCGCACCGGGGAGCTCGCCGGCGGCTATCGCTTCGGGGACCGGGGCGAGCTGACCGCCAGCCTCTTCCTGATGCAGGTGACCGGCCGGGTCGACTACGTGCAGCGCGGCCTCTACCTGTCGGCCAAGAACCTGCTCGACGAGTGGCACACCGGCGGTGAGATGGACCTGCGCCTCAAGCCGCTTCCCGCGCTGTCGGTGCGGCTGGGAGTCGGCGTCGCCCGCGTCGTGTCGAGCGAGAAGAAGACGACGGTGGTCGTCACCGGCGGCCCTGAGGTGCGCCAGCCGCTCTTCCCGCTGCTGCAGGCGCACCTGGCCGCCGACTACGTGCTGCCGTTCTGGCAGCTGCGGATCTCGCCCGAGGTCTCCTTCGTCAGCGCCCGCGAGGCCTCGCAGGCGAACGCGCTGCTGCGCGACGAGGCGTACGCGCTGCCCGCCTATCTGATGACGGCGCTCGCCTTCTCGATGCCCGAGCGCAAGCTCTTCGGCGACGCGCCCACCAGCCTGAGCCTGCGCATCTCGAACCTGCTGGGCACCGCCTACGCCGACCCGGGCTTCAACGGCGTCGACGTCCCGGCGCCCGGGCGCACGGTGCTCTTGACGCTCACCCAAGGGGTCTGAGGCGGTGATGAAGCGCAACGACCATGCACACCTCGGGCGCTGCGGCCTGCTGATGGCCCTTGCGCTCCTCTTCGGCTGCCCGTCGACCGACGATCCCGGGCTCACCATCGGGGTCTTGCTGCCGCGCACCGGCCAGCTCGCCGACTCCGGCGCCCACGGCGAGTCGGCCGCCACCATGGCCGCCGAGCGGATCAGCCTCGCCGGCGGCGTGGCCGGCCGGCCCCTGTCGCTGATGATCAAGGACACGCGCTCGGACGCCAAGTTCGGCAGGAAGCCGCCGCGCGCTCGTCGAGGCCCCGCTGCTCGGGGTGCTCGGCCCGGAGGAGGAGGACGTCGCCGAGTCCCTGGCGCTGCTCGCCCGCGACAAGGGCCTCGTGCAGGTCTCGGGCGGCGTCACCTCGCCCCGCTTCACCACGCTCGACGACGGGGGCTACTTCTTCCGCACCTGCCCCTCGTCGCTGGTGACCGCCACCACGCTCGCCCGGCGCATGATCCAGGACGGCATGCGGCGCGTCAGCTTCCTCTACGTGCCCAACGACTTCGGCAGCGCCTTCGTCGCCTCGGCCGCGGTGGCCTTCCAGTCCGAGTGCGGCGCCATCGTCTCCCAGAGCTCGACGGCGCCGGTCTCCGTGCAGCCCGACGAGCAGGACTACCGCGAGCTGCTCGCGCCGCTGCTCGCGCTCGAGCCCGACGCCCTGCTGCTCGCCACCGATCCGGTGAGCGGCGCGCGCCTGGTGCGCGACTGCGGCCTGCTCGGCGGCCGCGGCCGCCTCTACTTCGCCCCGACGCTGATGACCGAGGTCTTCGCCCGCGAGGTGCCCGCCGGCTCGATCGAAGGGATGGTCGGAGTGAGCGCCATCAGCGGAGCCGACGCCGACGCCTTCGCCCAGGCGTACGCCGAGTGGTCGGGAGAGGCGCCGGCGCAGGCGGCCTACTTCTATTACGACGCGATGGCGCTGCTCGCCCTGGCCATCGAGAAGGCGCACCGCGATGCCGGCGAGATGCCGACCGGCGAGCAGCTCCGCGCCGCCCTGCCCGCGGTCTCCGGGCCTCCGGGCGTGCAGGTGCGCTGGAACGAGACCGACCGCGCGCTCGCCCTGGTGCGCGCCGGCGAGGAGATCGACTACCAGGGCGCCTCGGGCGAGGTGAACCTCGACGAGCGCGGCGACGTCGCGCTCGCGCAGGTCGACTTCTGGGCCGTGCGCGGCCACGCCATCGTCCGCGAATCACGCTGATCTTCCCGTCGAAAGGGGGTTTCTCGCATGAAGGCCATCACTTCAATTCGCCACGCGACGCGCCTGCTCTGGCTGCTCGGCGCGGCCGCGCTCGCCTTCGGCTGCTCGGAAAGCTCGGAAAAGGAGGAGCCGAAGGTCGAGAAGCTCAAGGTGGCCTTCGTCTACCTGACCACCCCGGGCGATGTCGGCTGGACCTACTCGCACGATCTCGGCCGAAGGGAGGCCGAGGCCGCGCTCGAGGACGTCGAGATCACTTACAAGGAAACCGTCGTCGACGACGCCAGCTCGGAGGCGGTGATCGAAGAGCTGGTGAGCGCGGGCAACCAGCTCATCTTCACCACGAGCTGGGGCTATCGCGACCCGACCTACAACGTCGCCTCCAAATACCCCGACGTCCTTTTCGAGCACTGCTCGGGCGACAAGACGCTGCCGAACTTGGCCACCTACTTCGGCCGCATGTACCAGGCGCGCTACCTCTCCGGCATCGTCGCCGGGCGCATGACGGCCAACAACAAGATCGGCTACGTCGCCGCCTTCCCTATCCCCGAGGTCATCCGCGGCAACAACGCTTCACCATCGGCGTTCGCAGCGTCAACCCGGCCGCCACCGTGCACGTGAAGTGGAGCAACACCTGGTACGACCCGGGCATCGAGGGCACCGTCGCCAAGGCGCTGCTCGACGAGGGCGTCGACGTGCTCACCCAGCACCAGGACAGCACCGCGGCCGTCATGGCGGCCAAGGAGCGCGGCGCCTACGCCATCGGCTACCACTCCGACATGGCGGCCTTCGCTCCCGACACGGTGCTGACCACGCCGCTCTGGAAGTGGGCCGCCTACTACACGCAACGCATCAAGGCGGCCCAAGACGGCACCTGGAAGAGCCACTCGTACTGGGGCTCGCTCGCCGACGGCGTCGTCGACCTCGGCGCGTGGGGCAACAAGGTCCCGCAGGCGGTCAAGGACGAGGTCGCCGAAAAGCGCAGCGCCCTCGTCGCCGGCACCTTCGACGTCTTCGACGGCCCGCTCAAGAAGCAGGACGGCTCGGTCTGGGTCGACGAGGGCGCCAGGATGACCGACGCGCAGATGCTCAGCATGACCGAGCTCGTCGAGGGCGTCGTCGGCGAGGTGCCCGCCGAGTAGGCCGAGAGCGCGTGCGAGCGCCGCCCCGCTCGCCCGCCACTCCTCCCGGTCCCCGGAGGCGCGCTGGCCGAGCCTCGGCTCCTGCGAGCGCCGCCGGGGCCGTGCGAACGAGGCTTCGACGTCGGGCAGGCCGCGGGGCCGTGTGGCGGGCGCCGCCTCTTCACGCTCTCGGCCCCCCGAGCGACGCCGCCCTCCAGCATCGGCGCGCCAGGTGGAGTAGGCTCCCGGCCATGCAACGCTGTCCGCTGTTCCTCGCCCTTCTCGCCTCCGCCGCCGTCCTCGCCTCCTGCCATCCCCGCACGCCCGCCGAGCTGTACGGCCGCCCGCCCGTCGTGCGCGATGCGGGGGTGCCGGGCCCCGGGGGTGCGGACGCGGGCGTCGCCGAGCCGCTCGACGCCGGCAGCGACGACGCGGGCGTCCCGCAGCCGCCCGAAGGGCGCCTGCGGGTCGCGACCTACAACGTCCGCCGGCTCTTCGACACGGTCTGCGACTCGCAGGCCTGCGGCGGCAACGAGTTCGAAGAGGTGCCGAACGAGCGGCAGTTCGCCGAGCGCGCCGACCAGATCGCCACGGCCATCCGCGGGCTCGCCGCCCACGCGGTCCTGCTGCAGGAGATCGAGACGCAGGCGGCTTTCGACGCGCTCGCCGCCCGGCTGCCGGAGATGACCGCGGGCGCCTTCGGCGAGATCGGGGTTCCCGGCTCGGTGGACGTCGGCATCCTCGCGCGCGGCGAGATCGACGAGGTGCGAAAGCACCGGGCCCACAAGGTGCTCACCCGGCCCGACGGCACGCAGACCTGCTTCTCGCGCGAGCTCCTGGAGGTGCACCTGCAAATCGAAGACGCGCCCGTCGTGCTCTTCGCGGCGCACTTCCGCTCGAAGAGCAACGACGACCCCGGCCGCAGGCTCGCCGAGGCCCAGGCCGCGGCGGAGATCATCGCCGCCACCTCGGCCGAGCGCCCCGAGGCCCTCGTCGTCTTCGGTGGGGACCTGAACGATGAGCCGGGCTCGGCTCCGCTCGAGGCGATCGAATCGTCCGGCGGGCTCGTGCGCGTCGCCGGCGAGCTGCCGGATGACGAGGCCGGGACCTATTGGTACTCGGGCCCGCACGCGATCGACCACCTGTTCATCGACACGCGCGCCTCCGGGGCCTACGTCCCGGGCACGGCGCGCGTCGCTCACGGCGTGGGCTGGGGCCTGGGAGGCTCGGACCACGCGGCTCTGGTCGCCGACTTCCTGCCACCGCAGTGACTACTCGCCGTTCGAGCCGGCAACCGCGCGCTCGTAGTAGCTTTCCCGAGGGATACCGCTCGCCTTCGCCTTCTCGAGCTCGCGGTCGACCACCCGCTTGAGCTCGGCGAACGGCTGGGCGCCGACGACGCGCCAGCCGTTGATGAACAACGTGGGCGTCGCGGAGACGCCGAGGCTCTCGGCGAGCTGGACGTCGGAGTCGATGCGCGACTGGTGCGCGCCGCTGCTCACGCAGCCGCGCCAGGTGGCGAGGTCCAGGCCCACCGCGCCGGCGTATCGCTCCAGATCCGAGGCCGACAGGGCGCCCTCGGCGTCGAAGAGCCGGTCATACATGGCCCAGAAACGCCCCTGCGCGCGGGCGCACTCCGCGGCCACCGCCGCGGGCATCGCCCGTTGATGGAAATCGAGCGGGTAGTGCTTGAACACCAGCCGCACGTCAGCGCCGTAGGCCGCCTCGATCTCGGCGATGGTCTCGGCTGCCCGAACACAATACGGGCACTCGAAGTCGGCGAACTCGACGATGGTGACCCAGGCGTCGGCCGGGCCTCGGACCGGCGAGTCGCCTATCGGCACGGGCTGGAAGGATTCTTCGACGTTGGGCTCGGCGCAGGCGACCGAGGCCAGACAGGCGGCGACGAGCAGAGCGCGGATGTGCATGCGCTCGCAGGTTAGCCGTTGCCGGCCGACGGTCAACGTCCTGGCAGGCGAATGCCGGCTGGCCTCGGCTCAGTGCCAGACGATCTCCAAGCCGAGCAGCCAGGCGGCGCGCTCGGTCGCCGGGATGCGCGCGCTCAGGCCGAAGAGCCCGTCGAAGGTGCCCACGCCGACGACCACGAAGGGGCCTGCGCCGAAGGCGTACCAGCCGGCGCCGACGGTCGCCGAGATGTCCTCCCCGCCGCCGACCGCCCGCAGCTCCGCGGCGCCCCAGAGGTTTCGCCCGACGACAGGGGAAGCGCCCACGCCGCCGGCGAGGTGAAGGCCTATCGAGCCGGCCGCGCGCGTGGCGAGCGGGGCGCCGAACACGTGCAACTGAGGCCCGGCCAGAGTGCGCAGGGTCAGCGTGAGCGGCTCGAGCTCCCAGGCCACGCCCACCGAAGCCTCGCCCTCAGCGTCGAGGCGCAGCATCAGGCTGGGGACCGCGCGGCTGAGAATCAGCCCGGCAGGCCCTGCCGCTCCGAAGAGCGACTGCGCCACCTCGCCGGCGGTCTTGTCCTCGGCGGCCGCTGGCATCGGGACCTGCAGCGAGGCGGGCTGCGTCCTCCTGTCGATGGCGCGAGCGGGGTCGGACGAGAGCCGACGGACGCTGTCGGCGTAGATGGCGAGGCTCTCGCCGACCTCGAGATCCCAGACCACGTCTGACAGGCCGCGCTCCGCCGCGTGCGCCCGCAGCCGGCGGCGCGGCGCACCGGGGTCGTCTCCGGTCGAGAACCCGAAGAACGACTCGAAGTGGATGGGGACCATCCGCTTGGCGCGCACGTCCTGCAGGATCTGGAGCGCGCTCGACGGTCCGACGTGAACCGGAGAATCGACCCCGTCGCCGCGGTAGGGGCCGATGGGGACGAGCGCGAGGTCGGCGTTCGGGAAGCGCTCGCCGACCTGTGTGGCCCAGTCGGTCAGATAGCCGGTGTCGCCGGCGAAGACCACGCGCTGGCCTCCCGCCTCGAGCACATAGCCGCGGAAAGTCCGATCGAGCCACGCATCCGCGCCGGTCCGGCCGCCGAAGTGATCGACCGGAAAGGCGACGACCAGCAGGTCGCCCACGCGCGCGCTCTCCCAGGAATCGAGCTCGACCACCCTGCCGAACCCGAGCGGCGGCAGGCGCCGCGCGCCTCCTTTGGGCAGGACGAGCGCCGCCTCGGGCCGGGCCAGGGCGCGCAGCGAGGCGAGGTCGCAGTGGTCGTAGTGCAGGTGCGAGACGACGACGACGTCGGGCCTGGGCAGCTCGCCCTCGCGCAGCCCGGCCGGTCGCTGCCGGCGCATCCCCACGAGCTGGCCGCGCAGGAAAGGATCGGTGACGACCTCGACTCCGCCCAGCCGCAGCACCACGGTCGAGTGGCCTATCCACCGAGCGGTCAGCGGCGCGCCCGCCTCTCTGTCCGCGGCGAGCGGCAGAGGCTCGGGGGCCGGCGCCAGCGTCGGCGGAAAGAACACGGCGCAGCCGCTCGCAGACACGCAGAGCAGCGCCCAAGCCAGCGACCAGTATCCGCGCAGAGAGGGTCGAGAGCGCATGGCGAGGCCCACGTCCGACACGACGCTGTCTCACCGACCGGCGCGTGTGCCGGCCGGCGCACTTGGCTCAACTACGCACGACTTCCGAGCCTGAGAACCACTCGCGAGCCTCCCACGCCGACGAGGAGAGCCGAGGTCGAGGCCGCGCGCTCGCGACTCCCGGCCGCTCACTTGAACGAGTAGAAGACGCCGATGCTCGGCATCCAGGTTCCCCAGAACCCTCCGTAGGTCGAGTAGGCGCCCTCGGCGCGAAATCCCAGGCCCGACTTGGTCGTGTAGCGCGCGCCGGCGACCGCGTGAAACTCGAGCAACATCCCCGAGCGCGCCGCGTTCACCGTGGCGCCGTGCGAGCGCGCCTCTGCCTCGACGTTCGTGAGGCCCAGGTTCAAACCCGCTCCGAAGAAGGGCGTGAAGCCGCGCTTGCGAAAGAGATCGAGCGTCAGCCGATAGCCCACCGTGTAGGTGCTGACGGCGACGTCGGCGACCGCGCTGCCCTCGCTCGCGGTACCGAAGGCGTGGGTGTAGAGGAAGCTGAATTCGCTGTTCAGGAAGTCGCCGATCTCCCACCCGACGCGCGTCGTCGGGCCGAACAGCCTGTCGAAGGTGAATGCCGTTTTCGGTCTTCTCGGGCGTGAGCAGGATTCCGCCGACGATTGAGGGGCCTTTGGCGCGCGAGGGCGAGGCCGGGGACGAGCAGTGCGGTGGCGCCGCAGGCGGCGAGCGCGATGGCGAGCAGGTGTTTCATGGGGATCTCCCTTGGGAACAGGCGCAGAATCGTAGCCTCCGGCGTCGCGACCGCCCAACGGCACACGGCCCGCCGGCTGCCCGACCTGCAAGCGCGAGCGCGTCGGAGGGCTTCCCGACACGGGACGAGGCCTATCCCGTTCGACCTTCGACTTCGGGGCGACCGTCGGTCGCCCCTTACGCTCGGTGTGACCGGTCCCAATCCGCTCACCCTGAGCGTAGCTCCCGGCGCAAGAGCGCCGGGAGCGGAGTCGAAGGGCATCCTCGATTCCGGGGCTGGCCACTCGACTCAGGCTGAGGCCTATCCCGTTCGGACCTGAGCGTAGCTGCCGACGCTTGCGTCGGCAGCGGAGTCGAAGGCCCGGTCGAATCCGCGGCGGCCCCTCGACTTCGCCTCCCGCGTTCCGCGGGAGGCTACGCTCCTAACTAACAGCTCCCCCTGTTAGTTCAAGGCCACAGCCGGCCAACGGGCCGGTCTCTCGCTCGGGGTGACCGGCGGGGGGCGGCTCTTG
>JBMNNX010000181.1:0-13745 GCA_050942745.1 Myxococcales bacterium
GGCCACGGGGCGCCGGTGACGCTGGCTTTGCTGGCGATGCCTGCGGGGTCGGCGCGCCGCTGACGCGCGGGGCTGGGGCAACAGGGGCGGGTGCGCTCGCCGAGGGGGCCGAGGGGATGGCCGCCGCGTGTGCGGCGGGCGGCGCAGCCACGGGCGCAAACGGCCCGGCGGGCGACGGGACAGCGACCTGCGCTCGGGCGCGCGGAGAAGCCGCGTCGAACGGTCGACCGCAGGCGATGCAACAACCCGCTCCGGGCTCGTTGTACGAGTCGCAATCGGAGCAGACCGCCCCAAGCTCGGCGAGAAGGGTACTTGCCATTTGGGCGTGGACAATATCGGCCCTCGCGACAGGTCGTCAACGTGCCCGGCACGCGTGAAACCGGGGCCACGGAGGGCGGATTCAGCCGCGATTTCGGCGGCGGAGGCGAGGGGGCTCGCCCCGGGTGCAGCTCAGCCGTTTCGGTCAGCAGGGGCACGAGATGGCGGCCACACGTCAAGTAGACAACCAGGCCAGGGCGAGACTAAGATCCCGACCCTGTTGCTGCGCCCGACCCGCAATTTTCTCCGCTAGGGAAGAGGTTGAATGAGGTTCTTCCCAGGAACTACGCGGTTTTCTTGAACAGACGAGCGACCTGGCTACCGGGTGCGATGACAAGGGCTTGCCGGACGGTTTCGGGCGCTCCAGACCTTGATGATTCGACTCAACGACATTCTCGACCGGATCTCCCAGTATCACCCGGATCCTGACCTGGACATCGTCAAGAAGGCGTACGTCTACAGTGCCAAGGTCCACCAGGGGCAGACCCGGAAGTCGGGAGAGCCCTATCTCGTGCATCCGCTCGAGGTTGCGGGAATCCTCGCCCAGCTCAAGCTCGACGAGGCCTCGATAGTCACGGGGCTGCTTCACGACACCATCGAGGACACGCTGACCACGCTTGAGGACCTCACCGAGCTGTTCGGCGCCGAGGTCGCGCAGCTCGTCGACGGGGTCACCAAGCTGTCCCAGTTCTCGGCCAGCGCGAACGTGTCTCAGGAGGAGAAGCAGGCCGAGAACTTCCGCAAGATGATCGTCGCGATGGCCCGCGACATCCGGGTCATCCTCGTCAAGCTCGCCGACCGCACGCACAACATGCGCACTCTGGAGCACATGGCTCCCGAGAAGCAGAGGCGCATCGCCCAGGAGACCCTTGACATCTACGCGCCCTTGGCCAACCGGCTCGGCATTAGCTGGATAAAGCAAGAGCTCGAGGACATGGCCTTCAGGTACCTGCGGCCCGCCGAGTACGAGGAGCTGCGCGAGAAGGTCGAAAAGAAGAAGAAGGCCAGCGAAAAGTACGTGGAAGAGGTCAAAGAGATCCTCTCCAAGAAGCTGACCGAGAACAACCTTCAGTTCGTCGAGGTCCAGGGGCGGTTCAAGCACCTGTACAGCATCGCCCGCAAGATGCGCGCACAGGGCGTCGACTTCGACCAGATCCACGACGTGATCGCCTTCCGGCTGATCATGAGCTCGATGCCCGCCTGCTACGAGGCGCTGGGCCTGGTGCACACGATGTGGAAGCCGGTGCCCGGGCGGTTCAAGGACTACATCGCCATCCCCAAGCCGAACATGTACCAGTCGCTGCACACGACCGTCATCGGTCCGTTCGGCGACCGGCTCGAGGTGCAGATCCGCACCGCGGAGATGCACAAGATCGCCGAGGAAGGCATCGCCGCGCACTGGGCCTACAAGGAGGGCAAGAACGTAGGCAAAGACTCGGCGAAGTTCGCCTGGCTGCGCCAGTTGATGGAGTGGCAGCAGGACCTGAAGGATCCCAAAGAGTTCCTCGAGACCGTCAAGGTCGATCTCTTCACCGACGAGGTCTTCGTCTTCACTCCCCGAGGCGACGTCAAGTCGCTGCCGCGCGGGGCGACCCCGGTGGACTTCGCCTACGGCATCCACTCCGACATCGGCGCCAAGTGCGTGGGGGCGAAGGTCAACGGCAAGATCGTCCCGCTGCGCTACAAGCTCAAGAACGGCGACACCGTCGAGGTGCTCACCAGCGCCAACGCCCACCCCTCGAAGGACTGGCTCACCTTCGTCAAGACGAGCCGGGCCCAGGCGAAGATCCGCAGCTACATCAAAGCCCAGCAGCGCGAGAAGAGCCTCGAGCTCGGCCGCGATCTCGCCGAGCGCGAGCTGCGGCGGGTGGAGCTGAACCTCAACAGGCTCTCGAAGACCGGCGAGCTCAAGAAGGCGGCCGAGGGGCTGGGCTACCGGACGGTCGACGACGTGCTCGTGGCCATCGGCTACGGCAAGGTCTCGACCTCCCAGCTTGCCGCGAAGCTGCTGCCGGCCGACAAGCTCGCCGAGCGCCAGGCCGAGGCGCCACCGCGCGAGTCGGTGCCCGGCAACAAGATCGCCGAGCTCTTCAAGAAGGTCACCGGCAAGTCGAAGTCCGGCGTCCAGATTAACGGCATCGACGACGTGCTGGTGCGCTTCGGGCGGTGCTGCAACCCGGTCCCCGGAGACCGCATCGTCGGCTTCATCACCCGCGGCCGCGGCGTCACGGTGCACACCATCGACTGCGACAAGGCGCTCGCCACCGACCCGGAGCGCCGAGTTGACGTCTCTTGGGACGTCAAGGCGGACTTCAAGCGCCCGGTCACCATTCGCGTCCTCACCGTCGATCGGCCCGGCCTGCTCGCCGACATCTCGCAGACCTTCAGCAAGAAGGGCGTCAACATCTCGCAGGCCAACTGCCGGGCGACCGGCGACGAGCGGGCCGTCAACACCTTCGAGGTCACCATCTCCGACCTCAAGCAGCTCACCGACGTGATGCAGACCATCGAGCGCATCCAAGGGGTGTACGCGGTCGAGCGGGTCTAGGCGATTCGCCGGCCGCGTGCCTTCGCGTGTGGTTGACGAGCGACAGCCGATTCTCCGCCTCGCTCGGGCGACGGCGTCGGTGCGCTTCATTTCGCCGGTCGCGTGCAGCCGTCGGGCTCGGCGAACCGGTCGCTCTGAAGCGCGGAGGGTGGTCTGGCCGCGCAGCGCGTGCCGGTCGCCTGTTCGGTTGCCTGCCATGCCCGTCGCCTGTCCGAACGCGGGGGCCCGCTGTGTCGGGCTGCCGCTCTCGCCACGCGGCGTCCGGGCGGTCTTCCGCTCGTTCACGGCCTCGATGTCGGCTCAGCGTCGCTTCCACGCATCGGTCGCCCGGCAGGACGCTGCGCGGACCGGTGAGCGGATGGAAGGGGTGGGCGAGACGTGTGGCGAGCGCGGCGGAGCCTGCACGCGCCTGCAACCGGACTGGCGGAGCCGCCGGGTCGGGGCCGACCCGCGAACGGAGAGTGGGAAGCGGGGCGAAACCGGGCACTCCGGTTTCGCCCCTCCAAGCTCAGACCGCCGGCTGCTCTTGCCCGCGACACCCGCGCGGCCATGCGCTAGAAAAGCGCCCAACATTTGCCCGCGCCTGCGGGGGGACAGCGCGGCTTTTCGTCAAGGAGCTCTGCTATGCCCCGCCAAGCCATCTCCACCCCGAAGGCTCCCAAAGCCATCGGTCCCTACTCCCAGGCGATAGCGGTGCCGGCTGGTGAGATGGTGTTCCTCTCCGGCCAGATACCTCTTGATCCCCAAACCGGTGAGCTGGTCGGCCAGGACATCGTCGCCCAGACCGAGCGGGTGATGGAGAACCTGAAGGCGGTGCTCGAGGCGGCGAGCCTGACGCTCGAGCACGTGGTGAAGACCACCATCCTCCTCGCCGATCTGGGCGACTTCGCCAAGGTCAACGAGGTCTACGGCCGCTACTTCTCGGCCAACCCGCCCGCTCGCGCCACCTTCCAGGTCGCCGCGCTTCCTCGCGGCGCCCGCGTCGAGATCGAGGCCATCGCCGTGCGCTGAGAGGCGCTGGTTTCGCGCCTGTGGCAAGATCGCCATTCTCGACCGGTCCTTGTTTTCGAGAGGGCTCTTGGAGGTCGCTCATGCCCCCATCCCGTTTGATCGTCGGAGCCGCGCTGCTCGGCTCGCTGCTGTTCGCCGGCTGTGCCTGCGAGAACACTCCCCCCGTCGGCCCGCCGTGCACGACGAGCGATGACTGCACTGACGGAAATGTGTGCGTCAACGGACACTGCGAGCCTCCGAGCGGCAGGGACGGTGGCCCGGGCGACTCGGGCGAGATCCTGCAGCCCGACGGCGGCGGCCAGCGGGACGGCGGCGCGTCCATCAACGACCCGAACAACCCGAACAAGGACACCGACTGTGACGGCTTGAGCGACGCCGAGGAGTTCGCCAACCGCTGGGGGCCCGAGCGCCTGCAGACCGATCCAGACAACCCGGACACCGACGGCGACGGAATCCCCGACGGAATCGAGGCCGGGAAGACCGCCTCGGTCGATCCGGGCTGCCCGTTCGAAGGCGACGCCGATCCGAGCACCCGCACCTCGCCGGTCGCGAAGGACACCGACGGCGACGGGCTCGACGACGGGGTCGAGGACCGCGATCGAAACGGCAAGCGCGAGCCCCAGGAGACCGATCCGCTGCTCGCCGACACCGACGGCGACGGGCTGGCCGACGGCGCCGAGGACCTGAACGGCGACGGCGTCGTCGACCCGGGCGAGACCGACCCGCTGAAGGTCGACTCGGACGGCGACGGCCTGCCCGACGGCCTCGAGACGCGCACCGGAACGAGCCCGATCAAGATCGACAGCGACGGCGACACCTGCGCCGACGGCCTCGAGGACAAGAACCGCAACGGCGTCCTCGACTCCGGCGAGACCGACCCGCGCGTCGCCGACTGCTCGGGCGCCGGCAAGGACACCGACGGCGACGGAATCCCCGACGACGTCGAGCTTTCGACCACGCTGACCGACCCGACCCGCGCCGACACCGACGGCGACGGGCTGCTCGACGGCGAGGAAGACAAGAACCTGAATGGCGCGGTCGACCCGGGCGAGACCAACCCGCGGTCGGCCGACAGCGACTGCGACGGGCTTTCGGATTACCTGGAGCTCCGCGCCTACCGCACCAACCCGCTGGTCGCCGACACGGACGGCGACGGCCTGCCCGACGGGCTCGAGGTGGGCATCGTCACCAACCCCGACCCGGTGCGCTGCACCTCGTTCGTCCCCGACGCCGACTCGGCGACGCGGACCAACCCGCTGCTGGCCGACTCGGACTGCGACGGGCTCTCGGACGGCGAAGAGGACGCCAACCACAACGGCAAGGTCGATCCCGGCGAGACCGACCCCAAGCGGCGCGACAGCGACGCCGACGGCCTGCCCGACGGTCTAGAGAAGGGCGTCTGCGCCAACGTCGACCCGTCCAACTGCCCGACCTTCGTCCCCGACGCCGACTGCGGGGCGACCACGACCAACCCGCTGGTCGCCGACCACGACGGCGACGGGCTGCTCGACGGGGAGGAAGACGCCAACAAGAACGGCCGCCTCGACTCCAGCGAGAGCAGCCCGCTGCGCACCGACTCGGACTGCGACGGCCTCGCCGACGGCGAGGAGCGGGCGCTGTTCCGCACCGACCCGGCCAACCCCGATTCGGACGGCGACGGCCTGGTCGACGGCGTCGAGGCGGGCCGCACCGCGAGTGTCGACCCCTCGTGCAACTTCGTCCCGGACGACGACCCCAACACGCGCACGCTGCCCTACTCGAGCGACACCGACGGCGACGGCCTGCCCGACGGGCTCGAGGACGCCAACCGCAACGGGCGCATCGACAACGGGGAGACCGATCCGGCCAATCCCGACAGCGACGGCGATGGCCTGCCGGACGGGGTCGAGGACAAGAACAAGAACGGTGTGCGCGACGCGACCGAGACCAACCCGCTCAACCCGGATACCGACGGCGACGGCATCCCCGACGGAGTCGAGGACTTCAACCGTGACGGCGTCAAGCAGGCCAACGAGACCGACCCGCGCAACGCCGACACCGACGGCGACGGCTGCCGCGACGGCGAGGAGGACCGCAACTGGAACCACGTCGTCGATCCCGGCGAGACCAACCCGCTGCTCCCCGGCGACTGCCCGCTCCCGACCGCGGTTGACTCGGACTGCGACGGACTGTCCGATGACACCGAGCGCAACGTCACCGGCACCAATCCCAACAACCCGGATACCGACGGCGACGGGCTCAAGGACGGGCTCGAGGCGGGCGCGGTCTTCAACCCGAGCCCCACCGCCTGTCCGGGCTTCGTCCCCGACGCCGACCCGAGCCGGACGACCGACCCAAAGCGCATCGACACCGACTGCGACGGCATCCGCGACGACGAGGAGGACGTGAACCGCAACGGCCGCGTCGACCCCGGCGAGACCGATCCCTCCAACCCCGACACCGACGGCGACGGGCTGACCGACGGCGTCGAGCTTGGTAAGACCCAGAACCTCGATTCCGCCAACTGCCCGGGCTTCGTGCGAGACCTCGATCCGAGCACCCGCACCGATCCGCTCGACCCCGACACCGACAACGACGGGATCGCCGACGGCGCCGAGGACGTCAACGGCAACGGCCGGGTCGACTCGGGCGAGCTCAACCCGAACAACGGCTCGGACGCCACCGGCCCGGTGCAGGCGGCCTGCGCGAGCCCACGCCAGATGGTCTCGCACCAGACCTACGACTCGGACCTGCACGTGGCCGCGGTATCGGGCTACAGCGAGGTCACCCGCATCGTCAGCGGCGGCAAGGAGGTCGGGCTCGTGCTGTACGACCCGACCCAGAAGATCATCGGTATCGCCCTGCACCGCGTCCCAGCCGCCGCCACCGTCACCGACCAGGAAAACGAGGGGCGCACCAAGCTGGCCGCCATCTCGGGCGGCGTCACCTCGGCGCTCACCCAGGGGCTGACGAGCTGGGACGGCTTCACCGCGATGGCCGGCTACTACGACCACGGGTCGAGCGCCGACCTCAAGGCCTTCGCGCGGAGCATCGTCGGCAGCTACTTCTCGGGAGCCAGCGTGCCGTCCGGCTCGGCCGGAGTCACCGGGCCCTTCCGCGTCCAGGCCGAGTACCTGCGCCGCAGCGCCAACCGCGCCATCGTGGTGATGGCCATCGTGCCCAAGAGCCTCGCCTCGTCGGGCGACCGGCTGCTGAGGATCGACGACCTGGCCAACGGCAGCGCGCTCGCGCAGTTCGGCGACGCCTACCGCCCGGTGTGCGAGAAGCTGTCGGCCCAGGGCTATCCGAAGGTGGACTTCGTCTGGGTCGTTGACAACTCGTACTCGATGGACCCCTACAAGGCGCAGGTGGCCAGCGCGAGCGCCGCGATGCAGCAGCAGCTCACCAACGCTCCCATCGACTGGCGCATCGCGACCATCTACACGGACACCGACCGCGAGCAGACCCGCGTCAACTCGCCAGGGCCCTTCCGAACGAGTCTGAGCGACTTCGCCGCCGACGTCGACGTGCCCGCGGTCGCCTACAGCCCCGAGCGCGGCTTCGCTCCGGTCAACTACATGTTGCAGAACACCCGGTGGTTGCCGGCGAGCACTACCAGCAACGTCAACAAGGTCCGCCAGGGCGCCAAGATCGTCGTCATCTGGCTGACCGACGCGCGCGAGCAGTCGGACACCTCGGTCTGCGACGCGGCTGGCACCGGGTGCCCGTCGACGACCCAGTGCCAGTGCTTCCTCGACAAGAACGACTGGCGGGGCCTGCCGAGCGGCTACGCGAGTTGGGCGGCTTACTTCGGCAACCTGCCCGGCGGGTTGGGCAAGGCCTTCGTCGCCGGGATCATTCCGCCGGTTGGCGTGCGGATGAGCGGCGAGGAGACCCAGACCTCCGAATACCGCGACGTCATCACCGCGCTGCAGGGAATCGAGACCGACATCCGCGACGTGAGCGCCATCCCTGCGGCCATCAGCCAGATCATCACCGCGGCCATCGGCCAGGCGACTCCGACCCAGCTCGCCAAGCCGGCGATCTCGGCGAGCATCAAGGTCGCGCTCGCCTCGCCGGTCGGGCCGGCCTGCCAGTCGCTCAAGAACGACGTGCCGCGCAGCCGCACCCACGGCTTCGACTACGACGGCGCCTCCAAGTCGCTCGTCTTCTATGGAGACTGCCGCCCGCGCGCCAACACCGAGATCGCGATCTCGTACCAGTACTGGGAGGACCTGACGCCCAACCCCGACGGCAACTCGCGCCCGTGCGGCGGCGCGTGCCCCGAGCCGCTCGTGTGCGACCCGGTGACCGACCAGTGCATCTGCCCGGCCGACTGCGGCGGAGGCTGCGGCTCGGGCGAGGTCTGCGACACGGGGCTCTGCGAGTGCGTCTGCCCGCCGGACTGCGGCGGCCGCTGCTCCGGCAACCTCACCTGCAACACCGCGACCTGCGGCTGCGAGTGCCGCCAGAACGTCACCTGCGGGGTCGGCTTCCGGTTCGACACGGCCAGTTGCGCCTGCGTCTGCGACACCGGGGCGCTCGGCTGCGGCCCGACGATGCAGGCCAACCCGAACACCTGCACCTGCGAGTGCAAGCCCGGCTGTGGCGGCGCGTGCGGCGCGGGCAAGGTGTGCAACGAGGGCGCGTGTAGCTGCGCCTGCGACCCGACGAAGACCTGCCCGCCGAACCACTACCTCGACCCGGCGACCTGCAACTGCGCCTGCGACCTCGCGAGCGTCGTCTGCCCGGCCAACATGGAGCCGGATCCGACGACGTGCGGGTGCCGCTGCAACTCGAACTGCGGCGGGGTCTGCGGCACCGGGACCGGCTTCGAGTGCGATCCGGATAGCTGCGCCTGCGTGTGCGACACGAGCGTGCCTTGCGGCCCCGGCCTGCGGCGCGATCCCAACACCTGCGCCTGCATCTGCGACGCCTCGCTGCTCGGGTGCAGCCCGCCGCTGTTCGCCGATCCGATCGCTTGCGCCTGCGTGTGCAACCCCGACTGCTCGCACGAGGGCTTCGGAGGCTGCGCCGCCGGCGAGACCTGCGACTCGGCGTCCTGCGCGTGCGAGTGCAACCTCACCTGCGGCCCGGGGATGACGCGAGCCGAGGGGCAGTGCGCCTGTGTCTGCGACACCGCGGCGCTCAACTGCGACGCGCTGGGCCCCACGTTCGAGGCCGACGCCGAGAGCTGCTCGTGCGTCTGCAAGCCGGACTGCGGCGGATGCCCGGCCGGCAGCCGCTGCGACCCGTCGAACTGCACCTGCCGCGGCGGTCCGAAGTAGGCGCCAGCCGGGCGGTCGAGAGCCTGTCGAAGGCATGCCCTTTGACAGGCTCCCCTCAGTGGCGCAGCGAGAGCGGAAATCGCCGGGCCCCGGGCTTGGTTCCCTCTTTGGAATCGCGCCCGGGGTTCGACCGCGTCGCCGCGCTCGGTCCCAGGAGTCCGGCGCGCGCTCTCTCTCCGAGCTCGCGCCGCCGCGTAACGGTCGGCGCCGATCGGCGCGGTCTCCGAAGCGGGCAACCTTGTCCGCCGAGGCCTGAGCTCCCGCGCGGCGCGGGCCGCATCGAGAGCCGAGGCAGGCTCACCCGCCGGCGAGCGCGGGCTCGGCTCGCGAAGCGCCTGCGGCTCCTCAGTCCTTGTTCACGATCTCACGCCTCGCTAGCATGCGCGGCTTCCGTCGGGCGCGCGGCTGGCTGCCGATTGCGCCCGGGGCAACGCGCGGGCCGACGGGCCCGCGTTCAATCGAGTGGAGAGCACCATGGCCGAACACGTCTACGTCGCCGACATCGCCAAGCACGAAGGCAAGGAAGTCACGCTCAAGGGCTGGCTCCACAACCGCAGCTCCAAGGGCAAGCTGCACTTCCTTCAGGTGCGCGACGGCACCGGGACCATCCAGTGCGTCGTCTTCAAGGGCGACGTGGACGAGGCGACCTTCCACGAGGCCGACCACCTGCCGCAGGAGACCTCGCTCGAGGTGACCGGCGTCGTGCGGGCCGACAAGCGCAGCCCCATCGGCTTCGAGCTCGGGGTCAAGGCGATCCGAGTCGTCGCCAGGCCCATCGCCGAGTTCCCGCTCGGGCACAAGGAGCACGGGGTCGCCTTCCTGATGGACAACCGGCACCTGTGGCTGCGCAGCGCCCGCCAGACGGTCATCCAGCGGGTGCGCCACACGATCATCAAGTCGATCCGCGACTACTTCGATGATCGCGGCTTCACGCTCTTCGACGCCCCCATCCTCACTCCGGCGGCCTGCGAGGGCACGAGCACGCTGTTCGAGGTGCCGTACTTCGACCTCGGCAAGGCCTACCTGACGCAGTCGGGCCAGCTCTACGGCGAGGCGGGCGCGATGGCGCTGGGCAAGATCTACGTCTTCGGCCCGACCTTCCGCGCCGAGAAGAGCAAGACGCGCCGCCACCTGACCGAGTTCTGGATGGTCGAGCCGGAGGTCGCCTACATGGACCTCGCCGGCGACATGGACCTGATGGAGGACTTCGTCGAGAACATCGTCGGCAAGGTGCTCGACAAGCACGAGAAGGAGCTCGTCAACGTGCTCGAGCGCGACCTCACCGTCCTCAAGCGCGTCAAGAAGCCCTTCCCGCGCATCACCTACGACGAGGCCATCGAGCGCATCAAGGCCGCCGGCCACCCGATCAACTGGGGCGACGACATCGGCGGTGACGAGGAGACGGTGCTCGGCAACCAGTTCGACCGCCCGGTCCTCGTCCACCGCTTCCCGGCGGAGATGAAGGCCTTCTACTTCAAGCGGGATCCCGAGAATCCCAAGCTCGCGCTCGGCTGCGACATGCTCGCGCCCGAGGGCTACGGCGAAATCATCGGCGGAGGCCAGCGCGAGGACGACTACGACACCTTGGTCGCGGCCATCGACGCGGCCGGCCTGCCGCGCAGCGCGTTCGAGTGGTACCTCGACCTGCGCCGCTACGGCTCGGTGCCGCACGCGGGCTTCGGCCTGGGTATCGAGCGCACGGTCGGCTGGATCTGCGGCCTGCACCACGTGCGCGAGACCGTCCCGTTCCCCCGGCTGATGGAGCGGCTGACCCCGTAGGCGCGCCCGCTTCGGTCGCCGCCATCCGGCTGCTGCCGGCGCACATCCGCAGTCGGGGGATGCGCCGGCCGGGGGAGCGCATCCGCGCCGAGCCAGCGGGCGAGGGCACGCGGGAAAAGCGCTTTGGGTCCGAGCGGTTGCGTATCGCGAAAAAGGCTCGGGGAGGTGCCTCAGAGGGCCAGAATTGGCCCGTGCGCGGCCCGAGAGCAGCCAGACTTGCTTTGCTGCTGAAGCTTGGCGGCGGTTTCAAGGCTTGGCGGCGGTTCCAAGGCTTGGCGGCGATTTCAAAGCTTGGCGGACGGCCAGAGGGCTTGGCAGAGCACTCGGAAGGCTTCGCGCACGGGTCGCGGAGCTTGGCAGCCAAGAAACGCACCTTGGTACGCGGGGTTAGGCGCCCGAATCCAGAGCGCGAACCGTTCGATTTCGCACCCAGAAACCACGCGCTGGAAAAACCTGAGTGATGTCGCGAGGGCCGCAAGCTCTCCGGCGGTCTGCCAAGCCTTTCGAGTGCTCTGCCAAGCCTCTCGACTCGTCTGCCAAGCTCTCCGCGCCGTCGGCAAAGTCCGCGATGTAGGTGCCGAAGCGTCTTCAGGCATCGGCGCGGCGCTGCGAGCGGCGCGCAGGGCCGATCTTCATGCGTGAGGCGCCGCCAGCGAGCCGCTCGGGATCCGGCGCCTCGCGCCCGCGCCCGCGGCGCGGAGCGACAGCCGGTTTCTCGCGGACGGTCCGAGCCAGCGGCATGATCGCCCGCGGGCGAGGGCACGGCGGGAAAAGCCCTTTGGTTCCGGGTGGTTGTGTATCGCGAAAAAGGCTCGGGGAGGTGCCTCAGAGGGCCAGAATTGGCCCGTGCGCGGCCCGAGAGCAGCCAGGCTTGCTCATACAAGCCCGACGGCCCTGCGGGCTTCCAAGCGGCCATTTTGGCGCTCTGGCGGCCTTTCGCGGCTTTTCGAGGCCTGGATCGCGGCGATCTGCGGCCCGCGCCCGCGCCCGGGCGCTCGCAGCGGCGGTGCGACGGCCGGTCTCTCGCGGCGGGTCTCAATCTGCGGCAAGATCGAGCCATTCCAAATTGCCGCGGAGGACGACCATGAACGCGAAGATCCTGCTGCCGTGCTTGCTCTTCGCCGGGCTCGGGGCCTGTAGCTGTGAGGATCCCGAGACGGCGCACCAGCCGGCCTGCTCCGCGGACGCCGACTGCGACGGCGGCCGGTGCATAGACGGCGCCTGCCAGGCTGACGTCCCCGACGGTTCGACCGAGTCTCCCGATGGCTCGACCGAGCTGCCCGACGCATCGAACCGCTGCCTCGAGGTCGGGCAGCCGTGCGCGCCCGGCGAGGAGCCGGCGTGCTGCTCCGGGCTCTGCCGCGCCGAGGCCGAGGGCGGGCCGACGGTCTGTGCGGAGGAGAAGCTGTGTGGCCCGGAGGGCGCGGCCTGCTCGGCGGCGACCGACTGCTGCTCACTGCGCTGCGCGGCGGGAGCCTGCGAGGGCGAGCGGTGCGTCCAGATCGACGGCGCCTGCGGCGAGGCCGCCGACTGCTGCTCCGGCATCTGCAACGGCGGCAAGTGCGCGAGGATCCCGAGCGCGACCTGCGGCACCCTCGGCGAGTCGTGCAGCGACGACTCGCAGTGCTGCTCGAAGAACTGCCAGGGAGACCGTTGCGTGCACGCCTCGAGCTGCAGCTCGGCCGGCGATATCTGCTACGAGGCGCTCGACTGCTGCAACGGAAGCTGCCAGCTTCCCGCCGGCGGGGGCCCGGGCACCTGCGCCGCGTCGGTGACCGCGCCGGGCAGCCCCGGCTGCACCGTGGGCGGCGAGCCGTGTGACGGCGACTCCTCGTGCTGCAGCCGCTTGTGCACCGACCTCGGCAGCGGCCGGGCGACCTGCGTGCTGGGCACTGGCTGTCGGCAGACCGGCGAGGTCTGCAGCAAGAACGACGACTGCTGCGGCTGGGACACGAGCAGCGTCGTCTGCTCCCTCTTTCAGACCGATCCGCCGGTCGGCCGCTGCTCCAACGGCACTGCCTGCCAGCCGGTCGGCAACTGCTGCGGGGCCTTCGGCGCCGCTTGCCCGCAGGACTGCTGTGACGGCAAGAAGGCGGTCTGCCGGTTGGACCTCGGCGGCCTGGCGCGCTGCTTCGGCGGCGGCGATGTCTGCCCGAACGGCTACGACGGCCTCGACCCGAACTGTTGCATCCCCGAGGGTGAGGAGTGCCAGTTCCGCGACCAGTGCTGCAACCTGGCTCCTTGCGTCCAGGTTGACGGCCGCTTCGTCTGCCAGTCGCCGAAGTGCCTCGCGGCCGGCCAGCGCTGCACGCCGGGCGCGACCGGTGAGGGCGAGTGCTGCAACGGCCTCGAGTGCCTGTCGTCGGGCGAGCTTGCCATCACCGTCTGCCGCGCCCGGCCGAGCGGCGGCGCGGACGCCGGCGTCGGGAGCGATGCGGGCAGCGAGGAGGGCGACGGTGGTTCTGGCAGCCCCGACGGCGGAGTCGTCTGCAGCGCGAATGGCGAGAGCTGCGCCTCCGGGGCGGAGTGCTGCTCCGGCGCGTGCCTCTCGGGCCTCTGCGGCACCTGCAAGGCCGACGGGGTCGAGTGCGCCGCCGGCTCGGATTGCTGCTCGGGCATCTGCAGCGGCGGCCGCTGCACGCCGCCGCAGACCTGCGTGAACGAGAACGGCACCTGCTCGGGCACCGCCGAATGCTGCGCAGGGCTGAGCTGCGTCATCGCGGCCGGGCAGGCGAACGGCACCTGCGAGCCGGGCTCGACCTGCTCGGCTTCGGGGCAGGCGTGTTCGACGGCGCAGGCCTGAGGCACGGGCTTGCGCTGCG
>JBMNNX010000182.1:0-13744 GCA_050942745.1 Myxococcales bacterium
CCCTCCGGGCTCCCTACGCCTCCCCAGCCGGCGACCTTCTCGTGGTTACGACATGCAACCGGAAGTGGATCACCGGATACGTCGCAAGTGGATCACTTCGGAGCCGGCGCCGAAGACGGCCGGGCGTGGGTGCCCGGCCTCTCGAGGTGAAGCGCACTGCGGAGTTGGTGAGAGCCCAGGCCGGCGGGCCCTGGACAGGCGCAAGTCCTACCGCACCGACACCGGACGCTCGGCGGACACGGCCGTCAGCTCGCGCGAAGCGTTCCGAGCGCGCGCTTGTCGCCAAACGTCTGCTCCCACCGCTGGACGCGGTGGGAGCGTCGCTCAGGCTTCGCGAAGCCTCTCGCACTACTAGGAGGGCTGTTCCTGCTGCTGCTGAGGCTCGCTCGTCACGGTCAGTGACCTGACGACCTTCTCGTCCTGGTCCATGGTGTAGCTGGCCCGCACCTCGGCACCCTCGGAGATGTCGTCGAGGGAGATGCGCTGGCCTTGGCGCATCACCTGCGCGTCGTCCGGCACCTCGAGCTCGACCACCTCATTGCGCCGCGTGTCGAGCACCTTGATGCTGTTGCCGTCAACGCTCGCGACGCGCCCTGTGATCGTCTCCTCCTTCTGCTCTTGCTTCTGCGCCTGCTGGTCCTGCTTCATCTCGTCCTGCTCGCCCGCTCCGCCTGCGCCGGGCTGCTGTCCTTGCTCCTGGCGCTGCTGAGCCTGCTGATCTCGGCAGGCTGTCCCCGCGAGAAGCAGCACGCCTGCTCCGAGAACGGCGATGATCGACAACGGTCTGCGCATAGACGCCTCCACGCAAGGCTGGCGCGAAGCACAGCCTCCCCGCACCGGCTGCAGCCGGCGCCCGAGTTTCGCCGCGCTAATCTGAGGCGCGGGCGGTCGGGCTGCCTGCTTCCCTGCCCGCTGCCCGAGCCGCGGATGTCGCCCGGCAGGCAGCGAGGGTGGTGACGAAGGCTGGGCGAGCGAGCGGGAGGGTTGAGGCGCGCGCGAGCTGGCGCGAGAAAGGGCGGCGATTCGATCGCAGTTGCCGCGGCAACCCGATCGGCGGGCGCCGCCACGAAGGGCGGAGATCCGATCCACAGCCGCCGCGGCGACCCGGCCGGCGGGCGCCGCCACGAAGGGCGGCGATCCGATCCACAGCCGCCGCATCGACCCGGCCGGCGGGCGCCGCCACGAAGGGCGGCGATCCGATCCGCAACCGCCGCAGCGACCCTATGGCGGGCGCCGCCACGAGGGGCGGCGATCCGATCCACAACCTCCGCGTCGACCCGGCCGGCGGGCACCGCCACGAGGGGCGGCGATCCGATCCACAACCGCCGCAGCGACCCGTTCAGCGGGCGCCGCCACGAAGGGCGGCGATCCGCAATGGCCGCGGCAAGCAGATCTGCGAGCGCTGCTACGAAGGCAGCGATCCGATCCATAGCCGCCGGCAGGCTGATCCGTAGAACGCCGAGACGGCGGCCCTCCCCACCTCTCTCCGGCTCCCGTGTGCAACTCGGCTAAAGGGCGGGGCTCCGATTAGGTCTCGACGTAAAAGTCGCCGACCCGGCATACCTGCTGGTCGGCGACGTCCGCGAGCAGCTCGCACAGCTTCCAGCCGAAGACCGGATGGACCGCTTCCGGCGCGAGCTCGCACATCGGCAGCAGGGCGAAGGCGCGCTTGTGCAGCTCGAGGTGCGGCACCTGGAGCTGCGGCTCGGCGACAATCCGGTCGGCTAGCAACAAGTCGATGTCGAGCGGCCGCGGGCCCCAGCGCGGCCCGTCGACGCGGCCCATCTCGCGCTCAATCCTCTTGCACTCGGAGAGCAGCTCGCTGGGCGACAACAAGGTCTTGATCTCGACGGCCGCGTTGAGGAAGTCGGGCTGCTCAGGCCCGATGGGCCGGCTCTCGTAGATCGAAGACCTCTTCCGCACCTCTGTCCCCGGCAGCGCCGCGATGCGGGCTATCGCCTGCGCGAGGTTGTGTTCGCGGTTGCCGAGATTCGAGCCCAAACCGAGAAAGACCTGCATCACTCACCCGTTGACGAACGCTCCTCGGTTCGCACGCGATTGCGGAGCACGCCGATGCCCTCTACCTCGATCTCCACCTCATCCCCGGCGACGAGCGGGCCCACCCCGGGCGGAGTTCCCGTTGCCAGAACGTCACCCGGCAGCAGCGTCATTCCTCGCGAGACGAAGGAGACGAGCTCGAAGGCGCCGAAGACCATGTCCGAGGTGGAGCCGGCCTGCCGAACGCTCCCGTTCACCCGCGCGACGACCGCCAGGCTGCTCGGATCGACGTCGGTCTCAATCCAGGGGCCGAGCGGGGCGAAGGTGTCGAAGCCCTTGGCCCGCGTGAACTGGACCTCCTCGCGCTGGATGTCGCGGGCGGTGACGTCGTTGATGCAGGTGAAGCCGAGCACGCACGCGCGCGCCTGCTCGGGGCTCACGCGCCGGCAGCGCCGGCCGATGACCACGGCGAGCTCGGCCTCGTAGTGCACCTCGGCGCTCTCCGGCGGCAGCAGGATGTCCGCCTCGGGGGCGAGCAGCGCGGAGGGCGGCTTGAGGAAGAGCAGCGGGCGCTCGGGCAGCGGCATTCGCAGTTCGGCGGCGTGGGCCCGGTAGTTGAGGCCCACGCAGACGATCTTCGAGGGCTCGACCGGAGCGAGCAGCTTCGCCGCCTCGAGCGGCACGCGCCGGCCCGAGCGGACGATGCGCGAGAACGGCGGCTCGGAGAGCAGATCGAGCTCACCGCCCTCGAACAGCGCGAGCTGCGGCTCTCCGTCGATCTGGCAGCGGCACAGGCGCATCAGAAGCCGAGCACAGCCGCCATGTCGTAGAGCCCGGGCGGCTTGCCGACGAGGAAGCGCGCGGCGCGCAGCGCGCCGAGCACGAACTGATCGCGGCTGAAGGCGCGGTGGGTGATCTCCAGCCGCTCGCCCTCGCCCGCGAAGTAGACGGTGTGCTCGCCGGCGATGTCCCCGCCGCGCAGGGTCTGGATGCCTATCTCGCCCTTGGGCCGCTCGCCTATCTGCCCGACCCGCGACAGCTTCAAGTCGGTCGCCGGATCGCGCCCGGTCGCCTGCGCGGCTACCTCGCCGAGTCGCAGGGCCGTCCCCGAGGGCGCGTCCTTCTTGAGCCGGTGGTGCATCTCCACGATCTCGATGTCGCACGAGTCGCCGAGAACGCGCGCGGCCTGCTCGACCAGCCGCAGCATCAGGTTGACCCCGACGCTCATGTTCGGAGCCATCAGGATGGCGACCTTCTCCGCGGCGGCGACGATGTCGGCCTTGGCCTTGGCCGACAGGCCGGTCGTGCCGACGACCAGGGGCACCTTGTGCTCGGCGCAGATCCGGGCGTGGGCGACCGAGGCCTCGGCGCTGCTGAAGTCGATGACGACGTCAGCCTTGCCGATGGCCTTGGCGAGGTCGTCGACGATGGGGATCTCGAAGTTGCCCAGGCGGCAGGCGAGCCCGACGTCGAGCCCGATGCTGCCGCTGCCGGGCCGCTCGGTCGCGCCGACGAGCTCCATGTCGTCGGCGTCGCGCACCCAGCGCACTATGGAGCTGCCCATCCTGCCCGAGACCCCCGTGACGACTGTGCGGATCATCTCTCCCTCCGAGCCAAGGCGCGGAAGGATAGCACGCGACCTTGTGAGGTGTCGGACGCTCGAGACACGGCCCGCGGGCCGTCGCCGAGGAGCCTCGCTCGCCCGCCGCGCGACGGGCCGAGCCGCTGCCGGCCGGGCTCTCATTGTCTTCGCGCGCGCTCTGTTAGCGTGTCTCCGCTTCAAGGAGGCCCCGCGGAATTGACCAGCCCATCGACCCTCGGCCAGCAGGAGCCCTCCTGCCGGCTGCGCCTCGCCAGCTGGAACCTGCAGTCCTGCCGCAGGGGTCTCCCCGGCATCGTCGCCCACCTGAAGGCCGTGGCCGCCGACCTCATCGCGCTCCAGGAGGTCGACCGCTGCACGTGCCGCTCGTCGGGCATCGATCAGGCCGCCCTGCTCGCGCGTGAGGCGGGCTTCGCACACCACCAGTTCTTCCCGGCGCTCGAGCGCGACGGCGGCAAGTACGGCATCGCCCTGCTCTCGCGCTTCCCGCTCGCCGACCCGCGCCGCGACAGGCTGCCGGTCCCCGAAGGCGTCGAGCCGCGTGTGCTCGGCCGCGCAAGGCTCGAGCACCCGGGCTGCGAGCTGACCGTCGCTGTCACGCACCTGAGCCACCGCATCGGCCGCTCCGGCCTGCGGCTCGAGCAGGCGCGCCGGATCCTGGAGCTGCTCGCCGAGGAGAGCCCCTGCGTGCTGCTCGGCGACTTCAACGACGTGTCGCTCAGCGCGATGTACCGGGAGCTCACCTCGAAGCTCGTGGACGTCTTCGACGCGGCGGGCAAAGGCCGCGGAGGCACGCACCCGCTCGGCTGGCTGCTCCCTACGGTGCGAATCGACTACCTGTTCGCCTCGCCGGAGATCGTGCCCGCCGCAGCGCGCGTCGAGAGGACCAACGCGTCGGACCATCACCTCCTGGTCGCCGAGGTAGACGTGCCCGCGGTCGCCAGCCGGAAGACCGCGCTTCGCGCCGGCGGGGCCTGAACCGACCTCGCTCGATTCGGCGCGGGCCGCCGGGACGGCGGCCACTCCCGACCTCGTCCTGACTCCCGGCGCCGATCCGAGAACGCGCCCGTCGCCGCACGGGCCGTCGGGACGGCGGCCCCTCCCGACCTTCCTGCGGTCCCCGGCGCCGATCCGAGAACGCGTCCGTCGCCGCCCGCGCGGCCGCCGAATCGACGGCCGCGGAACCGATGTCAGACCCCTTTGTTAAGAAAACTCCATCGTCAGCCGCCGAAACGATTGCCGTCCGACGGCGGATGCACTAAACAGGCGTGCAGCCATCCGGCGGCCCCAACCCCGACCTTGAGGGAGAAGACAGATGCCCGTGGTACCCGAGAAGGAAAAGGCGATCGACCTGGCCGTCAGCGCCATCGAAAAGCAGTTCGGCAAGGGCAGCATCATGCGCCTGGGCAACGAGGAGGCGTTGATCCAGGACGTGCAGGCCATCTCCACCGGGTCGATCTCGCTCGACATCGCCCTGGGCGTCGGCGGGGTGCCCCGCGGGCGCATCGTCGAGATCTACGGGCCGGAGTCCTCGGGCAAGACGACCCTGTGCCTGCACATCGTCGCCGAGGCCCAGAAGAAGGGCGGCATCGCGGCCTACATCGACGCCGAGCACGCGCTCGACGTGCAGTACGCCCGCAAGCTCGGCGTGCGCACCGACGACCTGCTCATCAGCCAGCCGGACACCGGCGAGCAGGCCCTGGAGATCGCCGAGATGCTGGTGCGCTCGGGCGCCATCGACGTGCTGGTGGTCGACTCGGTCGCCGCGCTGGTGCCCAAGGCCGAGCTCGAGGGCGAGATGGGCGACGCGCACATGGGCGTTCAGGCCCGCCTGATGAGCCAGGCGCTGCGCAAGCTGACCGGCACCATCTCCAAGAGCCAGACCTGCGTCATCTTCATCAACCAGATCCGCATGAAGATCGGGGTGATGTTCGGCAACCCGGAGACGACCACCGGCGGCAACGCGCTCAAGTTCTACGCGAGCCAGCGGCTCGACATCCGCCGCGTCGGCGCTATCAAGAACGGCGACGAGGTCGTCGGCAACCGCACCCGCGTCAAGGTGGTCAAGAACAAGGTCGCCCCGCCGTTCCGCGAGGTGGAGTTCGACATCCTCTACGGCACGGGCATCTCGCGCGAGGGCGACCTGCTCGACCTGGCGGTCACCCACAACTTCATCGAGAAGAGCGGCTCCTGGTACAGCTTCAGTGGCGAGCGCATCGGGCAGGGCCGCGAGCAGGCCAAGGAGTTCCTGCGCACCCGCCCCGAGGCTGCGACCGAGATCGAGAAGCAGCTCTTCGACAAGCTCGGCATCGCCCGGAAGCCGGCCAACGGCGCCGAGGCCAAGGCCGCCCAGGCCGCCGCCGACGGCGACGACAAGAAGCGCATCAAGGCGGCCAAGTAGCGGCTGCCTCACTGGCGCGCTCGTCCGAGAGGGCGGGCGGCACACGCCTGCGCGGCCCCGCGGCGAAAGCCCGGGGCCGCTCGTGTCTCAGGCCCTCTGCCGGAAGCCGCTCCGCTTTCCACCGCCGGCTCGAATTGGGGCCTTGCCGCTTCCGGAGCCGACCTCTCGCGCGCGCCGGCGCTCACCCGCCGTTCCGCGCCCGACGAAGCCGGGCGCTTCTCGGACTACCGGGCTCCTCCTCGGAGTCGTCGTCCCCGGAGTCGTCCTCTTGAAATCGTCGCCTTCGAGTCCCTCATCGCCGAGGTCGTCCTACTCGAAGTCGTCGTCCTCGAAATCGTCGCCCTCGAAGTCGTACGACAACTCGAGCTCCTCGTCGTCCTCATCGCATCGCGGCGATTGCTCGGCGAGCCGGGCGAAGGCCCAGCGCCCGAGCGGCGTCACCTCGAAACGCGCGAGCACGTCCCGCAAATCCTTGAGGCGCCCGGAGCTCTGGCCAGGCTTGAGCCTGATGAGCCCCGTGTCGCACCAGCTCGGAATGAGAATGCTCGTGCACAGATCGCCCGAGAAGAACAGCTCTTCGAGGCCGTGCGGCCCGGGTGCCGCGAGCTTCTCGCCCAGGCTTGCGCGGTAGGCCTGCAGATTATCGGCATCGCCCGCGAAGCTCGTGCTCAGGCTCTTCCACTGCACCCGCTGCCAGAACGCCTCGAGGATCGCCCACCAGCGCTCGAGCTCGGGCAGGTCGGCGAACGCCGCGGCTTCCGGGTGCCCAGCCGCCCGGTGCTTTCTCGTGTCCACATCGAGCAGTCCGAGCGCCTCGGCCACCCGGAAGCAGAGGTGTACCCGCGGCACCTTCGGCAGCACGCTTCTGGGGTTCAGCGCGAGCGGCTGGGTCATCAAGGCATTCGCCTCGGCGAGGTCGGCGCGGCCAAACCCGTTGGTGCGCGCGCCGAGCTTGAAAGTCCGACCGGCGATGAAGCGCACGAACGCAGAGAAATCGGCGAGCAGGGGACCGCCCACCGCGTGGCGCAGGTCCGCCGGCAGCTCGGGACACGGCGCCCGCTCGCCCGCCCTCAGGCGCGGCAGGACGTCGGCTGGCCCGACAATCGCCCCGGGCTCGCGCGGCCTCGCTTTCGGGTCGTACGAGGAGCCGGCCTCGAACGGGTCGTAGTCCCAGAGGTAGAGGTCGCAGGCCACGGCGAAGCACTTCTCGACGCTGCCGCCGGAGAAGGGGTATTCGCCATCGGAGTCGAAGTCGCTGGTGCTGTATTGGTAGATTTCAAAACCCCAGCTCTCGGGCTTGCCGGTGTAGCGCAAACGGCACAGCAAAGTCCTCTGTGAACGGCGACCGCAGTAGCTCTTGGCGGCGACGTACAGGTACTTGCCCTTGAACGAGAGGTCGAACTCGTCCGCGGCCCCGGACTCGATGTAGCGCTCCATCTGCGGCTCGAGGCGCGCGATGACCTCCTTGCGCACCTTACTTGGCACCCCGGATAAAGCCTTCTTCTGCCTGCTGGTCGCCACGCGCATCCGTCTTCCCTTTCTCCTTCGGGCTCTACGAGCGGGCGTTTTACCAAATCGGCAGGCAGTCCCGCTGCCGCCTTGCGCTCGGACGCCACCGGCGCGAAGCGATTCGGAAGCGCCGCGGGCCGTCGGCCAGCCGCCAGGCCGACTGCCTGCCCCGAGGTAGCGCTCCGCTAGCGGAGGACCTTCACCGCGCCTGAATAGATGTTCCCCGGCTCGACGAGGAGCACGTCCCATCGGTCGCGCTTTGGCCGGCTGCTGGCGCCGATGAAGGTGAGGTAGGGGCGGCCGCCAATGCGTGCCCCTTGCGCCACCGCGTAGAACGTCCTGCGCTTGCGCTTGTCCTTTCCGGCCAGGAGCACGCCGGGCTGCGCCTCGTCGGGCTTTTCGGGGACGGGCTTGCCGAGGAAGGACGCCCCGAGCTCACGAAAGGTCTCCCGTATCAGCAAGAGCGCCGCGCCCTCGGGAAATGCATAGCGAATGGCCGGCGAGAGCAGCTCGGCCGCCTCCTTCGGACGGTCGATAGCCATCAGGCTGGAGAACTGCTCGAGCAGCGCCACCACCTCTGCGTCGGTCAGTCCCTCGGACTCGACCTTGGAGAAGAGGCTGCCGTTGCAATCCTCGAGCAGCTTGGTCGTGAAGGAGAAGTTGCGGTCCTCGTCGACGCGATGGTCGACGTTGCGCTTTCCCTTGGGCGCGTGGCGATTGACGAGGCCAAAGGTGCTGTTGATACGCGCGGTGCCGTCGATGTGCGCGAGCACGAGGTGGCCGTGCTCGGAGACGAGGTAGTGGCCGACGTAGTCGCCTATCTGCGCGACGGTCGAGGCGCGCGGGCTCTTGCCCTGGACCTTCAGGTGCGCGAGCGCAGGTCCGATGGACACCGGCTCGGAACCCGCGGGCCAGGTGGCCGTCAGGTAGGCCGCACGCTGGAACCCCAGGCGGATCCAGCCGACGAGCTCGACCTTGGCCGCCGGGCGCGCGGCGAGATCGTCAGGCGTGTCGAACAGCAGGTTGTAGTGCCACGGCACGGGCTCGCCCTTCGACGGCAGCGACGGCCAGACGTTGACCGGCGAGGCGAAGCCGATGGTCTTCGCGCCGCGAAGCTGGAAGACCGGCGAAAGCACCGAGGGAAACTTCACCTCGTGCGGCGAGACCTCGAGTGGAATGGGCGGCCGCAACCGCGCCGGGCTGTCGACGAAACCGCCGACGCGCTTCCTGCCGGCTCCAAAGTGGACGTAGTCGAGACGGCTCCCCGGCTGGCGGACCACGCGCCCGGGGCCCTGAGGCACGAGCGTGTAGAGCTCCGAGAACGACTGTTTGATCGTGGCGAAGCTGGCGCTGAGCGAGAGGGTGCCGAGGTCGGTGTAGCGCAGCGCGCACTCCGGCTCGGTCGCCCAGGCGAGGCGCGGCAGGTACTGGAGGTAGTCGAGCGGCTCCCACTCGATTCCCCCGAGCGCGTCTACGACGTGCTGGGGCAGCGTGAAGTCCGGGCGCTTGGACTTCGTTTCCGCCTTCGGGACGACGGGAGTCAGCGGAGAGAGCTCAGCGGCCGAGACTGGCGCGGGCTGGCTCGGCGCCGGCGTGTCGGGACATGCGGCCAGGCCGGGCAGGAGAAGCGTGACGAGCAAGGCAAGGCGCGGTCCGCGGCCGAACATGGGATTCTCCGAGCGCGAGGATACGGCGGGAGATTTCGGAAAGCTCGGCTCACCCTATCGAAGACCCGGGCACCCGGCACGCGGTTTACCGGTGCGGCGAGGCTCGCGCCGCGCGCGCGAGGTGCCGAAATCCCCGCCCGTCGCGGGCGCTCAGCCAGAAGGGCTCCGCCCCCGTCTTCGTCCGCGAATGGCGTCGCAGGTCCTTTCGCCTTCGCCACGCTCATCAGCAGCACCACCGAAGCCGAATCGCCGACCACACCGGCCTACCGACGTCCGCTCGTGCCCTCTTCCCCGCCTCCTTCGGCGGCGAAAAGCTGGCGACGACGATTCCCGTCTGATCACGGCTCTTGTTCGATGCGGAGAGGGCCAAGCCCGCGTTCGACGCGTTCGAGCAGCGCGAGGAGAGCCTTGAGCTCCTTGTCGTTGAGCGCTCGGGTGATGCTTTCGAGTCGGTCGAGGTGTCCGGGCAGGAAGCCGGTCATGAAACGCGCGCCCTTGTCGGTGAGCGTGATGAGGACCGTGCGACGGTCCTCAGAAGGCCGCGCCGTCCGCTCGACGTATCCGTCGCGCTCGAGCCCGTCGATGAGTCCGGTCACGGTGGCGCGCGTTACTCCCGACCGCTTGGCGAGAACCGACGGGGGCAGCCCCGCGCCGTGTTCGAACAGTATCGCCAGGATCGTGTACTTGCCCGGCGAGATTCCCGCCTCCGCGAAGTGGCCGACGAAGGATGAGAGCAGGCGCTTGGCCACCCTCAGCAAGGCCATGGACGCCTCGACTTTGCGGGCGTCAACGCGGCCAAACTTGCGCCCTGACCGTTGGATGATCTGAAGGGTCGGCGAGTCCGCCATCTCCAACGACGCGGCGCGCTCCCTGTTGAGCTTGGACGGCACAGTGGACCCCTCGGCCGTTTCTCGGCGCAGGCGCGAGCGAATCTACCATCGCCTCAGCGTCGCAGGCAGAGCTCGAACGCGAAGCCCGAATAGAAACGGCCGCTCGAATCCCGCAGCCCCAGCCCGCCGACCCGAAGGCCGATGGGACCGATGTCCCAGCCTACGTGCATGGTCTTGGAGATGAGCCCGGCCAACGGATACCACCGGACGCCGAAGCGGGCCTCGCCGCGCGACAGCAGCCGGAGCGGCATCTGGAGCTGAATCCCGACTCCCGGCAGCACCTCGGGCGTCGTGGTCCCGGCCGGCAGGAGGCCCGGACGAAGGAGGTGCACCGTGAGCCACGTCCCCGGCACGCGCGGTCCTTGATAGGCGCGTAGGCCGACCGACCCTTCGAGGAAGAGCTCGGGGCTCGCCTCGCCGACGCCCTGATACTGCGCGTCGAGCTCCAGCATCACACTGCGGTAGTGGAGTATCCCGTCGAAGCGCAGCACGTGGTGGTTGACCTGCGAGAGGCTGGGCTCCGCGTAGTCGTAGATGAGCGCGTGCCCTATCGCCGCGCTCCATGCCCAGCCGTCGTCCTTCGGCCACCCATCGAGCTCGGCCCGCGCGGCTTCGATGGGGAGGATGGCCATCGCCAGCCCGACCACGCCGGCCAAAGAGCACCGCGTCGTTCGGGCTACCATCGCGACACCACCCCGCCGAAGAAGCCGGCGAACCTGCGGGTGTGGTCGCCTAGATCGCGCCAGAAGCTGTCTCCGTGCACGTGGAAGCCGACGTGCCCGAAGGGATACCAGAGCAGGCCACAGCTCAGGCGGGTGTAGTCCGGCCCCGCGAGCCCCTTGCCGAACTTGATGTGCACGGCCCCGTCCACGCCACGCAAAGGCCAGTACACGCTCCCGCCGACGAGGAAAGTCGTCGCGGCCGACGACGAGTCGCCGTGCGGCGCCATCGCCCAATCGCGCGACTGCCCGAGGAGGCCGACATCGAGAGCGAACCCCGGGAGCCACGCGAAGCCCGGCCCCCAGGCGACCCGCAGGCGCGCGTCGGTCGCGAAAGTCGGGCGGGCCGTCCCGATCCAGTAGAGGCCCACTGGCACTCGAAGCGAGAGGACCTGCTCGCTCTCTCCCAAGCGAAAGCTCGCCAGCGTGCCCTCGACGTCGATGTTGGCGGTCAGGTAGTCGGACGCTCCCGTACGGTTGAGCCAGCCGATCTTCGCCCCGACCTCTAGCCTCGTGGGCTCTGTGGGAGGCGGAAGCGGCGCTGCCGTCTGGGCGACGAGCAGCAAGAGAGCCAGACTCACGCCGTTCTGGTTAGGCGCCTAATTATATGGTTCCTCTCCACAAGAGACGTGTCAACGTTTGGCGCGAGAAGCCGCACAACTTGCGCCTGCGCCTCGGACTTCGCGCGAAGTCCGGGTGAATCAAGCGCAGCCTTCGGGCGAGATTGTCAGGCAACAGCCTGGGAAGCGCCCGGCCCGACAAGATGCGAAGGAGGCCGTCGGACGTCCGCGCGCCTCGAGGGTTGGGGGAACGGCGAATCGGACGCACCCGCCCACGAGTCTGCACGCTCTACTGCCCGACCGATCGGCTCGCATCGTTCAGGCCGCAAAGAAGCCGAGCCCCCGGCCGGCGCCCGAAGGCCGACCAGGGGCTCGAGTGGATCTGCCGCGGGCCTCAGGCCTGCTTCTTGATGGCCGTCTCGACCTCCTCCTTGCTGACCTTCTTGGTGCAGAAGAACCAGTCATGGCAGGTGATGTCCTTGTCCTCCATCCGCTGCTTGGCGACGCCGCACGAGCCGGCGGTCGGCACGATCACGTCGTCGCCGGGGCGCCAGTCGGCCGGGGTGGCGATGCTCAAGGCGTCGGCGGCCTGCAGGGCGGTCACCACGCGCAGCAGCTCGTCGAAGTTCCGGCCCAGGCTGAGCGGGTAGTAGATGATGGTGCGGATGATGCCCTTCGGGTCGATGACGAAGACGGCGCGCACGGCCTTGGTCGAGCTCTCGCCGGGCTGGATCATCCCGTACTTCTTGGCCACCTCCATCGTGATGTCTTCGATGAGCGGGAAGGTGACCTCGACGTCCTTCATGCCCTTGTACTCGATCTTCTCCTTGATGGTGCGCAGCCAGGCGATGTGGCTATAGAGCCCATCGACCGACAGCCCGACCAGCTTGGTGTTGAGCTTGGCGAACTGCGGCTCGAGCGTGGCGAAGGTCATGAACTCCGACGTGCAGACCGGAGTGAAGTCGGCCGGGTGGCTGAAGAGAATGACCCAACTGCCGGCGTACTGCTCGGGGAACTGGATTTCGCCTTGGGTGGTGACCGCCTTGAACGAGGGGGCCTTGTCGCCGATGCGCGGCATCGTTGTGGTCCGGGTCTGCTCCATCTTTTTGCTCTCCTTGGTTTGGTTGGCGTGGGAGGCTGCTCTCTAATCCGTCTCTTTGGATGCGGCCGGCGCAGGAAGGTTTCTCAGTCGGATTCAAGCCCCGTGTCGCGTGGAGACGCGCGGCCGTGTCGCACGCACAGCTTCCCCTTTGAGTTGGCGTGGAGCGCTCTCCCCCAGCGCAGCGCGTGCCTTCGCAGCCCTCGCGCGCGGGCGGAACGTTTACCCTCGGCTTACCGAGAGCGCGTTGGGCGATCGCCGATGCTGGCGCGCGGGCCTGCGCGGTCGTTCCACGGCGCTCGCACGCACCGCGGCAGACTGCCCCTTTTGGCCAGCTCGCGCCAGACCGCGCGCCATGCCGGTGAGAGGCCCCTTCTCCCGGGCGCGCGAATGAAGGTCGCGACGAGCAGTCTTCGCGCCCGCGCAGAGCCTACGGTTGCGGGCTCGCCTCGGGCTGGCTCGGGAGCAGCCGCGCCACGAGCTCGATGGGCGTCGCGGCGAGCGCCTGGGAAACCGGGCAGCCCTTCTTCATCGCCTCGGCATGTCGCAGGAAGGTCTGCTCGTCGATGCCGGGAATGTCGGCCTCGGTCGAGAGCTCGATCTTCGTGATGCGATAGCCGCCGCCGATCCGCTCGATGGTGACCTGCGCTGTCGTGTGGATGCTGTTGGGCTCGAAGCCGGCCTCGCCGAGGCCCAAGGCGAGTGCCATCGAGAAGCAGCCCGAGTGGGCGGCCGCGAGCAGCTCCTCAGGATTGGTACCCGCGCCGTGCTCGAACCGCGAAGCGGCGGAGTAGTCGGCCTTGAACAGGCCGCTGGCCACCGCGACCGTCCCGCTCCCCCGCTTGAACGAACCTCGCCAGATTGCCTCTCCGGTTCTGGTCGGCATGAGCTCTCTCCTCTTTATGGTTGAGTTCGCGCAGGCGGAATCTGTGTACCCGGCCAGCGATGGGAAGCCGTTGGCCTTCCCTTCGGGCAACACGAGGGCTACGGAGGATGCCCTCGCGCTCGAAGAGAGCGCTCGCGACGAGCCCCGCCGGCATGCCGCTAGCCCAGGCCCTGAAGGCGAGCCCCCGCCGTGAACGCCGTGCAGCTTCTGCGTCGGCAGCGGCGCTTCGCTCCTCGTCCAGACCCGATCGCCTCCTCGATTCGTTCGTTCTCGTCGCGCCCGAAGTGGGACGCGCCCGAGCTCCGGGAGAGACGCTCCGACCGTGACGCGGCTGCCGCCCGCCGCCGGCACGAAGGCCGGCGCTCCTCTTGCGCCGGCACGAAGGCCGGCGCTCCTCTTGCGCCGGCACGAAGGC
>JBMNNX010000183.1:0-13705 GCA_050942745.1 Myxococcales bacterium
CTTCTTTCTCGGCCACAATATGTGGGATTCGGGGAAGGAGAAGGATGCGGTCACCGTCTATCGCAAGCTCATCAAGGACCACAAGGCCTCGAGGTATCTGCCCGATGCCTGGGTGGCGATCGGCCAGTACTTTTTCAATAACTCCCAGGGCAAGGTGAACATGCTCGAGGAGGCGCTCGCCGCGTTCCAGACGGCGGCGACCTTCACTGACAGCAAGGTCTACGGCTATGCGCTGTACATGCAGGCCTGGTGCTTCTTCAACCTGGGCGACTACCGCGCGGCGCTCGACCTGTTCAAGGCGGTCGTGCTGTTTGGCGAGCTGCAGGGCAAGTCCGATCCGCGCTCGACCGCGCTCTCCAAGGAGGCGCGCAAGGACTATGTCGTCGCCTACAGCCGCATCGGCGACGTGCTCGGCGCCAAGGCTGACTTCCAGAAGGTCGGCGGGGACGAGCACTGGTGGACGATGCTCAAGGGCCTCGCCAACATCTACTACGGCGACGGCAAGGACAAGGAAGCCACCCTCATCTACAACCAGATGAAAAACGAGCGCCCGCTGTCGCCCGAGGCGCCGTTTTTCCAGGGGCGCATCGTCGACTGCGTGATGCGGGTCGGCAACAAGAAGATCACCGTCAACCAGGTGCGCGAGCTTGTCCGGGTCATCAAGGAGGTCGAGAAGGCCGGCGTCATCACCAAGGACGAGGATCGCAAGGCGTTCGCCGAGGCGAAGGATCTGGCCGAGCGCACGCTGTCCAACCTCGCGGTCAACTGGCACAACGAGGCCAAGAAGACCCGCTCGGAGACGACCTTCTTCCTCGCCGCCGAGGTCTACCAGGACTATCTGGAGGTCTTCGGCGAGAGCCCCAAGTCGTATGACCTGCGCTTCTTCTACGCCGAGCTGCTCAACGACCACCTGAACAAGTTCGACCGCGCCGCCGAGGAGTACACCAAGGTCGTCCTCGTCGACATCGAGAGGATGGACCCGCCCGCGCGGCCCGACGGCTCGAAGCCGCCGCCCGAGAAGCCGGGCCGCTGGCTCGTCAACGCGGCCTACAACGCCATCCTCGCCTTCGACGAGGTGGCCAAGCGCTTCGAGCAGCAGGAGCAGCTCCCGGAGAGCGACGGCAAGACCAAGCTGCCTATCCCGCCGGCGAAGCAGAACCTGCTGGCCGCCTGCGAGCGCTACATCCGCTATGTGCCCCAGGGCGACAAGCGGGTCGACGTGATGTACAAGGCCGCGTCGATCTATTACCGCTACAACTATTTCGACAGGGCGGTCGAGATCTTCGGGACCATCGCCCTCGAGCACCCCGAATCTGAGCTCGCCGAATACGCGGCAAACCTCGTGCTCGATTCATTCAACCTGCAGGGCGACTGGGCGAAGATGAACGAATGGGCGCGCCGCTTCTACGCGCAGCCCAAGCTCGCCAAGGGCAAGTTCCGCGAGGAGCTCGGCAAAGTCCTCGAGCAGAGCTCGTTCAAGCTGATCAACCTGCTCGAGGAGAAGGGCGAATTCATCGCCGCGGCGACCGCCTATCTCTCGTTCGTCGATGAGTTTCCCAAGAGCAGCCTCGCCGATCGCGCGCTGTTCAATGCGTCGGTCGATTTTTTCAAAGGAAATCAAATCGACCGCTCGATCGAGGTCCGCAAGCTGCTCGTCGAGCGCTACCCGAATTCGAGCTTCATGCCGCGCTGCATCTACGCGAACGGCGAGACCTATGAGGCTATCGGGGACTTCGAGCTCGCCGCCGAGAGTTACGAGGCCTACGCGCGCGCGTTCGCCGAACAGCGGCAGCAGAGCAAGCCGGTCAAGCGGCGCAAGGGCGCCATGAAGGCTGCGTCTTCATCCCAGGGCAATTCGCCCTTCGAGGAGTCGAAGGCCCAGGTCGCGCTCTTCAATGCGGGCGTCTTCCGCGAGGGGCTCGGGCAGTATCGCGAGGCGCTGCGCGACCGGCAGCTTTATCTCGAGCTGTGGCCGAGCGGGAAGGACTCGGAGGCGGTCGATCTCTCCATCGCGGGGCTGCTCGAGAAGAGCGGGCAGGCGAACAAAGCGCTCGCCCACCTCGAGGCGTACGAGAAGCAGCACGTGCGCGATCCGGATAGGGTCCTGGCCGCCGAGCTGAAGATCGTCCGCATCTTCGAGAAGATGAACAGCACCAAGAACTCGCAGCGAGTGCTCGGGCGCATCCTCAGCTACTACGAGAAGCTCAACAAGGCGCAGCGCGCGCGGCTTGGCCCGGAGGCCATCGAGGCGGTCGCGCGGGCGAGCTACGCGGCGATTGAGCCTGAG
This sequence comes from Myxococcales bacterium, assembly GCA_050942745.1. GTDB lineage: Bacteria > Myxococcota > Myxococcia > Myxococcales > UBA5297 > UBA10939. Next base: position 2,288 of record JBMNNX010000183.1, read on the forward strand.
TTCGCGGCCTATTCGCGCATCAGCTTCCCGAAGGACGAGAAGAAGCTCAAGGGCGTTCTCGAGGCCAAGCAGAAGGCGCTCGTCGACGTGCAGAAGCGCTACGCGGGGGTCGTCAACCTCAAGGTCGCCGAGCCGGCGATCTGCTCGCTCTACAAGATCGGGCTGCTCTACAAGGACTTTGCCGACAAGCTCGCCTCGGCCCCCATCCCCGAGATGCCCTTCCCCAAGGCGCTCAACCCCATCAAGCATCTGATGGATAGGCCCTGGAAGAAGTGGCCCAAGGACTACCGCGCTCAGATCCCCGAGGCCACCTTCGAGGACATCAAGGCCCAGCTCGCCGAGGCGAAGATACAGTTCGAGCAGGCCTACCGCGACCAGCTCATGCAGCTCGCCATGCCGGTCGAGGAGAAGGCCGCCGACGCCTTCGAGACGACGGTGCTGAAGGCGCGCGAGCTGGCGCTCTACAACGACTGCTCGCGACAGGCCTACGACCTGCTTGCCGACAAGTACAAGCCCTCGCAGTTCCCGCGGGTCGTCGAGCAGCTGGTCGATCTGCCCGCGGCCGTCGAGGTGCGCGAGGGCAGCGGCCTGCTGACCAAGGTGCAGCCCATCCCGGAGCCGCCGAAGGCGGACGGCAGCAAGGTCGTCGATCCCGACGTCTCGAGGATCCCGCCCCGCAGCTCGGGCCCCGCCGCGCGGCCCGAGCGCTCCGGCCGCGGGCCGCGGGAGACGCCTGTCGAGCCGTCCGAACCTTCCGAGCCTTCCGAACCCGACGACCCGGACCTTCTGTGAGGAGCGCGACCTTCGCCATGCATCCAGCCGAGCCGATGATCCGGACCCGACGCATTCGCAGCGCCCTCGCCGCCGCGCTCGCCCTGGTGGTTGTGGGCCTGGGCTGTACGACCACCCCCAAGCCCGCGCCCGACTCAAAGGGCGGGGCGACCGGGAGCCCCAAGGCGCCCGAGGAGCAGTTCACGGGGCGCTCCCTAAGGTTGTTCGAGGACGCGGTCGCCGCCTTCGAGGAGCAGAAGAAGATCCACGTCTTCGACTGGGTGCTGCTCGAGCGCAAGTTCAAGGCGGTGGTCGAAGCCGACGATCGCTTTGCCGAGGCCTACTACAACCTCGGGGTGATCTACGAGCGCCAGCGCAAGCCCGAGGAGGCGAAGCTCGCCTACCAGACCGCGCTCCAGAAGAAGCCCTCGCTCAAGCAGGCGGCCGAGAACCTCGCGGTGATGTACCAGAACGAGGGCAGGCACGCCGATGCGGTGGCCCTCTACCAGGAGATCCTGCGCATCTATCCCGAGGACGGGGCGGCCCGCGCGCGCATGGCGGCGCTCTATCGCGAGGCCGGCGACCATCAGCGCGCCATGAGCCTCGCGCGCGAGGCGTTGATGCGCGAGCGCGACAACCTCACCGCGCACAAGGTGATGATGCGCTGCTACCTGGGGCGCAACAACCTCAACATGGCCAGGCTCGTCGCGCTGCGCGCGACGCGGCTGCAGGCGTCAGACCCCGAGCTTCACTACACGATGGGGCTCATCAGCGAGCGCGAAGGGAACGAGGCCGAGGCCATCGCCCACTTCCAGCGCGCCGTCAAGGAGCGCGACGACTTCCTCGCCGCGCGCGTGCGCATCGCCGAGATCGCCTCGCGCCACCAGGACTGGAGCACCGCCGGCGAGCAATACCGCAAAATCGTCGAGTACGAGCCGAACAACCACGGCGCGCGGGTCAACCTCGGGGTCGCGTACAAGGGGCTGGGAGAGATCGACAAAGCGATGGCCGAATACGACGCGGCCATTCAGGCCGACCCCAGCCTGGCGGTGGCGCACTTCAACCTCGGGGTGCTGTTCCACAGGCACAAGGATGTCCCTGAGAAGGCCATCGAGCACTACAAGAAGTTCATCGCCTCCTCGCGCGAAACGATCCCGGCCACCCACCCGGTGTTCGAGAACGTCCGGCAGTGCGAGCAGTACATCCGCCAGCTCGCCGAGATGAAGGCCGCCGAGGAGCGCGCGCGCAAGGAGGAGGAGGAGCGCAAGCGGCTCGAGGAGCAGAAGAAGCGGGAGGAGGAGGAGAAGGCGCGGGCAGAGGAGAAGGCCAAGGAGCAGGCCGAGCAGCGGCGGCGCGAGGAGGAGGCCAAGAAGGTGGTCGACGCCGCCATGCAGGCCGGTGGCGCCGCGCCGCAAGAGGCTGCTCAGCCGGCGGCCGAGGAGCCCGAGAAGCCGGCGCCCGAAGCCAGCAAGCAGCCGGCAGCTCAGCCTGTCCCCGAACAGCCATCTGGCCCGGAGTCGGACGAGCCGACCGATGAGCCCGGGCTCTAGAACCGCCTCCGGCACCGCCCGGTGCGCCAGAGGGCTTTCGAGCGGTCCCTATGTTAAGGTGATCTACTTCTGAACGGAGGCCGACGGATGAAGCGAGCAATCCTCATCGCGGCGATCGCGCTCTTCCCGACGCTCGCCGGGGCCCAGGCGAAGCGGGAAGCAGGCCCGCAGGTCATCAACTTCGAGGACGACACCATCCAGGGCGATCTGACCAAGCCCGACGGTGAATATGTCGAGGCGCGCAAGAAGGTCGAGCACACGAACCTCATCCGCATCCGGGAAGAGTTCAAGGACAAGGTCTTGCAGTCGGTCAGCGATCTCTGAACCCGTGGTTGCGGCTGCCAGGTGAAACCGGACAGCCGATCTGTTGTCGGTTCGGCGAGAGGGGGCGAGCAGTAGGAACCATCTTGAGGAGGCCCGAATGGCCGTCCCAGTGAGGTTGAAGGTCTTCAAGGGCGACGAGCTGATCGCGACGCGCGATTTCGAGCGCGACATGATCAAGATCGGACGCCTGTCGACCGCGCACCTGTGCCTCGACGACGAGAAGGCCTCGCGTATCCACTCGGTGCTCAACGTCGAGGGCGACGGCAAGCTCTCGGTCGTCGACATGGGCAGCGTCGAGGGGACCTACCTCAACGGCAGGCGCGTCAACAAGGGCGTCGTCCAGTTCGGCGACGAGATCCGCATCGGCGGCACGCGCCTGGTCATCGAGCGCGTGACCGAGGAGCCGGCTGACGAGTCGGCAAAACCGCCGCCTCCGCCGCCTCCTCCGGCCCTGGAGCCCGCGCCGGCCCTCGCCGCGGCGGCGCAGGTCGCTGTCGCGCCCGCCGTTGTCGCCGCCGCGCCCGCCGCGGAGGTCGTCGAGGACTGGACCGACCAGGTGCTCGAGAGCGACGAGCCGCCGCGGTTCCGCTCGTTCAAGCTGAACGAGAAGCCCTTCGGCAGCTACGTCGCTCAGCCCCCCGTGCCCCGGCGCCCGGCCGAGGCCGCGGGCAAGCTCGGGCTGCAGGTCCGCTATCTTTGGGGCGATACGCTCCTGCAGGTCACCCAGCACCCGGCCCCGAAGAGCATCTTTTTGGGCCCGGGGCGCGGGTGTGACCTGCGCATCGATCCCGAGCAGATCGGCAGCGAGAAGTTCGAGCTCGTCTCTGCCTCCGGGGATGACGGCTTCACGCTGCATGTCGGCGAGAACATGAAGGGCGAGCTCGACCGCGACGGGGCCGTCAAGCCGCTTGGCCCCGGGAGCTACGATCTGCGCGCGCCCGACTTCGCCTGGGTGGACGTCGGGAGCGTTCGTGCCGAGCTGTCGTTCTCGCCGCAACCGCGCAGGGTCGCCGTGCCCTTCGCCGAGTCGATCGACTTTCGGCTCATCAACCTCTTCCTGCTGCTCGCCTTCTTCGCGGGCCTCTTCTTCATCAGCGCCTCGACGCACACCGAGGTCGACATCGTCGCCGACGACCTCACCTCGGCGCGGCTCAACATCGCCAAGTTCCTTATCAAGGAGGCCGAGCGCCCGAAGAAGAATGCGCTGCTCGAGAAGCTCGCCGAGATCAAGGAGCCGCAGCCGGGCGAGGCCGGCGAGAGGCACAAGGGCAAGGAAGGCCAGATGGGCAAGAAGGGCGCGCCCGTCAATAAGAACAACCGCAGCGCTCCCAAGGCCATCGACATCAACGCCAAGGACCTCGTCAAGCGCTCCGGGTTGGTCAGCGTGCTCGGCTCGGGCGGGGGCGGCGGGCTGGCGACCATCTTCGGCCAGGGCGGCCTCGGCGGCGACATCAAGGGCGCGCTCGGCAACATGTTCGGCTCGCGCGTCGGCGACTCGGGCGGCCTCGGTGGCCTCGGGCTCAAGGGCACCGGGACCGGCGGCGGCGGCATGGGCAACACCATCGGCATCGGCGGAATCGGGACCAAGGGGCGCGGCGGCGGGCTCGGCACCTACGGCGTCGGCGTCGGCAGCCTCGATCCGAAGAAGAGCAGCGACGTCTCCATCGCCGACAGCGAGTCGGTCATCCAGGGCTCGCTCGACAAAGAGCTCATCCGCCAGGTCATCCGCCGCAACATCGGTCAGATCAAGTACTGCTACGAGAAGGAGCTGCAGACCAAGCCCAACCTCGCCGGCAAGGTGGCGGTGCGGTTTCTCATCACGCCGAAGGGCACGGTCCAGACCGCCAAGGTGGCCGAGGGCACGACGCTGCACGATCGGGCGGTCGGCGACTGCATCACCCTGCGCGTGCGCAGTTGGCTTTTCCCCCAGCCCAAAGGCGGCGGCAGCGTGATCGTCACCTATCCGTTCGTCTTCAAGCAGGCCGGCGAGTAGCGCGCTCGCGCTCGCCCGCGGCGTGCCGACAACTACAGGGCACGCCGCCGACGCGAAGCGGGCTCAGCCGGCCGGCGGCATGGTTTGACCCCGAATCCACACAAGCACGGACGACCCGACATGCGCCCACTGCTCGCAGCCAGCCTCTGCCTCGCGCTCCTCGTTCCCGATGTCACTCGGGCCCAAGGCGAGTCCGCGGCCCCGCTCGACGACAAGCCCGCGGTGCAGATCAACGAGGTCGAGCGCGGCCTGTTCTTCGGCGCGCAGGCCGGCGCGGTCCTGCTCTTCGGGCCCGGCGCTCAACAGGGCTCGGGGCTTTCGATGGGCCAGAGCCTCGGGGTTACGGTCGGCGCCGACATCGGCGAGATGCTCTCGGTCGGGCTGCTGGTGTTGGGGTCGCACATCGACACACCGGCCGGTTTCGCCAGCGAGTCGGGAATGCGCGGGGATTTCTCGGCGCTCACGCTCGGAGCGTTCGCCAAGGTGAATCTCTACGGAACGCCCGACGCCAACGGCATCAAGCGGCTGTTCATCAATGTCCATGCAGGCGGCGGGCTCGGCTTGATGGGGCCAAAGAACGTCTACCCGAGCTCCGACGTCGTGGTGATGGGCGGGGCCGGCCTCCAGTACTTCACGCACCTGCGCCACTTCTCGATCGGGCTCGACGCCGACTTCCTGTTTGGCATCTCGAACATGGGCCCTGGCGCGATGCTCTCGCCGTACGTGCGCTACACGTTCTAGGCAGTCGGCGGCGGCAGAGGCCGCCAAGCAGTCAACCGGCCTGCCGGCTCGTTTCGCCGACGCGCGGACTCGAAGCCGAGGCCATGGGGCGGCCGCGGCGGCGCGCGCCGTGAGGGCAGGGGCTTCGCCCGCCGCGCTCCTCGCGCCGAATTCACCTGCCGGCAAGAGGGAACGGCGTCCGTTCATCCGGCGGCGGCTGCCTCGATCGCGTTCCCACCGATGCGCCGATGCGGGCGACGAGGTCGCCGGGCCCGCGGCTGCAAACCGGTCTGCTGAGGCCTCGCCGTCAGCCTCGCCAAACGCGACGGCGCGCGGGGGCACGGGGGGTACGCGCCCTTCGCCGCCCGCTCCGTGCCTAACCGGTGATATTTCTAAGTCTTTCGCCTCAAGCGAGACGCGAGGCGATGCTTGAGGCGTGTGCACGAGGCCAGTCGGGCGACAGGAGAGGCCCCCGGCCGGCGTCTGGTGCCCCGCTCGCTCGCTTCACCGGGGGACAACGGCTGCGCGACCTAGAGTGCGCGGAAGGCGGCCGGTCGAGCGAAGAAGCACTCGCTCGCGCGCCGCGGATTGCCGCAGATTCTTACCTCTATCGCGGGAGGGACGCCTCACTGTCCGAATCTTGCCGGGGCAGGAGGGGGCGACTATAGTTTTCGGCCTTCTTTTAGGCGGTTAGCTCCGCCGATCTTCTCACCACGAACCAAGATCGGACAAGCCGTGCAAGAGCTCATCGACAAGCACCTGGCGGCGTTGGAACGTGCGCCCAGCGACGACAAGCCCTTCCTGGAGCTCGAGAGTCTCTTCGAAGGTTCCGCGCGCTGGGACGAGCTGCTCCACCTCTATGAGAGCCGAGCGGCGACCTTTCCGGACTCGCCCGGTGCGGCGCGCATCCTCGCGCGCGCCGGCGACCTGCTGCGGCTGAAGCTGAGCAACAACATCCGGGCTGAACAGCTCTATCGCCGGGCCCTGGCGGCGCGCCACAACGAGCCTGCGGCGCTCGACGGGCTGCGGGCGATCTACGAAGGGAAGGGCGATCTTGCCGCGCTCGCGGCCATCCTCGAGAGGCGCGCGGCGGGCGCGCCGGAGGACGAGTCGGCGTCCATCTGGATGGAGCTTGGGCGCACGTGCGAGAGGCTCAACCGGCGCGACCGGGCGGTGCTCGCCTATCAGCGCGCAGCCAAGGCCGCCCCCGCGAATCGGGAGGCGTTCGAGGCCGCCTTTGCGAACCTCGTGGCGATGGGCCGCTATCGCATGGCCCTCACGCTCCTCGACTCGATGGGCGAGCGCTTCGGCACCGAGGGCCTCGCTCCGCGGTACGCGCAAATTGGCGAGGCGCTCGCTGACTCTCCTCCCGACCACCCGATGGCGCTCCACGCCCTCGATGCCGCCCTCGAGATCGACGCGGAGGACGTGAAGGCGGCGCGCCTGCACGACCTGGTGCGCACCTACCGCGACACCTGGCGCGAACGAGTGCGCGCGCTGCGCCTCGAGGCCAACGACGAGCGGGACCGCCACCGGCGCGCGCGCCTCTTCCTGTCGGTCGCCCTCGCCCACGCCGCCTTCGACGGGGAGGCCGACGCGCGCAAGAAGGCCCGGGAGTACATCGAGAACGCGCTGCTGCTGTGGCCGGGGATGCCGCAGGCGCTCGACGCGCTCGAGCGCATGGCGGCCGAGACGAACGACTGGAAGGGCCTCGACAGCTTCCTCGACAAGCTCGCGGCCAACACCAAGGAGCGGTCGGCGACCGTCGACATCCTCCTGCGGCTGGCGGTGCTGCGCGTCGTGCAGTTCGCCGACGGCGCCACGGCGCTCGATGCCGCCCTGCGCGCCGCCGAGCTCGACCCGGCGCGCGCCGAGCCGGTCGGCCTCGCGGCAGATTTCCTGCTCGATCTCGGCCGAGCCGAGGAGGCCAAGACGCTCCTCGAGAGACACCTCGTCTCGCTCGCCGACCCGCACGCGCAGATCACGCTCCGGCTGCGACTGGCCGAGCTGCTGGAGAGCCGGCTCTCCGACAAGGCCAACGCCCAGGTGCAGCTCGAGGCCGCGCTCGCGGCTGACCCGGGCTGCCTCGAGGCCGCCCGCAGGCTCGTGCCGCTGTACGAGGCCGAGGGCGAGCCCGAAAAGCTCGCCCACGTGCTCGAGCTGGCGTTGCCCGCGCTCTCGGACATCGACGAGAAGGTCGCCACCCTCGGGCGCATCGCCGAGATGTACGGCGACCTGCTCGACAAGCCGGCCGACGCGGTCCGGGCGCTCGCGCGGGCCATCCTGCTCAAGCCCGGGCGCGCCACGCTGCGCAAGGAGATAGAGCGCTATGCCGCCGCGGCCCAGGCCTGGGAGACGGTGGTCTCGACCTACCGGGCGGCGGCCAGCCTCGCCGAGCCGCAGGTGCGCGCGGTCCTGCTGCGGCGCGCTGCGGAGCTGCTCGACTCGCCCCTCGGTCGGCTCGCCGACTCGATCGCGCTCTGGAGGCAGGTCCTCGAGCTCGAGCCGCAGGACTCGGAGGCGCTCGCCGCCGTCGAGTCGCTGCTCGAGCGCACCGGCGCGCACGCCGAGCTCGCCGCCAGCCACGAGAGACAGCTTCGCGAGGCGAGCGACCCCAAGGAGCAGCGGCTCATCCTCGAGAAGATGGCTCGCTCGCTCGAAGAGTCGGGCGGCAGGCCGGCCGAGGCGGCTGACGTCTACCGGCGGCTGCTCGAGCTTGATCCGGACTCGATTCCCACCCTCGAGCGGTACCTCGAGGCCTGCACGGCGCTCGAGCGCTGGGCGGAGGTCGCCGAGGTCGCCGGCAAGCTCGCCGAGCGCGCAGAGGAGCCCGAAGCGGCGCGCGACTGGATGATGCGGCGAGCGCAGGCCCTCGCCGAGCGGCTCGGACGCAAAGAGGAGGCTGCGCGGATCCTCCTGCAGGTCTTCGGCGGGCAGCCGGACCGTCCCGGGCTGGTCGCCGAGCTCGAGAAGCTGTCTTCCTCGGGCATCCTCTCGCTGCGAATCGCCGAGGCGCTCTATCCGCGCTACCTGCAGACCGGCGACTACGGCCGGGCCGCGGCCGCGCTGCAGACGCGCGTCGCGGGGACGAGCGAGCCGGGCGCGCAGCGGGCCCTGATGATCGAGCTGGCGGGGCTTCACGAAGAGAAGCTCGCCGATTTGCGGGCCGCGCTGAGCTGGCTCGAGAAGGCGTTCAAGCTCGCTCCCGGTGATCGCGCGGCGCGCGAGCGGCTCGAGCAGGTCGCGAGCGACCTGGGCGCGCAGGCCGAGCTCGGCGCGGTGTTCGTCGAGATCGCCGAAGGAGTGTCCGACGAGAGCCTCGTCATCGAGCTGTTGCTGCGGGCCTCCGCGCTCGCCGAGCTCGCCTCCGAGGCCGACCTTTCGATCCAGGCGCTCGAGCGCGGCCTCGCCAGGTTCGGCAACCAGGCCGAGCTGCTGCAGGCCCTGCACCGCGTCGCGCAGCGGGCCGAGCGCTGGACCGACTGCGAGCGCGCCCTGCGGCTGAGGTTGGAGGTGGAGGCCGAGGAGCGGGTGCCGCTGCTCCTCGAGCTCGCCGGGGTCGCCGAGCGGCTCGGAAAGCCGTCCGAGGGCGCCGCGGCGCTCAAAGAGGCCGTCGAGGCGGGGGCGGGCACGCCGGAGGTGCTGTCGCGCCTCTCCAAACTGTACGAGCAGGCGGGGGACCTTCAAGGGCTCAAGGAGTCGCTCGACCGCGAGCTGCGCGTCGCCGAGGAGTCGGGCGACCGCGAGGGAGCAGCGCGGCTGCGCCTGAAGCTTTCCAGGATGCTCGAAGAGGGCGATCGCGACAGCGCGCTGCGGAACTACGCGGCGGTGCTCGCCGAGCGCCCGACCGATCCGGAAGCCCTCGCTGCGCTCGAGCGCATGCTGCAGGCGCCCGAGACACGGGAGGCGGCCGCCCGTGCGCTCGTGCCCGCCTACGAAATCGCCAAGGAGCACCGCAAGCTCGTCTACGCCCTCGAGATCCTCGCCGAGTCGGCGGCCGACGCCGCCGAGAAGGCCGCCGTGCTCAAGCGGGCAGCCCAGGTCCACGCGTTCGACCTGCGCCAGGGAGAGCTCGCCTTCGCGACCCTCGCCCGCGCGCTGCGGCTCGTCCCCACCGATGCCCAGCTCCGGGTCGCGACCCGGAAGGCCGCCGAGGAGTGCGACTCGCTCGACGCCTACGCGGAGATACTCGACGAGTCGGCCGAGGGGGCCCCAGGGGTCCAGGCGGTGCCGCTCCTGCGCGAGCTCGCCGAGGTGTGCGAGCGCAAGCTGGCCGATCGCGACCGCGCCGTCGAGGCCTACCGGAGCATCCTCGAGCTCGATCCTGAGAACCTCGACGCCCTGCGCGGGCTTCACCGCCTGTACCGGCTCGCCGAGCGCTGGGAGGATCTGGCCGAGACGTGTCGGAGGCTCGCCAAGGTCGTCTTCGACGACCAGGAGCGGGTGCTGCTGCTGCGCGAGGCCGGCACCTTGTTCGAGGGCGTGCTCGACCGCAAGGAGGAGGCCGCGGCCTGCCTGCGGGCGCTCTCCGAGCTCGATCCGCTCGATCGCGACGCGGCCATCGCGCTCGAGCGCCTCTACGAACAGCTCGAGCGGCCGCAGGATCTCGCCTTCGCGCTCGAGCTGCGCCGGGCGCAGGAGGGCGGCAGCGCCGCGGGGCGCGAGGCCGCGTTCCGCCTCGCCGACCTCAAGCGCAACCTGCTCAACGACCCGACCGGCGCGCTGCAGATCTACGGGCAGATCATCGCCGATGATCCTTCGCACGTCGGCGCCCGCGCGGCGCTCGAGGCGTGGGCGAAGTCCGGCGGCCCGGGGAGCATCGAGGCGGTCAAGCTGGTGGACCCCGTGCTCGAGCGCGCGGGCGAGCATCCGCGGCGCGTCGCCTTGCGCGACGCGCGACTGGCTGGCGCGTCGGGCGAGGAGAAGGCCCGCCTTGCCGCCGAGATCCGCCGGATCTACGAGGTCGACATGGGGCGCGCCGAGCTCGCCTTCATGGCGGCCTGCCGCGCGTGGGCCGAGGGGATCGACCGCGAGCGGGTTCAGGTGGAGATGGAGCGGCTGGCCCGCGACACCAACAGCGTCGAGGAGCTCGCCGAGGTCTACGAGTCGGTGGTCGAGAAGGCCAAGCCCGGCGAAGAGGTCGTCGCGACGGCGCTGCGGCGCGCCGCCCAGCTCCGCGGCCAGGCGGGCGAGACCGACCAGGCGGTCGAGCTGTGGACCCTGCTGCTGCAGGAGGTGCCCGGAGATCGCGAGGCGCTCGAGGCGCTCGCCCGGCTGCACGAGCGCAACCAGAACGCCCGCGAGCTTGCCGAGGTCTATCGCCAGCAGGCAGCGCTCGCCCAGGAGCCCGCCCAGCGCGCCCACCTGTTGTTGCAGGCAGGCCAGGCCCTGCTGAAGACCGGGGACCACGAGGCCGCCGTCGAGCTGGGGCGTCAGGTGCTCGTCATCGCCCCGAAGAGCCGCGAGGCGCTCGCGCTGCTCGAGCGCGCCTACGACAGGCTCGAGCTCGCCGGCGAGCAGGCCGACGTGTTGCGCCTGCTCGCCGAGGTGACCGAGGAGCCTCCGGCTCGCCGCACCTTGCTGCTCAGGCGCGCGGCGCTCCTCGAGACCGAGGGCGATCCGGCCGAGGCGGTCGAGGCCTACGCCAAGGTGCTCGCCGAGAGCCCAGGCGAGTCGAGCGCGGTCGCCGGGCTCGAGCGCCTGTTCGACCAGGAGCAGACCCGGCCGCTCGCGGCGCGGGTCCTCGAAGACCTCTACCGCTCGGTCGACGACGCGCGCAGCCTGTGCGAGGTGCTCGAGGTCAAGGCGGGCCTGTCCACCAAGGAGGACAGGCTCGAGACGCTGCAGGAGATAGCCCGGCTGCGCGAGTCGCTCGGCCAGCGCCCGCTCGCCTTCGCGGCGCTGCTGCGCTGCTTCCGCGACGACTCTTCGCAGGCGGAGATCCGAGACGAGCTCGAGCGGCTGGCCGCCGAGACCGGCGCGTTCGAAGAGCTCGCCGCAGCCTACGAGGACGAGCTCGAGCGCGGGGCGAGCGAGGAGCTGCAGCTCGAGCTGTGGCAC
>JBMNNX010000184.1:0-13703 GCA_050942745.1 Myxococcales bacterium
TCGAAGACAAGCTCGAACGCCGGGCACGTGCCGGGCGGAAGCGGTCGGCCATGGCGCTTCGCCCACACGCAGCGCTCCCCGGCCGAAGGGCGCACTCCCTTGACGCGGTCCTCGAGCCGCAGCTCGAACCCGTGGTCGGGCGTGGTGAGCTGCTCGTAGATCCGCGCGCCGCCGTTGGCTTCGAGCGCGCCGTCGGGGGCGACCTGGTAGCTGCGGCCGCCGACCGACGCGGTCAGGCCCGCCGGGCAGCCGGGCGATGAGGTCCAGCGGCCTTCCGTCTCGAATTCGGCGACGTTGCGCCTGGTCGGCATGAAGAACAGAAGCGCAGAGCCCAGCGCGTCGAGGGCGAGATAGCTGCCGGCGACGAGGGGCGTGAGCTCCTCGGCTCGGCGCCGGCCATCGAAGTAGGTCTTCGCCAGCAAGCCCGCGATCGCGCCCTCCGAGAGCGCCATGAAGGCGGTCATCAGCTTCCAGCCGACGCCGTACGAGAAGCTCTCCTTGTGAACGAGCTCGCGAGAGGGGCGCTGCTGGAGGATGCAGGAGAGCTGGACGGAAAGCTCGGGCTCGGGGCGCGGTGGAGCGGGCGGTTCGGGGGCGGGCTCCCACGTTACGGGCGGCGGCTCCGGCGGGCACTCACACGACACGACCGGCGGAGGCTCGGGCTCGGCCTCGACCGCGGGCGGCGCGGGCGCAGGCAGCGCGACCTCGTCCGCAGGCTCGAGGGGCGCTTCGATCTTGGGCGCCGGAGGCTGGTCCTGCCGCGGGACCGCGACCGGCTCGACGACGAGCCGGCGCTCGGTCGGTCCCACAGGCTTCGCGTGAGTAAGGGAGCCTTCCTCAACCTCGACCCCGCTGAGAGTGAGGACCGCCCAGGTCGTCGCGCAGCCCGGGAGCAAGAGGAGGCAGATGATCGGCAAGAGGAGGCGTCGCATGTCTGCTCCCGCGAAGAAGTGGCGGCTCGGACGCCCGCGAAGTGCGGACATTCAGGACGTCTCCGCCAGCGCCGCGGCCCACAAGGCCGCGCGTCCCTCCGAATAGAAGGATGCCCGGCGCCCCTCATCTTCGCCGGTGGCAGGATCCCGCATGAGAATCCGCCTGGCCGCCCGCTCGCGGGGGCGACGGCCGTGGGACCGCGGCGCTCAGGGACGCCCGGCGAGGCCCGGCTCGACTCCAAGGCTGGTCGCTATCGCGCGCAGCTTCGACTGCACGCGACGCATGTTCTCCGGGCCCATCCGCAGCAGGTGCTTCTGCGCGGGCGTCAGCTTCTCGAGCTGCGGATCGGCGAATTCGAAGACGAGCTTCGGCCGGATTAGCTCCACTTCGCCGGAGGGCACCGGCGTCTCGAGCAACCGGCCGATGGCGCGCCCGAGCGTCTGCTCCCAGGTCGTGCCCGGCCGGCCGATCTCGCGGTAGGCGGCCTCGAAGAGCGGGGACAGGCGCCCGTACGCCGCCTTGAGAGCGCCGACGTCGATCGAGGCGAAGACCCGGGCGACGAGGTCGTAGCGCGCGTAGCTCTTCGGATCGACGAAGGTGCGCCCTCCGCGCTCGACGGTCGCGAACGAGCCCTCGGGCGCGAGGAAGGCGACGCTCGAGCGCGGGCTGTCGCCCTCGGCGACGGCGTTGACCGCGGCGACGAAGCGGCGCGCGAGATCCTCGGTCTTCAGCCAGCTCGCGAGCTCGCCCAGGGGCGAAATCCCCGCGAGCGCCTTGCGGATCAAGTCGTCGGCTTGCGCGACCGGCGGAAGCGGAGGAGCGTCGCTCGCCGGCGCGGGTTCGACCGCCGCAGCCGGAACCTCGGGCGCGGCAGCCTGCGGCGGCGCGTCGGGTGCGGTCGCGGGGGTATCAACGCTCGAGCCCGACATCCACCAGTACGCGCCCCCGGCCCCGCCGATGAGCAGCACGGCGATGAGCACCGGCCACGGCCCCGAGGATCGGCGCAGGTTGGAGCGGGCGGCTGGCGATGCGGTTTCCCGAGAGTCTTGGCGGTCCATGGAGCTTCCTCCGTGTCGGCTGAACGCGACCTCGCGCCGTTCTCTTCCCTCACGAGCGGGCGCGTTCCTGTCGCGAAGCCGACGTTGCTAGCAGCGTGCCTCCGCGCTCTTCCTCGATAGCGCGAAGCGGCGAGGAGCCCGCGGCGCGGCCAGGCGGCGACGCTCGCGGGCGCCGGGCCACGCCGGCCGTCCCGCGGGCTGCGCCCGCCGTCGAGCCGAGCGCTTCCAAGGAGCCATGGCTCGCCAGAGCGCCCAGGAGGCCCGCTACGGGCCGCTCGCCGTCAGGCTTGCTTTAGAGGGTCCGCGTGGCTCCTCGGGCCGCTTCCGGGGCCCTGGCGGCCTCGGCGCCTCCCCAAAGCCCGAAGAAGCGCCCCCGCGGCGGACCACGCCGAGCCATCCCTCGGCCGTGCGGCGATCTGTCGCCCGAGGTTTGAAGTGGCCCGGCGGTGGCGCCCTGACTGACGTCGCCCCTCGAAGGCCGGGCCTCGCCAGGCGGTCTCGTATCCAGGTCGAAGAGCCCGTTGCGCGGCGGTCAATAGAACGAGAACCCGATGCTCGTGGTCACCGCGTCGTGCTCTTCGCCCGCGAAGAAGCGGTCGTAGCGCAGCGACAGCGTTACGAACCCCGGCTTGCAGCAGCGCCCCCAGTGCAGCAGCAGCTCGGGGCTCAACGAAGCGCGAAAGCCCCAGGGCCCGCGGGCCTCGAGCGTCGAGCCCACGCCGGCGCCGATGCCGAGCCGCCAGTCGGCAGGATGGAACACGAAGCGCATCCCCGGGCGCACGAAGAGCGTCAGCGGAGTGGTCCAGGCGATGCCCGGCTCGAGCATCAGCCGGATGGGCTTGAGCGAGTAGGTGCGCTCCCGGCAGGTGCCGTAGCTGCGGGTCACGCTCATCGGCGGGCCGATGGGCAGGCTCCAGGGCCACGAGAGCTGCAGTCGGGCGTTCTGCGGATCCTTCCCGAAGCGCCCGCCGATGCTCGGCACGACCGTCGCCGCGGCCCCAAGGATGGCGTGGCGGCTCGCATCGGTCAGGCGCGAGCCGGTCTCGTCGAACAGCGCCTCGTCGAAAGCGCAGACCGGATCGAAGACCGCCTCCCAAGGCCAGGGGTCGAGATCGAAGAGCCGACCGGAGTCGCACACCCCGCACTCGCGCGGTTCCCGGCTGGCAAGCCGCAAGGTCGCACCCGGCTCGGCCCGGCCGCTCGTGCTCGACCCGTCGCTCTCGACGACGAACTTGAGCTGAGGCGAGCTCTCCTCCTCTATCTCCGCCCGAAGCTGCTGCGCACCGGCCTCCTTCGCGCACAGCAGGGTTAGAAACACCACCGCCACCGAAATGCTCACCCCCGACCGCATCACCCGGTCGTGCGAGAAGCGCTCGACGCCCATCGTCTCTCCCCCCGTGACACGGGGAATCTAGTGACGTCGGGAGGCCGTGCTGCCGAGCGCGCGATGAGTCGATTGTGCCCGCCGCGCTTTCGATCCCGCAGGCGGCCCATGTCCGCAACACATCTCCCGCCCCTTCGCCGCGCGATGAAGCCTCGAATCCAAGTGCACGTTTTCGAGCAACACCCGCGACGCGACACGCGCTATGGATAGCCGCAGACTGTCGGGGTGCCCCGGGTCAACGCCCCGCGGCGCCAGGCTCGAAACGACCCGCATGCAGTGTCTCGACGACAAGACTCTCGCGATGCTCGCCCAGCCGGACTCCGATTCGGCCGAGAGCGCGCGGCTCCAAGAGCACCTGCGGAGCTGCAAGCGCTGTCGTCGCCGGGCCTTGAGCTTCGTGGAAGCGACTTTCCGCCGCGAGGAGCCGCGCGCCGGCGCTCCGCGGCCTCGCGCCGAGGCCCCGCAGCCCCACGGGGACGCTCCGGAGCGCGCGCTCGGGGCACAGGTAGGCCGCTATCTGCTGCTGTCGTCGCTGGGCGAAGGCGGGATGGGGGCCGTCTACGTCGCCTACGACCCGAAGCTCGACCGGCGCGTGGCCCTCAAGATCGTCCGGCCCGAGCTCCAGGGCTCCGGCGAGGCCGAGGCGAGCCTTCGCCAGCTCCTGCTGCGCGAGGCGCAGTCGCTCGCGCAACTCTCGCACCCGAACGTCGTCACCATCTACGACGTCGGCTCGATAGGCGACGAGCTCTACATCGCCATGGAGCTGGTCGAGGGAGGCACTCTTCGCGACTGGCTGGAGGAGCGCCCGCGAAGCTGGCTCGAGGTGCTCCGCGTCTTCATCGAGGCGGGTCGCGGGCTTTCGGCGGCGCACGCCGCGGGGCTCGTGCACCGGGATTTCAAGCCAGACAACGTGCTGCTCGGCGACGACGGCCGGCCGCGCGTGGGCGACTTCGGCCTCGCGCGGCGCGCGCGCGACGCCACCGACGGCGCCAGCGACGACGAGGGCTCGATAGCTGGCAGGTTGGCCGGCACCCCCGCCTACATGGCGCCCGAGCAGCGCGAGGGACGACCGGCAGACGCGCGCTCGGACCAGTACAGCTTCTGCGTCTCGCTCTACGAAGCCCTGTGTGGCGAGCGGCCTTTCCGCGTCGCGCCGACGCCCGACGGGCTGCGCGTCGTTGAATCGCGCCTCCCCGACATCGAGAAGGATCTCCGGGTGCCCAAGCGGCTCGTCCGGGCGCTGCGGCGCGGGCTAGAGGCCCGGCCCGACGACCGCTTCCCGTCCATGGAGGCCCTCCTCGACGAGCTGTCCCCTCTGGCCGACCGGCGCCGCCCGCACCTGCTGGCACTGGGGGCCGCGCTCGCCGCCGTCGCCGTCGCCGCCGGAGTCGCGATCTACGAAGCGAGGCAGCCAGACCCCTGCGGCGCTGCCGACGCGGCGCTCGCCTCGGCCTGGAACGACGCGGTGAGGGCTCGCGCCCGCGCTGCCTTCGAGGCGACCAAGGACCCGCTCGCGCTCGACGCATGGACTCGGGCCGAGGCTGCCCTGGGCGACTACCTCGAGGCCTGGCGCGCCGCGCGCAACCGGACGTGCCGCGCCGTGGTCGATGGAGAGGAGCAGGCCGCGATCGGCCTCTACCGGCTCGAGTGCCTCGACAGGCTGCGCGCCGACGCCGCCGCCCTCATCGACGTGCTCGGCCAGGCCGACGCCACGGTCGTCGCCAACGCGGTCCAGGCGGTGCAGTCGCTGCGGCCGCTCGGCGTCTGCGCGAATCTCCGGCGCGTCCGCCAGCTCGTCCCGCCCGCGGAGCCGCAGGCGCAAGAGCGCGTCGAGCAGTTGCGCCAGCAGCTCGGCAGAGCCCGCGCCCTCTACGGGACCGGCAACTACGAGCCGGCGAAGGCCCTGGCGCAGAAGGTGCTCGACGGCGCGCGCGAGGCCGGCTACCGACCGCTGGAGGCCGAGGCCCTGCTCCTCGCCGGCCAGGTAGGCGCGCGAACCTCGAAGCTCGACGAGGCCGAGAAGGCGCTCCAGCAGGCGGTCTTCGCCGCGATCGCCGGGCAGGACGACGCGACCGCGACGCGCGCGGCGTCCTGGCTCGTCGAGGTCGTGGGCCGCTGGCAGATGAAGTCGGCGGAAGCCCAGCTTTGGAACGCCTTCGCGCGCGCGGCGCTCGAACGGCTCGGCGGCGACGAAGAGCTCGAAGCGGGCCTGCTCGAGAAGCTCGGCGCGGCCCTCATCGACGAGGGCCGGTTCGTCGAGGCGGAAACGACGCTGCGCCGCTCACTGGAGATCCGCCAACGGCTGGCGCCCGACGGGCTGCAGGTCGCCGAGACCCTGGCCACGCTCGCCACCGCGCTGCAGCAGCTCGGCCGCTACGAGGAGCAGCTCGCTTTCGACCGGCGCGTCCTCGAAATCCGCGAGAGGCTGCTCGGGCGACTCCACCCGCGGACCACGATGGCCGAGAACAACGTCGCCGTCGCGCTGGTGTCGGTCGGTGAGTACGAGGAGGCGAAGGTGATTTTCGAGCAAGCGATCGCCCGTCTTGAAAAGAGCCTCGGGCCCGAGAACCTTCGGGTGTCGATGCCACTCAACAACCTCGGGTACGTGCTCGCCGAGATGGGGCGCCCCGAGGAGGCGCTGGCGCTGCTGCAGCGCGCCCTCGCGATTCGCGAGGCCGCGCTCGGCGCGGAGCATCCGAAGCTGGGATCCGCGCTGCTGAACCTCGGGCGCGTCCTGACCGATCTCGGCCGGCCGCGCGACGGGCTGGCGGTCCTCGCGCGGCACGAAACCATCGTCACCCGCTCGCTCGGCCCCGATCATCCGGAACATGCCCAACGCCTCTTCACCGAGGGCCAGGCGCTGCTCGCCCTCGGTGAACGGGAGCGGGGCCTGAGGGCGCTGCAGCGCGCTGCCGAGCTCTACGAGAAGTCGGGCCAGGAGCCGACGGAGCTGGCGCGCGTGCGGTTCCTGATCGCCCAAACGCTCGGGGCGGCCGGGCCTGACCGAGCGCGCGCGCTCGCGCTCGCTGAGCAGGCGCTCGAGCTGTTCCGCGCCTCCCCGCCGCGCTTCAAGGCCGATCTCGAGCGCGTGCAGGCCTGGCTGGCGGCGGCCCGGTAGCAAGAGTTGGAGCGGCCGCTCAGGCCCTGCCAGTCGCGAGCGCGCCCATCACGGGCATCGGCCCGAGCGCTCTACCCGCGCCGCTCGCGCCGCTGGGTTTGCAGGCGCCGGAGCCCTCGCGGAGAAAGCAGCCTGACAGGCGCCGGGCCGCCAGCTCGTTGCTCGCACAATCGAGCTCCTGAGCGTTCGTCCCGCCCTGGTGCTCGGCGGTCGAACAAGCTGGCCGTGCCGACTACTCCTCGAGCTCCTCCGCCTGGCCCTCCTCGCCCTCCTTCGGCGGCAGCGGCGGCAGCGCACCCTCCCCGAGCGGCTCGCAACTGGCGAAACCGCTCTTGCTCCACATCAGAAGGCGGTTGCTCCGGTTGTGCTCGACGATCTCGATGGCGTCGCCGGCGTGCTTGGGCGCGCCCTCGCCCATGCACTTGATCTTCGCCCGCGCGACGCCGCGCGCGTAGCGCAGCGGGTTCTGCTCGCAGCGAGGAATCTCGTCGATGGCGCCCGCATTCTTGATGGGCACCGCCTCGAGCCCGCTCTTCTTGTTGAAGATGATGAGCTCCGGCAGGCCGGCGATGCGCAGGTAGAGGTCCTGGCGCCGGTCGCCGTCGAGATCGGCCTCGGCCATGAAGGGCACCATCGAGACCGGCGGCCGCTTCTCCTGCTCGAACCGAACGAGAGTCGCCTCATTGGCCTGCGGCCCGCTCGTCTTGCCGACGCACTTCATGCGCACCGGGAGATTGAAGTTGAGCGCCGAGTCGATCGCCTCGCGAACGGCCTCGCCTATCTCGACCACGAGCACGTCGCCGTCCAGGTAGCCGGCGGGAGGAAACGGCGCCGACGGAACGAAGCGGATTTCGATGCTCTTGTAGGGCAGGCGCATCTCGACCTTCAGCCCCGCAAGGTCCTGAACCACGTTCTCGGCCTTGAAGACACCCGGGACGACCTCGAGCCGGATCTCGTTGCCCTCGACCGACGCCTTCTTCACGCCCCGCTTCTTACGGATCTTTCCGACCAGGCCTTTGAGGCACGGCTCGTCGCAGACCTCGCCCGGCGAGCCGTCGGCGAGCAGGTAGGCGTAGACCGGGAGCGCGGGCGGTTTGCGCTTCGCTGCTGCCTCGCCGGCTTCCGGGACGAACAGGAGTCCGAGCGCCACGGCGAGCGCCGTGACACGAAAGCGAACGGTCGGGTTCATGGCTTCTCCGTCTGAGTCGTCGATCGCAAACCGCGCCTTGCTGCACACAATCGGACGCTAGCCTACCACCTCTCACGGGCCACGCCCCGAGGGCGAACGCGCTGCCGCCGAACCGCATCCCCTCTGATGGGCACGAGCCAAGGCTCGGCGGTGCTCCCGACCTCCGAGGAACG
Organism: Myxococcales bacterium; assembly: GCA_050942745.1. Classification (GTDB taxonomy): domain Bacteria; phylum Myxococcota; class Myxococcia; order Myxococcales; family UBA5297; genus UBA10939. The sequence continues at coordinate 7,856 of JBMNNX010000184.1, forward strand.
TCGACGCGAGGTTCGGCGGCGCTCGCGAGCTCCGGGAAACCTCGGCCGCGAGGTGCGGCGGTACTCCCGAGCTCCAGGAAACCTCGCCGGCGAGGTTCGGCGGTGCTCCCGAGCTCCGGGAAGCCTCGACGGCGAGGCTTTTCGGTGCTCGCGAGCTCCAGGGAGCCTCGGCGGCGAGGTTCGGCGCTGCTTCCGAGCTCCAGGGAACCTCGGCGGCGAGGTTCGGCGGTGCTCCCGAGCTCCGGGAAACCTCGACGGCGAGGTCCGGCGGTGCTTCCGAGCTCTGGGAATCCTCGGCGGCGAGGATCGCGGTGCTCCCGACCATCCTCAAAGCGGTGGCGAGCCCGAACCGAAGCGTCCCGACTGCCCTAAATGGGTACTTTCTTCACCTGCGGCGATCGGCCGGGGCCCGGCATCCACCGGCGACGCGAACAGAAAGCTTGTGGGCCACGCAAGGCGGAAGCACGATCGCCGCCGTGAGAATCCGAAGCGCCACGGCTCAGGACGAAGGGTTCGTGCGCGACCTCGCCGGCGAGGTCTTCGCGCCCTTTGGCAACTACCGGCCGCTGCTCCCGAAGTGGTTCCGGACGCCGGGCGTTCTCACCTTCGTGAGCGAGCTGGGCGACGAGCGGACCGGCTATGTGATGTTGGCCTTCTTCGAAGAGGGCCCGAGCCAGATGGTCGCCGACGTGCTGGCCATCGCGGTGGCGCCAGCGTTCCAGGGGCGGGGTATCGGCCGGATGCTGCTCCAGCACGCCGTCAAGGTCAGCGAGGAGGCGGCCGAGCGCTTCTGCATCCGCGCCATCCGCCTCTCGGTGGCCAACACCAACTTCCGGGCGCGCGCGCTGTTCCTGTCGAGCGGCTTCGTTGACCTTCCCGGCGACTTCGGGACCTACGAAGGCGGGCAGAAGGCGCTGCACATGGAGCGGCCGATAGCGCAGCCGGAGGGCGCTCCCTGACCGGCTGACAAGCGCATGGCGATAGCCTTTTTCGACCTCGACAGGACGCTCATCTCCCGGAACTCGGGCGCGATGTGGGTGCGCTCCGAGCTCCGCGGCGGCCACATCACCTACGGCCAGGCGCTGGCGGCCTACCGATGGATCGCCCGCTATCACCTCGGCTTCGCCAAGCTCGAGGACGCACTGCTCGCGAGCATCGCGAGCCTGCGCGGCGCGCTCGAAGCGGCCGTCCGCGAGCGCACGCTGGCCTTCTACGAGCGCGAGGTGCGCGGCCTCTTCCGGCCCGGCGCCTTCGCGACGATCGCCCGCCACCGCGCCGCGGGCGACGCGCTGGTGCTGCTCACCTCTTCATCGAGCTACCTCGCGGCCGCGGCCTGCGCCGACCTCGGCTTCGACGGCTACCTGTGCAACCACTTCGAGGTGGACGCCACGGGCCGCTACTCCGGCCGGCCTGTCGGCCCTCTCTGCTACGGACCGGGCAAGGTTCAGGCGGCCCTGCCGTTCTCCGAGGAGCGTGGCGTGCCGCTCGTCGCCTGCGCCTTCTACAGCGACTCGGCCTCCGACCTGCCGATGCTCAACGCGGTCGGCCTCCCCGTCGCCGTCAATCCGGACCCGCGGCTGCGCCTCGTCGCGCTCGCGCGCGGCTGGAAGATCGTGGACTGGGGCGAGCCCGAAGGAAGGACCGTCGCGCTGGGCGACACCACCGCCGCCATGTCTTCGCGCGAATAGGCGAAAGCGCCGGCGCGCTGAAGACGCGCCAAAGAAATCCTTCGACGACCGCACAGACCGAGCGAAGGTCGAGCCTGTAAGGCGAAGCCCGCGGAGACGACTTACGCCTGGAACCCTTTAGACTCATCGACCTACCGCTCGAAGGCCGGGCTCCGGGACAGGGAAATGATGCGCCTCCTCATCACCTCTCTTTCGCTGCTGCTCGCCCTCGCCTCGTGCGATCGCAAGTCCGAGACCGGCGGCAAGCAGGTCATCGCCGAGTGCGTCCCGATCACCTGCGAGGAGAAGGGCAAGAACTGCGGCAACATCCCCGACGGCTGCGGGCGGACCATCCGCTGCGGGGCCTGCGAGTCGCCGCTCACCTGCGGCGGCGGCGGTGTCGAGAACGTCTGCGGCTGCGCCGGCGAGGGCTGCGGTTGCCAGCCGGAGTCGGACGCCGAGTTGTGCGCCTCGCGCGACGTCGAATGCGGACGGCTGAGCCTCGCGGACCGGTGCGGGCGCATCCGCGACGTCCGCTGCGGCGAGTGCCAGGCGCCCGAGACCTGCGGCGGAGGAGGCACGCCCCACGTCTGCGGCTGCACGCCCGAAAGCGCGCAGGCGCTCTGCGCCGGGGCGGCGGCCTCGTGCGGCGCGCTCGAGCTCGACGACGGCTGCGGCCACCGCGTCACCGTCGGCTGCGGAGAGTGCGAGGCGCCGTTCACCTGCGGCGCGGGCGGCAGGGCGAATGCCTGCGGCTGCCCGGAGACCGACGAGGAGCTCTGCGCCCGCCTCGGCAAGCAGTGCGGGCGGGTCGAGGAGCGCGACCTCTGCGGCGAGGTGCGCGCGGTCTTTTGCGGCGTCTGCGGCGGGGGCGCGGCCTGCGGCGCCGGCGGTGTGCCCAACGTCTGCGCGCCCGAGAGCTGCACGAAAGACGGCTGGTGCTGGTCAAACCCGTTGCCTCAGGGCGAGCAGATCAACGGCGCCTGGGGCGCGGCTGCGAACGACGTCTGGGCCGTCGGCGGCGCCGGGACAGTCCTTCACTGGGACGGCGTACGCTGGACGAGGGTCGAGGTGCCAACCGTGAAGTACCTCGCCGCGATCTCCGGCAGCGCCCCAGACAACGTCTTCGCCGTCGGCGAGCAGGGTGTTGTCCTGCGCTGGGACGGCAGCGCGTGGAGCGAGCTGCCCGCGCCGGCGAACGTGCGGCTCAACGCGGTCTGGGTCGGCGGCCCGACAGAGGCGTGGGTCGCCGGCCTCGAGGGACTTCTGGCGCGCTACGACGGCGCGGGCTGGTCCAGCCCCTCGCTGGCGGGTGTCGATCTCTACGGGCTCTGGGGCTCGTCGGGCGACGACCTCTGGGCGGTCGGGGACGGCGGCCTCGCACACCACTTCGACGGCTCGGCCTGGACCTCGCACCAGATGCCGCTCAGCGGGCGCGGAGTCGCGGTCTGGGGCACGGGCCCGAATGACGTCTGGGCCATCGGGCGCTACGGCGGCATCTGCCACTTCGATGGCTCGGCCTGGACGCACACGGCGAGCGGGACGATCGCTTCGCTGCAGGCCGTCTGGGGAAGCGGTCCGCACGACGTCTATGCCATCGGAGGCTTCGGGCTCGTGCTGCACTGGAATGGCCTGAGCTGGTCGCCCGCGCCGGGCCCGGGCATCGAGCCGGCCAGCGCCCTTTGGGGCTCGGGCGCGAACGACGTCTGGCTGTTCGGATCGATGATCGACCACTGGGACGGCACCGCGTGGTCGCGCCACTCGACCACTGCCGCGCGGCGGCTGCGCGCGCTGTGGGGCGCGTCGAGCGCCGACATCTGGGCCGGCGGGCCCGACGGCACGCTGCTTCACTGGGACGGCTCGACCTGGCGCGGGTTCGAGTCGCCGTCGCGCGCGACCATCGAGGCGTTCTGGGGCAGCCGCGCGGACGACGTGTGGGCCGTCGGCTCGGGCGGCTTGCTCATGCGCTGGGACGGCGCGGCCTGGACCGAGCAGCCGAGCCCTGTCGCGAGCGATCTCCACGCGATCTGGGGCGCGGCCGGCAACGACGTCTGGGCGGTCGGCCGGAGCGGAGCGATCCTCCACTGGAACGGCGCCGACTGGACCGGGGTCGTCGCGCCGACTTCGCGCACGCTGCGAGCGGTCTGGGGTTGCGACGCTGCGAACGTGTGGGCCGTCGGCGAGCACGGCACCGTCCTGCGGCTCGCTGGGGACGGCCCGAGCCTGGTCGATGTGCCCGTCGACGTGGACCTCAACGCGGTCTGGGGCGCCAGCACTGACGACGTCTGGGCCGTCGGCGCCGAAGGGACCGTGCTGCATTTCGACGGCGCGGCGTGGGCACAGGTGACGACGTCCGCGCCGTCCGTAGACCTGCTCGGCGTCTGGGGCAGCATGGCCAACGACGTGTGGATCGTCGGTGACGGCGGGACGTTCCTGCGCTGGAACGGCGTGAGCTGGATTCGCTCCGCGTCAGAGATCTCCGAGCGCATCACCGCGGTCTGGGGCCGAATGCTCCTCGACCATTGGGCCGTCAGCGAGCAGGGCGGCATTTACCACTACGGCGCCGACGGCTGGGAGCGCCAGCTCGACGTCGCCCCGCGGCAGCTCGAGGGGATCTGGGAGCTGGCTGGCGCCGCTTGGGCCGTGGGCGCTGGCGGCGTCATCCTCCGCCACGAGTACGGCGCTTGGGGCGCCGTCCCCAGCCCGACGACCGCGCACCTGCGGGGTCTGTGGGGCAAGGGCGAGAGCCTTTGGGCAGTGGGCGAGCGGGGCACCGTCATCCGCTGGGACGGGTCGAGTTGGACGCAGGCCGAAGTGCCGACCAGCACGCGGCTCGAGGCCCTTTGGGGCTCGGCCGACGACGACGTCTGGGCGGTCGGCGAGTTTGGAGAGGCGCTGCGCTGGAACGGCAGCGCGTGGTCGAAAATGCGGCCGCCTTCCTCCATGGACCTGCGCGGCGTCTGGGGCTCGGCGCGCGATTCGGTCTGGTTGGTCGGAGACGAGGGCATCCTTCACTGGGACGGCGCGGGCTGGAGCCACGCGCTGACCGAGCCCGGCATCGACCTGCAGGCCATTGCGGGCCGCGCCGCCAATGACGTCTGGGCCGTCTCGAGCCGAGGCATCGTGCTCCACTGGGACGGCAGCGTCTGGACCCGCTCGCAGCCGGTGACCAATCACGGGCTTTTCGCGGTCTGCTCGGCGGGCGAGGACTTGTGGCTGGTCGGGACGGTGCTGTTGCACAGGACGGGCGAGGGATGGACGCAGGAGAACACCGGGACGACCGCGCGGCTGCGCGCCTGCGCGGTGGGAGAGACGGCGCTGTGGGCGGCCGGCGACGGGGCAAGGATTCTGAGGCGGGAGATCGGGCGCTGAGGCGCTGGAGGCAGCCGCTTTGACCGACTGGCGAGCCTTGAATGAAGACTCGTGAAGGACGGGAGCGCCCTCGAGAGTTCCTGCGAGCCTCTTCGCGCGAGTTGGGCCAATCCGCCGGCCACCGGTCAGGCCAGCGTAGAGGCGACCCGCGGGAGCCTCGGAGCCGAGCCCCCGCGGAAGGCCATCTTGGTGTCCGATTCGCAAAGCCCACCGCGGAAAGGGCTGGTTAGTCGCTCCAAGAGACTTCGCAGCGGCGCGCAACAAGCTACGGCCGCCGCACGAGCTCTGGCGCTCAGGTCATCGAGAGCACGCCCAGCCCACGGTTCTCGACCTGATGAGCGACGACTCTTGGCGACACGGACAAAGCGCGCGCCGCGTTCCGCAGGATGCCCATCGTCCAGACGCCGTCGGCCGGGGCCAACTGCGCAAGACGCTCGACGGGAGCCAGCAGTTCCGCGGCAAAGGCGTTCGCCTCGCTGAGCCGACCGGGGACGAGCGGTGAATCGGCAACAAGCCGTTCGCGGTTCCGATCGGAATCGATCAAGAAGTAGTAGAGCGACCGGGCCAGACGGAAACGGCGCGCGGGCAGCCCGCGACAGATCGTCAGTACGGATGGGAAGACGCCGGGCCGCTTGTAATGGATCGTGTCAACGCTCGAGGGCGGGTTCTTCAACCGGCACAACTGCTCGGAAGCAGGCCACGCCAGCCTCTGCCCTCTGTGCCAACGTGCGTGAGACACCGACCCCACTCGCAATTACTGTAGGACGAGGGCGGGGAGAGAAGACGTATGCGCACCAAGAAGACCCAGC
>JBMNNX010000185.1:0-13661 GCA_050942745.1 Myxococcales bacterium
CCGAATCCACGCCTTCCAGTCGAGCGGGGTGAGCGCGACGCCGAGGGGCCCGAGGAGGCTGAGCAGCACCGTCCGACGGGCCGGACTCTCCACGGGCCGCGACACGAATCGCCACTTGTGGAAGGGCAGCAGGACCGCGCCGCCGGCGACCGCCAGCGGGCCGAGCCCTACCGCCCAGCTCCCGTGGGCGTTGATCCAGAAGGCGAAGAGCCCGGCCATCGCCAACGGCACCCACCGCTTGCCCTGGAACGCGCGCTCGATGAGCAGCAGCTCGAGCGCAAGGCAAAGCTGCCCGAACAGCAGCGGCCGCGCGATGAAGTTGGCCGCCGCGACGAAGAGCATCGCGCCGACCGCGAGCCCGGCGGCTGGCCGGTTGCCCTCGGCCCGCTCGAGCGACACGAGGTAGAGGACAGTGACGATGCCGACGACGATCAGCGCCTTGAACAGGCCCACGCCGACGAGCCCGCCGGCCTTGAAGGCGAGGGCGAAGAGGAGCTGGGCCAGCCAGTCGTTGGCGCGGTATGGCGCATCCTTGATCACCCAGGCGTACTCGACCGCCTGTGGGATGCTGCCGCGCTCGAGGATGTCGAGCCCGAGGCGCAGGTGCCACATCAGATCGACGTCGCAGACGTGATCGAGCGCGAGCTTGGCGGCGACGAGGCCGAGCAGGAACGGAATGAAGAGGCGGGCGCGCATGGTCGATCCGACGAGCGCCCATCGTATGCCGAGAACTCGGGGTCTGCCGAAGTCACGGCCGCCGAGCGGAGGGAAAGCGATCGACCCGGCCCGAAGCGATGCGCTCGAGCTACCGCCGCAGCGTCAGCACCAGCTCGAACGACAAATCCCCTGCCACCGGGTTGACGTTTTCGACGAGCAGCCAGTACTCGCCGCCCGCCGACAGGCCGTCGCCGCCGATGTGCGAGTCGGTCGTCGTGCCCGACTGGTCGTCGTTGGTGTGGACCCATCTCCGCGTCGTCGCGTTGTAGAGCGAAAGGCGCGAGTCCATGTCCGAGCGCGGGCTCTTGCGGTCGGCGCGCAGGTCGATGTCGAAGGCGAAGTCCGCATCTGCGTGGAAGCTGTAGAGCGCAATCGCGAACCGGTGCCGCAGCGCTCCCGCGACCGTTGACGGGAAGGAGATCGGCGTCGGCGCCCGCGTCTCGGCCCGAGCGTCGAGGCGCCAGGTGAAGCCCGGTCCGCCCACCGAGGCCGAGCCCGAGACGTTGCGCTCGTCGCGCACCGCCGCGTACCACAGCCCGTCGGCGAGCACGAGCTGCTCCTGCTCGACCGTCTCTCCCGCGGCGCCGATGGCCACGAGATCGGGGACGACGTCGGCTGCCTCGAAGACCGCCAGGTGCGGCGCGAGGCTCTGCGCCTGCGGGGCGAGGGTCCACACCCAGACGTCGCCCGCGCGCAGCTCGAGCTTCAGGATGTCGATGTCCGCCGCCGGATCGATGGCTCCGGTGATCGCGCCCGGAGGAGCGAACGGATTGACCTCCGTCTCCGACGCGCCGTCGTTCGGCTCCTGTTCGGTCTGCGGCGGCAGGCCCGCGTCGTCGGCCAGACCCGCGTCGTCCGTGAGGCCCGCATCGTCGGCCAGGCCCGCGTCGTCCGTGAGGCCCGCGTCTTCGACGAGGCCCGCATCCTCAGGGAGACGCGCGTCAGGCTCGTCGGCCGACGCGTCGGCTGGATGAGTCCCCGAGTCCTGGGCCTCGCTCTGCGCGTCGGGCACCTGCCCGGCGTCGAGGGACGAGTCACTCGAGCCGCCGCAGGCGGCGAGCGCGAGGAGCGCGATCAGGAGAAGCTTCGAACGCATGGTCGCTCCTTCGGTCGTTTGGAAGGAGCCGGATCATACAAGCTTGCGCGTGAAGAACGCCCCGGTCGCCACGCCGAACGCGGCGCCGGCGACGACGTCGGTGAGGTAGTGCTTGTCGCCCGCAATGCGCAGGTAGCCGACGAACGAGGCCAGGGCGAAGAGCGGCACCGCGACCCAGGGGCTCGCGCCGCGCGCCTGGGCGATGAACGAGGTCGTCGCGGCCATCGCCGCGGCGGCGCTGGTGTGGTTGGAGAAGAAGGAGCCGTAGCGATCCCAGCCCTCGGCCTGCGGGTCGGCGAACGCGAAGGGCCGCTCGCGCGGGGTGAGGAACTTGATGGTCTCGTTGACCGCGCCGGTGGCGGTCGCGGCCCGCCCGATGAGCAGGCCGTCGGCGAGGAAACGCCGGCGCGGATGCTCGTATGGCAGCAGCGCGAGCGTGCACGCGAGCGGCATCGCGGCGAAGACGATGCTGTCGGCGATGCGGTCGGCCAGCAGGGCCACGCTCGGCCGGTAGAAGTGGCGTCGCGCGATGCGGTCGATGCGGTTGAGGACCCGCTGGGCCTTGCGCTCGACCGGCGTCCGCGGCTTGCGCCGCACGCGGAGGTACTCGCCACCTGCCCAGACGAGCAGCGCGCCGCCTACTCGCCACAGCTCGCGCGACCAGCGGATCGGAGGGTGCTCGAGCCGCTCCAATCTCATGGGGAAGAGATCCTCACAGGCCTGCCAGCCTGCAAGGCGGACGCGTTGCGCGGGGGGCGAGGGTGCCTGCTCGGTCGGTCCCTGCCCGCTTCGAGAGGCGCCTGCGGCGGGCGAGCGCGCCGCAGATCAGCGCTCGCGCGGCTCGGAGCCAGGGCGTCGGGGCCGGCGTCCCGCGGGGCAGCGGTGGGAGAAGGGCCGATTCGTCCGAATCTAAGGCGCGGCCGCAAGCCCGCAGGCCCGCTTGCCTTCCGCCGTGTCCAGGGCGTCGCAGCTACAGCCGTCGAGTAGCTGCTCGCAGCGGTCCTGGGCTTCGTCGCTGATCTCGATGAGCGACGCCTCCTTGTTCAGCTCGACCTTGCACTGGTCGGCGTCGTACGAGGTCGGCGAGACGCTCTCGCACTCGCAGATTTTCTCTCCGAGCTCGACGCAGGGGTCGGTGCAGGCTGGGAGGAGTGCGATGAGCGAGGCGCTGACGAGGAGTGTTCGCAACATGGGCGCGGAATTCTGACAACGTGCTCGCGGTGCCGCAAGCGGTAAACGGGACAGCGCTCGGGCCGCCGGAGAGCTGCCGCCAACGGCTCGCCTGCCCTTTCGCCCGCGGCGACGGCGCCTGCGCGCCTCTCTTGGAATGGGCGCGTCGCTGTGTAGCATGGCCCGCGTGAACACCGGGAAATCCGAGCGTCAGGGCCGCATCCGACACGCGCAGTGGCTTTGGACCGCGACCGAGATTGCGGTCGGCGCGGTCGCCGTCTTCTGTCCCCTCGCCATCGCCACCGTCCATCCGTGGGCGACAGGCGTCGCCGCGGCGATCGCCTTCGCCGCCTGCGCCCTCGCCGCGACAGCCGCGATGCGCTCGGGCGAGCCCTTCCTCGTGCCCGCCCCCGGCCTCGCGCTGGGCGCCGCCGCGGCCTTCATCGCCTTCCAGCTCGTCCCTCTGCCGCCGGCGGTGGTGGGGCTGCTCGCGCCGAGCACGCGCGAGCTCTTCGACTTCGTCCTCGGGCCGCTCGAGCTCTACCCGGCGTGGCGGCCGCTGTCGCTCGATCCGCCGGCGACCGCCCGCGAGCTCGTCAAGGCGCTCACCTACCTGTGCGCCTTCTTCGCGGCGTCCCAGGTGGCGCGCTCGCGCCGCGCGCGCAAGCGCATGGTGACCCTGCTCGGCGTCGCTGGCCTCGTCGTCGCGCTCGTCGGCTTCGGCCACGCGCTGTGGGGCGCGACCGAGCTGTTCGGCGTCTTCAGCTACACCTACGCCCAGCCTCCCTTCCTCTCGACCTTCGGTAACCCGAACCACCTCGCGAGCTTCCTCGCCCTCGGCGCCACCGCGCTGCTCGCGCGGGTGCTCGGCGAGCGCGACCGCAAGATCGCCACGATCTGGTCCTTCGCCTACGTGGCGACCGGCGCCGGCGTGCTGCTCACCCTGTCGCGCGGCGGCATCGTCGCCTTCGTCGTCGCCCAGGTGATGCTCGGCATCGCCGTCCACTCGGCGCGCCGCAGCGAGCGCGAGGGCCGGCCGGTTGACGCCAAGAGCCTCGTCGTCCCCGGCGCGGTGCTCGCCGTGCTCGCCATCTCGGCCTACCTCGCGTGGGACGCGCTCGCCCAGGAGCTCGCGACCGCCGACTCGCTCGAAAAGGTGAAGGACTCGAAGATCTCCTTCTGGCCGAGCTTCCTGCCGCTGGTCGTCGATCACTGGCTGGTCGGCGTGGGCCGCGGCGCGTTCGAGCCGGCCTTCCAGCGCTTCCAGGACGTCGCCCTCGGCGCGACCGTGACGCACCCCGAGAACATCGTCTTCCAGTGGATCACCGAGCTCGGCGTGCCGATGGGCCTGTTCGTCCTCGGAGCCTCGGTCGTCGCCCTCCTCGGCGGGGCGCGGCGCGCCGCCGGAGACGTCGAGCGGCTCGCCTGCGCCTTCGGGCTCGCGGCCATCGGGCTGCACGAGCTGGTGGACTTCGGGCTCGAGCTCGGCGGGCTCGCGGTGCCGGCGATGGTCGCGCTCGCCCTGGTCGCCTCGCGCGGCGAGACCAGCCGGAAGGTGCGGCGGGCCCACGTGCTCATCGCGCTGCCCGTCGCGCTGGTGGTGGCAGTGCCCGTCTTCGGCTACTCGCTGCGCTCGCTCGAGTCCGACGGCAAGGCGCTCGCCGGCAAGATCGGCGCGGTCGCCGCCGACGAGCTCGCCGGGCTCGCGGCGGACCTAGCGGCGAGGCACCCGGCCGACTACTTCGCGCACCTCGTGGTCGCCCGGGCCTACGCCAATGAGCGGCCTTTGCGCCCCGAGCGCGTCGTCGCCTGGGCGAGCCGCGCCATGTTCCTCAACGCCGCCCGGCCCGAGCCGCACCGGCTCGCCGCGCGCGCGCTGCGCGCGATAGGCCAGGAGCGCCAGGCGCGCCTCGAGTACCGCCTCGCCTTCGAGCGGGGCGACCGGGACGCGCTCAAGGAGGTCACGCGCGCCTTCCAGAAGCCCGAAGAGCTGCTCGAGGCCGTCCCCGACGAGGAGGCCACGATCCTCGCGCTCGCCGACGCGCTGTTTGGGCAGAGCCGCATCGACGAGGCGCAGGCCGTCGCGCGCGCCTCGCTGGAGCGGCACGGTGAGTCGCTCCCGGCGTTCCAAAGGCTGGCCCGCGCCGCCTCGGCGCGCCGGCAGCCGGACGAGGTCTACCGGATCGGCGGGAAGATGACCGTGCTGGCGCCCGAGAAGCCGACAGGGCTCCTCACGCGCGTCAACGCGCTCATCATGACCAACGCCTTCGAGGCGGCCATCGAGCTGCTCGAGCGCGAGGGGCTCAAGCGCTTCCCGCTCGACGCCGAGGTCGTCATGACCCTGGCGAGGCTCGAGCTGAGCCGGGGCAACACCAAGGCCTGCCGAGAGGCGCTGAAGAAGCTGCCGCCCGGAATCGACGTGAGCATGCGCGTGCGCGCGCTGAGCATGGAGGCCTCGGCCGCCGAGCGCGACGGGCAGGCGTCCAAGGCGCTCGGGTTCATGCGCACGGCGCTCGCCATGCGGCCCGACGACGCGGGGCTGCGCTGGCGCTACGCGAACCTGCTCGAGCGCATCGGGCGGTTCGATCTCGCGCTGCGCGAGGCCGAGGCCGCCGCCGCGAAGTCGCCCGGGCTCAAGGTCGAGCTCGATCACATGCGCAAGCGGGTCGAGGCCAAGAAGTTCAGGCTCGAGGAGCAGAAGCGCTGGCAGCAGCTCGGCCTGGACGGAGCGCCGAAGTAGGCTCCGCGCGTCACCTCCCCATGGCCGGCGGGTCGAGAGGCTCGACCACTGAGCCGAGCGCCTCTGCGGTGCCAGCCTCGGCGAAGGCGGCCTTCCGGGGCGTCAGGCCGAGCTCTTCTGGGTGCCTTCGTTGGCCTCGGCCGGCTCCCAGAAGGCGCGGTCGTCGGCGACGCTGAAGTCGAACGCCCACAGCTTCATCGACTTGCCGGTCAGCTCCTGCTTGGCGTTGCGCACCAGGACGAGCCTGTCGCCGCGGGTGCGCCACAGCGCCGGCACGAGCTTGGGCGCGAGGCCGAGCCGAGAGCGCAGGCGCGAGGGGACCTCGACCCAGCCGAGCCTCAGGTTGTTGTGGCTCGTCCCCACCCACTGCACGTGGCCCGACAGCCCTTCGGCCTTCAGCGCCGCCTCGACCGTCTTGCACGCGTAGCTGCTGTAGTCGCCCTCTTCGCGCGCGAGGAACAGCTCCCCGTCGCCAAAGCCCCAGCGATTGGTCAGGTCCGAGAGGTCGAACGAAGCCTCTCTGATCGGATGCGCGATGCGGTCGTCGGCGACCCGGGCGATGAGCCCGCGGGCCTCCTTGAGGATGGCGACGACGATCTCGCTCAGGCCGGCCACGCCCGCGCGCGGCGGCTCCCAGACGACGAAGGGCGTCCACGTGAGGAAGCCTGCAAGGCGCCCGACGAAGGGGCAGCAGGGCTCCATCTTCAGCCACGGGGCGCCGGGAAACGCCGCGCTCGCCTCGTCGGGATCGAGCAGCCGGTACGAGCCGACCGACAGCGGCCCGCCGTGCAGCTCGCGCCAAATCTGTCCGTCTTCGCCGAGGCGCAGGCCTCGGCCTCCCAGCGCGCTGCGGAACGAGCCGCGCCAGTCTTTCTCGTCGATGGAATGGCCGGAATGGACGGCGACGACGAAGCGCTCGGGCGTGGATGCTTGCACCAGGGTTCTCGAGGGTCCGGGGCCCCGGCGCGGCGGCCGGGGCGATCGTGTCTCCCCCTTCGGCTTTCGCGCGATCTACCGCCTGCGCCGGCGCGGCATGGCGAGCAGGCCCAGCGCGGCGAGCAGGCCGGTCGCCAGCATCGGCGCGCCGCCCATCCCGCAGCCGCAGCCGCCGATGTCGTAGGCGCCGAGCTCCGGTCCCGGCGGCACGTCTACGCCGCCGTCGGTGGAAGGCTTGCGGGGCTCGAGCTCGGCGGGCGCCGAGTAGTTGCCGCAAGTGTCCCGCGCGAAGAGCCGGTAGACCACCTTGTCGAGCCCCTGCGCGCTGTCGGTGTAGGTCGCCAGATCGCCGAAGGCGAGCGCCTTGCTCGAGCCGACCGTGTCGCCGGCGGCGTATTCGGCGCCCTCGTCCGGCACGTCGGCAGGCTCGGCGCTGCCGCGCACCAGCAGGACGCCGGCGAGGTCGGAGTCCTCGGGGTTCGTCCAGGCGAGCTGCAGCTCGGCGCCGCTCTCGACCGCCGGCTTCCACTGCGGCGCGGCGGGCGAGCCGTTGTCGATCGCGATCGTCGCGCTGTTCGTGTCGCGCCCGGTTGCGGTGTTCTTGCTATCGATGGAGCGGACGCGCCCGGTCACGCTCACCGTCGCGCCCGGCACCGCGGGCATCTCCGCGTGGCTCTTCGGCGTGACGCGGATCGCGAGCGTCTTCGGCTCGGTGCCGAACGACACCGGCGTCTGCAGCACCACGTTGACGGAATCGCCGATGGTGCCGTCCTTCGAGCCGTACACGGTGGCGCCGTCCTCGCTCACGATCTCCACGAGCGACAGCACCGAGCCCGCGCCCTCCGACAGCTCGACTGTCACCCCCTTCAACGAGTCGATGCCGAGCGTGGTCGCGACGGTGAAGGTGTCGAGCATTAGGGCCGCGTCTCCGGGGCAGGCGGTCGAGTCCTGCGGGTCAACGCCGTCGCCGACGATGTTCGTCGCCTCGCCCGGAGAGTGGGGCCCGGTCCTGGTGCCGACCGAGTAGTTGCGGCATTCGTCCAGGCCGAAGACGGTGAACCAGTACTCCCTGCCGTTGAGCAGGCCGATGTTCTTGGCGCTCGTCCCCTGGCCGAAGTGGACGACCGTGCTGTCGCCGAGCTGGGTGTCTAGCCCGTACACCTCGCCCTCGGCAGGGACGTCGTCGGCGTTCTCGACGGTGGTACGAAGCACGAGGACTCGTTCGGTCCCCTCGCCGTTGGTCCAGGTCAGGTCCAGGGTCGCGTTCCCCGGGATAACCGTGTCCCAGAGCGAAGGCGACGGCGACTCGTTGTCTACGCGCAGGGTCCCGCTGGTGGCGTCGTTGGCCTCGACCTGGGCGTTGGTCGTCACCTCGGTGACCCGCGCCTGGATCGCATAGAAGGCACCCGGGGGCGCCGGCATCTCGGCGAGCGCCTTCGGGGTGACGCGGATGAGGCACTCGACCGGTTGTTCGTGCTCCACCGAGATGGGCCTCGTGAGCGTGAGCGAGAGCTCGTCGCCGGTGGGCGAGGCGAAGCCGTTTCGGGTGCTGCCGCAGAAGATCTCGAGCTCCTTGATCCCTTCGGCGCTGCCTTCGGAGAGCTCGATGACCATCTCCGAAATCTCTTCGCTGCCGCGCGACCGCTGGAGGGTGAACGCGTTTACGTCGAAGGTGGAGGCGATCGGCTCGGGGCAGAGGACGTCGCCGTCATTGGGCTCGGGGATGGATGCGTCGCCGATGGTTAGGATGGTTCGCGTCGGCGTCTGCGGCGTGCTCGCCGTGGCGGGCGAGTAGTTGTGGCAGGCGTCATAGGCGAACAGCGTGTAGAGGTAGGTCGTGTTGTTGACGGCGGTCGTGTCGGGGTGCGATGTGCCCGAGCCCGCGTAGACGACCTTGGCATCGGGCCGGCCCGGCAGGCTGTCGTTATCGTCGTAGGCGACGCCCTCGGCTGGCTTGTCGTTCGGCCCGAGGGCCGACTCCGAGCGCACGACGAGGTAGCCGCTTGCGCCGGTGCTCCCCTGCCAGTTGAGGAGGACCGAGGCGTCGTCCGGGGTGACCGTCGTCCAGCTCGCCGCCGCCGGCGACTCGTTGTCAATGGTGAGCGCGGCGCTGTTCCTGTCGTTGATCTGGGTGTCGTTGAAGCAGTCGAGCCCAGTCACCGTGGCGCCGATCGTGTGGATCTGGCCGGGAGGCGCCGGCATGGCGGACGGCGGGCGCGGCGCGAGCCGAATCAGATAGGGCACAGGGGGGCCGTCGCGCGCGATGAGGTCCGGATGGGAAGGCGCGCCGACGCTGACGACGACCTCGTCCCCGGAAGGTATCGCCGAGCCGTAGACCGTCTGTCCGTCCGCGCTGGTGATCTCGACGAGGCCGACGGCCAGGTAGGAGTCTTGCGGCGAGAGGGTGACCCTCACCGACTCGATGCGGTCGGAGCCATTCGAGGCCGAGAGCCTGAACCGATCGACCGCGACGGGCGTGGTGTCGCCGGGACAAGCGTCGCCGCCCGGCGGCTCGTTGGCCGCGTCGGCGACGGTGTTGGTGCCTCTCGGAGTCAGCGGCCCGGTGATGGCTCCGGTCGAGTAGTTCGAGCACCCGTCGCCGACGAAGAGCTTGTAGTAGTAGTCCGTGCCGTTGACCACGCTGGTATCGGCCTTGGACTGGTTGGTGCCGACGTAGACCACGGTCACGTCGTTGCCGAAGCTGGGCGGGAGCTGGCCGTCTTCGAGCTCGATCTGCGTGAGCGCAGCCAGGGTGGTCGAGCGCAGAACGATGGAAGTCGCCCCTGTCTCGGATTTCGTCCAGGCGAGATCGACCCGCGCGTCCCCGGCCTGGCTGCTACCCCAGGTGCCGGATGGCGGGAGGTTGTCGATGACCAGCGCGTTGCCGGGCGAGTCCTCGATGACCGCTTGGTCGTAGTCGTGGTCGATGCCGCTGACGTGGGCGCCCACGGTGAAGCTGCTCTCTGGCATTTCCAGATGGCCGCGCGGCGAAAGGCGGATTTCGTACGTCTGTTCTTGGAGGCTGGCCGACAGGTTGACGTCGATCGCGACGCTCGTCGAGGTCGGCTCGGCCGAGCCGACCGCGGAGCCGCCCGACAGGATTTCGACCAGCCTCACCGGCTGGTGATCGGTCAGCGCCACGCTGATCGATCTGACCGTGTCGGTACCGTTGTTGGTTCGCAGGGTGAACTTGTCTACGACGATCCCGTTGGCCGCGCCCGGGCAGGCGCTGCCGCCCGTTCCCGCGTCGTTGCCATTTCCTACGGTTGTCGTGCAGGCGGACGTTTGCACTTCTGGCGACTCGGCTGCAACGCCCTCACCCGAGCCGTTCCTCGCCCGAACCTGATACCGGTAGGTCGAGCCGCACGCCACGGTCGAATCCGCGTACTGAAGGTCCGTCAGCTCCGAGCCGACTGGAGTGAAGGACCCGACCGTGCCGCCCTCCACGCTCGCGCGGTAGACCTTGTAGGCCAGTGGGCCACTACCTCCCTCGGGCCTGGTCCAGCTCACCACGATCTGCTGTGCGGTTGCCGAGACTATCGTCGGCGCTCCGGGGGCAGCCGGGCGGGTGAGGACCGGGTTGCTCTCAGCGCTCAGCGGCGATTCCTGCCCCGAAACGTCGATGTCCGACACCGCGTAGTAGTAGGTCGTGTTGGCTGCGGCCCCGGTGTCCACGAAGCTGTTGGTGTCGGAGTGGTCGATTTGCGAGAGGCTTCCGGGAGCGGTGCCCCGATAGATGGCGTACGCCTGCGTGCTGGCGAGCGCCGGAGCCGTGCCGGTGCTCGGGCTCCAGTTGAGCTGGGCGTGAGTCTCCGTGAGATGGGGCGACGCGCTCAGGCCCGAGGGCGCGAGCGAGACGCGGATGTCGTCGATGTAGGTGTTCACCGTCGCGTCTTTCTTCAGATCCAGCTCCCACTGGACGGCGAAGGTGTACGGCGTGTTCGCCTCCAGATCGAAAGGAGCGCTCTCCGCGGTCGCCCAGTCTCCGTCGGCGGGAAGCTCCTGTGAGAACACCACCGTGCTGCCCCTCTTGACGAGGATTTTGAAGACTAAGTCCGTGACGTTGCCGGTCTTGAACGTCATGTACGCAGCTCTCATGCTGGCGCGCGCGGCCGTGGGGACCTGGAAGGTCTGCGAGAGCGTGGCGGATGTCTGGTTGTTCGCCGTCGCGTTCCATGAGGCGAGGAAGGCATGCATGCCGTCGGGCGCGAAGATGTTGATGACCTCGAATCTGCCCGGCTGCAGACCCGAAGTGGGCAGTTCCGGCGTCCAGGCGGTGCTCGCCGGATCTTCGAAGCTGTGGTTGGCGAGCTGGTTCATCGCCCAGCCTTCGCCAAAGGGAAGAACGGCCATCAACAGAGCCGCGGCGGGCACCGCGCGACACAGCAGCCGCCAAGCGTGGCTGGGGTGGGAGACCGACGAGTCCGGAAGAGACATAGCGAATCCTCGCGCGTGGGAAACGCGGACGATCTTATCGCGGTTCGGGGCCAGGCCGAGGTTTGCGGCGGCCGATCAGGCAGCCGGGCGGGCGATTCCGGCGAGAAAGTCCCTCATGTCACGCGGCAGCGGGGCCTCGAGGCGCATCTCGCGCCCGTCGCGAGGGTGGGGAAAGACCGCTTCGAACGCGTGGAGCGCGTGGCGCGGAAGCCTGAGCGCCGCGTGGTCCTCCTCGGTCAGGGCGCGCTCGGTGAACCGGACGAAGATTCCCTCGTCGCGACCGTAGATCTTGTCGCCGACGATGGGCAGCCCGACGGCCGACAGGTGCAGCCGGATCTGGTGCTGACGGCCGGTGAGCGGCTCGCAGCGCACCAGCGCGAAGCGCTCTCCGCCCTTCTCGTGCCGCTCGAGGACCCGGAAGCGCGTGACCGCGGGCTTGCCGTGGTCTCTATCGACGACCGCGCGGATGCGCACCCTGTCGCCCCCGACGGCCAGCGGCAGGTCGACCTCGAACGCGTCCTCCGCGGGCGCGCCCTCGACGATGGCGAGGTAGGCCTTCCTCACCTGGCCGCGGGCGAAGGCGAGCTTGAGCAGGCGGGTGCTCGCCGGGTGCGTGCCGCAGAGCACCAGGCCGCTCGTCTCGCGGTCGAGGCGGTGCGCGGGGTCGGGCTTCTCGCCGGGAGCGGCCAGCGCGCGCGCCAGGGTCACCAGGGTCCCGGTCACGTACCGCGCCGTCGGGTGCATCGGCAGCCCGGCCGGCTTGTCCACGGCAAGCAGGTCCTCGTCGCGATGGATCACCGGCAGCTCGCGCGGGGTCTCGGGCTCGGGCTCGCGCTTCCGGGTCAGGGTGAGCACCAGCCCCGCGGTCACCAGCGTCGCCGGCTTGAGCGGCCGGTCGGACAGCTTGCCCTCGCGGATGATGCGCTGGGCCTTGGTGCGCGACAGCCGCCGGATCTTGGCGCACAGGTAACGGTCGAGCCTCCAGCCGGCGTAGTTCTGCTCGACGACGAAGCGCACCGTCTGGATCTCGTCGTCGAGCGCGGCGAGCAGCTCGGGGTCGAGGGTGTCGTCGCTGGGCATACGGCTCACGGCTGGAAATCTCGGCTTGGGGCCGGCGGGTGGGCTGGTGGAACAGCCGGGCGCGACCGGGTCTTCGCGTGCGCCCGAGTCTAAGCCCGCAGCGTCGCCTCTGCTAAGATGTTCGCCTTTTCACTCATTGTGGAGGACGCCTCGATGATCCGGGCACAGGCGCTGGGGCTCATCGCCGCCTTGCTCGCGCTCCCCAGCGGAGCCGCGCAGGCCCAGGCGAAGACGAAGCTGGCTGTCGTGCGGCTCTGGTCGCCGCCCAACCTCGCCGGCATCGCCGCCAAGCTCACGCTCGATCTGGAGGCGGTCGCCGCCACCGAGTCCTACGCGGTCCTGCCTTCGGCTCAGGTCGAGCAGCTCCTCGGTGCCCAGAGCTTCGCGGCCCTGCAGGCCTGCAACGGAAAGAGCGCGTGCATCGCCGCGCACGCCGGCGGGCTGCCCGCGGATCGCATGGTGGTCGGCACCCTCGACCGCAACGAGAGCAGCTATCTCGTGCGCCTCTACCTGGTCGACCTGAGTGGACCGACGGTCATCTCCTCGGTTGACCGCTCCATCCTCATCGCCTCGCGGCGCCTGCATCAGGACGTGCACGCCGCGCTGCCGCGCCTGCTACGCGGCGAGGAGGAGGCCAAGGGCAAGGTCATCATCACCACCAGCGCGCGCGGCGCGACGGTCTACCTCGACGCCGCCGCCGTGGGCACGACCCCGTGCACGGTCGAGGGCAAGCCGGGCAAGCACGCCCTCAAGGTGGTCAAGGATGGCTACCTGCCCGTCGAGCGGTTCGTGACCATCGAGGTCGACGGCGCAGAGGAGATCTCGCTGCTGCTCACCCCCGTAGCCGGCCGCGCGCCGGCCGAGCAGGCTCCCGTCGCTGCCAACCTGAAGGCCGAGCCTGAAGGCGCCGGCGGCATCGCCATCCCCGCCGGAGCCTGGGCCGCGGGTGGCGTCGCCCTCGCCGCGGCCGGGGTTGGCGGCTTCTTCGGCGCGCGCGTCAGCGAGGTCGAGGGACGGGCCGGGACGCGCGCGCCCTATCAGATCACCCGGGCCGAAGCGCTCGGAGCCGAGCGCGACGCCTTGATCGCCAACCTCTGCTTCGGTGCGGCCGGCGCCGCGGCTGTCACGGCGGTGCTGTTGACCATCTTCACCTCAGGCGACGAGAGCGAAGACAAGCCCGCGCCCGTTCCGACCGTGCCCACCGTCATCCTCTCCTCGAGCGGTGCCTCGCTCGCGGTCGGCGGAAGCTTCTAGGTGGCTAGTGTTTTTCTGTAGACGATGCGGGCGGCATCTGAAAGATGCCGCCCCATGAGTCTTGGCCGTACGCCTGCTGGTGCTGACCTGTTTCGGAATCCGGTGCGATTCTGTGCCGAGTGGTTGTCGCCGAACTCGATCTACTCCCTGTTGCATCGAGACGGCGGGCACCTGTTTCCCGATGAGGAATTCGCCGACCTCTTCCAGAAGGTAGGGCGCGATTGTGTCCCG
>JBMNNX010000355.1:0-5755 GCA_050942745.1 Myxococcales bacterium
CCAACGTGTAGGGTCGAAATGTCCGTGCCATGGCACACGCCAAGCTAACCATCGGACACTCGGCGTCCAGGCGCGTGCTGCGCTTTTTCCCGACACTCTCCTAGGACCGGCTGTGGTCTCACGTGCGGTTGCGGGACCGGCGAGGCCTGGGCTGGCCGCGAGGGGCCCTCGAGTTCGGCCTCTCAAGCTCGACCTACGCTCGGGCTGACCGGTCTTGGTTCAAGCGCCGATGGACCCGTTGGTAAGGAACGTAGCTTCCGCCCGCATGAGCGGCGGAAGCGGGAGTCGAGGAGCTCTTCGATCCGAACCCGTTTTGCTCCGCGGGCTGGCGAGTGGACTTGGCAGGGGCAGCCGCCTCGTCAGGAGGGCCGCCGCAGGTGTCTCGCCCTCGCGGCGCGAACCCGGCGCACCGCGGGCAAGGCGCTCGCCCTCCGGTGCGCATCGCGGCCCGCCCTGCCGCTGCTCCAACGCTTTGGGACGAGCCTCCCGGCCGCTCGCTGGCGCCGTCGAAACGCAAGAGGGCGTTTGGTAGGATTGTCGCAAACTCCGCACTGCCAACGGCCGGAGCAGCGCCGATTAAGGAGGAGCGATGAACAAGACCAAGCTACGTCGATACCGCTCGCTGCTTAACGCGCAGCTCTCGGCCCTGCTGGCCAACAACGACGAGACCATCGACAGGCTCGAGGACGAGTCGCTCTCCCACGCCGACCCGAACGACCGCGCCAGCGCCGAGTCCGAGCGCAACTTCGACCTGCGCCTGCGCGATCGCGACCGCAAGCTCATCGGCAAGATTCGCGAAGCCCTCAAGCGCATCGAAGCGGGCACCTTCGGGGTCTGCGACGACTGCGGCCTCGACATCGACGAGCGGCGCCTAAGCGCGCGGCCGGTGACCACCCAGTGCATCGAGTGCAAGGAGGACGAGGAGCGCCGCGAGCGGCGCGAGCGCCTGATCCTCGCCTCGGAGGCCGCGACGCCGGCACCTGCGGCGCGGACAGCGAGCAGGCGAAGGTGACTGGGGGGAGTTGTTAGTTCTTCGCTCGGAGTTGGGTTGCTCCTCGGTGTGCGAGGCGCTCCTTTCTGGCGCAGCGTGGTGAGCTTCCCGCCCAGCTTGTCGATTTTGGCGCCCGACTGCGCGTCGTTCGGCAGGTAGCCGCGCACCGGCCGCAGGGCCTGCCTGTCCGGCCGAGGCTTTCGGAATGGCTTTCGCGCGCGGGGTCGCGCGCCTACCATGCGCCGGATGGAACGACGCGGCTTCGACATCCAGTTTCGCCTCGGCCCGGTTGCGATCGCCATCGAGCCGAGCTTCTGGCTCGCGGCGCTGCTGCTGGGCCTGATGGCGACCCCGGGGAACAAGGAGATCGACGCGGGCCCGGGCCTGGCGGTGATGATGGGCGTCGTCCTCGTCTCCATCCTCGTCCACGAGCTCGGCCACGCGCTCATGTCCCACTGGCTCGGCACGCGGGCGAGCATCCGGCTCTATGCCTTCGGAGGCTACACGCTGCCCGAGCGCCAGCTCGCCCGCAGCGCGGACATCCTTTTCTCGCTCGCCGGCCCGTTCGCCGGTTTCGTGCTCGGCGCCGCAGTGCTCGCCCTCCAGCTCATCTCCCGGCCGCAGGCGCCTTTGCTCGCCTTCGGGCTCCAGCGGCTCGTGTGGATCAACTTCGGCTGGGGAGCCATCAACCTCGTCCCGGTCCTGCCCCTCGACGGCGGGCGAGCGCTGCTCGGCATCCTCGGGCCCGGTCGCCTGCCGCTCGCGCTGCTCGTGGGCGCCATCGTCGCCTTCGCGGCGGGCTTCATCGCCGGCGCGCTCGGCCTCTTCTTCGTCGCCGCGCTGTTCGTGCTGCTCGCCATGCGCAACCTCCAGGCGCGCTCGAGTGCCCGCGAGGCCGCCGAGAGCGAGGCCGAGATCGCCGCCACGCTCCATCGCGGCTGGCGCGCCCTCGCCGCCGGGAACGAACAGGAGGCCGAGCGCGTCGGCAGCCTCGTCCTCGAGCAGGCGGCCGCCCCCGAGCACCGCAACCGCGCCCGCGACCTGCTCGCCTGGAGCGCGCTCGCCGCGAGCAATCCGCGCGAGGCTCTGCGCCACATCGAGCGCAGCGAGCCGCCCGAGGCCGGCCGGGCGCTCACCTGGGCGCTGGTGCTCGAGGCGCACCAGGACAGCGCCGCGGCGCTCCCCTACGCCCTCGAAGCGGTCGAGCGCGAGCCCTCGGAGACGAGCGCCCGGACCGCCCTCCGGCTGCTGCTGGCCGAGAAGCGCTTTGCTGACGCCCGGCAGCTCGCTGGCGAGTTCGCCTGGCCTCGACCCGAGGGGCGCGATCTCGCCGTCGCCGAGGTGGACTACGCCGAGGGACGTTTCGCGGAGGCCGCCGCGGGCTTCGAGGGCGCCTTCAGCGCCTCGGGCGACGCCGAGCACGCCTACCGGGCCGCCCAGGCTCACGCCCGCGCTGGCTCGGCCGAGCGGGCGCTCGGCTGGCTCGAGCGCGCGCTCGAGGCCGGGCTCGACGACGCCTCGCGCCTGCGCTCAGACCCCGAGCTCACCCTCGTTCGTTCCGATCCACGACTGCTCGCGCTCCTCGAGCGCCGCCCGAAAGCCTCCGGCTGAGCCGCGCGCCCGGAAAACGCCCCGAGCGTCCGGCCCGCGTCGGCGAATTCGGCCGAATCGGCTCTCGGATACTGGACTCGAAGGCGCTCGATGACCGATAAGTGTCAGACCTCGGAGGTCGTTGAACGATGCGATTTGCACCCTCGTCCATCCTCGCGCTCCTCGTCGGGCTCATCCTCGCTTCTCCGGCCGCGGCGGCCACCAAGATCGCCGTCGTGCCCTTCGCGCCCCTGACCGGCGACGTCCCCGTGCGCGCCGGCGGCAAGGCCGCGATGCTGCTCGCCGGCGAGCTGAAGAACGTCGGCGAGGTGGCGCCGCTCGAGCTGGCGATCGAGACCGACGCGAAGGCGGCCAAGGCGCTGCAGGAAGCGCGCGACGCGGTCACCGCCGCCCAGAAGCTCGAGGCGCGCCGCAAGTTCGGGGCCGCCGCGGCGGCCTATCGGCAGGCGCTGGAGCGCTACGAGGAGGCCGCGCCGCTCGTCGCCGACGTCAACGAGGTCTCCGACGCCCACGTCGCGCTCGCCGTCGTGCACTACCTGACCGGCGACGACGAGGTCGGTGAGCGAGAGCTCGCGAACGCCATCGCGCTCACCCCCAAGCGCACTTTCCCCGGCGAGGAGACGAGCAAGCTGTTCGCGGCCACGGTCGCGCGTGTGAGGGAGAAGCTGCTCGCCGCCCCGACCGCGACTCTGCAGATCGAGTCGATCCCCGCCGGCGCGCAGGTCCTTATCGACGGGCGCGAGATGGGCCGGACGCCTCTGACCCTGAGAGCCATCCCGCCGGGCAAGCACCTGTGGCGCGTGCTGCTGCCGACCAGCGAGCCCGTGGGCGGCCTCGTCCAGCTCTCGCCGAGCGAGCACGTGACGGCCAAGGCCGAGCTGCACGGCAGCTCGCCGGTGACCAAGCTGAACGCGCTCCTCGCGACCAACAGCCTCTCCCCCGCGGTCGCCGAGGCCGCCAAGGAAGCCGCCGCGACGGTCGAGGCCGACCTCGTCGCGTTCGGCGCGCTGCTCGGGCGCGGCGACGACCTCGTGCTCGAGTCGTTCCTTTACTCGCCGTCGCAGAACATCATCACCCGCCTGCCTCAGAAGAGCTTTGACTCCGAGCTCATCTCGGCCGGCATGGAGCTCTACAACGTCGCCGGCGACATCGGCGGCCGCACCCAGAACCTGGGGACCCCCGAGGCCCTCCCCTGCAAGGTCTCGCTCGAGGCCCCGCCGCTTCAGGCTGCCGACCGGACTGAAATGGCCTTCAAGCTCCCCGGCGACGAGGTGCAGGAGACCGACGAGCCGAAGAAGTCCCGACGGCCGGTCGATCCGCACAAGACCATCCGCGTGCTGAGGCCCCGCGACAAGTAGCCTGCCGCGCGCGGATGGGCCGCCGTCAGCGGCTTTGCAGCTCGAGAGAGCCTCGGCCCGGCGCCACAGCCTGGAAGCGCTCGGCTCCGCGCGCGGCGTCTTCAAGTTCGACCGTGGCCACCTCCACCACGACCCACATCCGCGGCCGCTACGCGCCCAGCCCGACCGGCGACCTGCACATCGGCAACGCTCGGACCGCGTTGCTCGCCTGGCTGCACGTGCGGTCGCTCGGCGGCACCTTCGTCATGCGCATCGAGGATCTCGACCGGCCGCGCTGCGTGGCGGGGGGGAGCGCCGGCATCCTCGAGGACCTGCGCTGGCTCGGCCTCGACTGGGACGAAGGCCCGGACGTCGGCGGCGCTCGCGGACCGTACCTTCAGAGCGAGCGGACGGCGATCTACGACGAGGCTCTCGAAAAGCTGGCGGCTGCCGGCCTCACCTTCGACTGCTACTGCAGCCGCGCCGACTTCGCCGCGGCCGCCTCCGCCCCTCACGGCCCGGCGGACGACGGTCCGCGCTATCCGGGCACCTGCCGGCACCTGACGGACGAGGCCGCGGCCGCCAAGCGAGCGGCTGGGCGCAAGCCGTCGAAGCGCCTCCGCGTCGAGCCGGGGGCCTGCTCCTTCGAGGACGGCGTCGCCGGGCGGGTCGCCGTCGACCTCTCGCAGTCGGTCGGCGACTTCGTCGTGCGCCGCGCCGACGGCATCCACGCCTACCAGCTCGCCGCCGCCGTCGATGACGGGCTGATGGGCATCACGCACGTGCTGCGCGGAGACGACCTGCTCACCTCGACGCCCCGGCAGCTTCACATCATCGAGGCGCTGGGGCTTCGCGCGCCGCGCTACGCGCACGTGCCGCTGCTGTTCGGGCCCGACGGCAAGCGGCTCTCCAAGCGAAACGGCGACACGACCGTGCGCTGGTTTCGCGAGCAGGGCGTGCGGCCCGAGCGGCTCGTCGCCGAGCTCGCCCGAAGCTGCGGACTGACGACCGAGCGCGAGATCGACGCTCGGAGCCTCGTCGCAAGCTTCGACCTCGCGCACATCGCCCGCGAGGCGCGCCCCTTCGATCCCGACGCGCTGCTGTAGGCGGGCGCGACATCCCGCCCGGGCCTGGATCTCACGCCAAGGCGAGGCCGCGGCGCATGGTGGAAGGCTCGAGGCCTCGCCGGACCGTGAGCGAGGGCGAAGCCGCGGCGCGCGAGAGCTGGGAGGCCCGGCATCTCGCCGGGCCGCGCGCAGGGCTGACGCCGCGGCACGACGCAGCGGAAGGCCCGGGGGTCTCGCCGTGCCCCGCGCGAAAGCGAGGCCGCAACACGCGAGCTGGGAGGCCCCGGCGTCTCTCCGGGCAACGAGCGAAGGCGATGCAGCAGCGCGCGTGATGAGAAGCCTTCCCAGCACGCGCCTTCGCGGCCGGGAGCCGTCGGACGCCGCCAAACCGTGGCCCGCCAGAATCCGCCGCAGGCCGTGAGCGCAGCGCGGGGCCTCGCGCCTACCCCCCGGGCTTGTCCTCGGAGCCGGCCGCCTTGCCCTTTGGCGCCTCCTCGCCGCTCTTCTCGCCGACGAGTCGGGAGAGCAGCCCCTGTTCGAGGTGCTGGGCGAACTCGGCGATTTGCGGGTCGACCGAACGCGCCGAGCGCTTGACCGCCAAAGGGAACGGGTGATCGGGCTCGGAGGAGGCCGCCAGGCTCTTCGCGATGACGTCGAGCGCCGACTCGCGGGTCAGCTCCGGGGTCGAGAAGAGCGCGGCGATGAGCTCGTCGGGCGCATTGCGGGCCACCTCGCTGATCGGCTCGAGC
>JBMNNX010000298.1:0-7767 GCA_050942745.1 Myxococcales bacterium
CCCGCATCAGCCCCTCGTCCGATCTCGCGAGCGCGGCGACCTCGACGAACCGCCCGAGCGCGTCGGCGTCGCCCTCGCCGGCCACCTCCGTCAGCGAGCCGAGCACCGGGGTCGCCGAGGCGAGGTCGCGCGCGAGCTGGCGCAGCCGCCCGAAGACCTCGGCGCCGGAGTCGAAGTTCTCGACCAGCGCGCGCACGCTGCTCGAGTCGTTGGGCGAGCTGCGGTAGACCGCCTCGGCGACGATGGCCTTGAGCGCCGGGTCGCGCTCGGTCTTGAGCGCGGTACGCAGGAAGGTGACGTTGCGCGGGTCACGCGCCTGGGCGAGCTTCTCGTAGATGGCCATCCGCGCCTTCAGGTCGGCGAGCGGCCCGAGCTGCTCCTCGGGCCCGGCCGTCTGGGCGAGCGCCGAGTCGGGCGCCTCGCCGAAGCCGGCGAGCGCCGCGCCGAGCGCGTCGATGGCCGAGATCACCGGGCTGGCGCGGCCCGGAAAATCGTTGGCCACCACCGAGAAGGCAAACCGCTCGCCGGCCACCGCCTGGACGTAGCCCGACAGCGCGCTGACGTTCTCGAGCGTGCCCGTCTTGGCGCGCAGCCGCCCGGCGGCGTCGGTGCCCTCCATCCGATAGTGCAGGGTGCCGTCCTTGGCCGCGATGCCCAGCGAGCTCAAGAACTCGGGCGCCAGCGGGAAGCGCAGCCACATGTAGCGCAGCAGCCTGCAAATTTGGGCCGCGGAGAAGCGGTTGGTGTCGTTGAGCCCCGAGCCGTTCTTCATAACGAAGGTGCCCAGCCTCATCCCAACCTCGGTAGCCAGGAACTCCTCGATAGCCTGGATGCCCTTGGCCCAGGTGCCCGGCGCCCCCGAGACCTGGGCTCCCATCGCCTTGACGAGCTGCTCGGCGGTGAAGTTGGAAGAGACCTTGTTGACGCGCTTGAGAACGAGGTCGAGCGTCTCGCTCTGGTGGAGCATGAACGGCTGGGCACCGTCGGGGACCGCGCCGGCGACCACCTTGCCGCGCACCCGGATGCCGCGGGCCGCGAGGAGCTGCTTGAGGGTGTGCCCGAAGTAGAGGGCCGGGTTGTCGATCTTGCGCCAGACCGCAACCGGCGAGCTGCCCACCGGCACGCGGCCCGAGACGATGATGCGCTGCTTGTCGCCGGCGGCGACGCTCGAGACCCACAGGCGCCGCAGCGAGCGCGAGCGCGTGGTCGTGACCCGGTTCTCGACGACGAAGAAGTCGCTCGGCGGATCGAGCTCGACCACCGCCGGCGCGCCGGCCGTTTCGCCCGGCCCGATATAGACGCCGACGGCGTTCCAATTGAGCGACAGCGCTCCGGTGGGCGCCATGTAGGCGCGGTCGCTGTCCTCCTGATCGAAGCCGGGGCCGATTCGGTCGCCGTCGAAGTACGAGTCGTCGAGCACCAGGTTGCCCGACACCGAGCGCAGGCCCGCGAAGTAGAGCTCGTTGGCCAGGCCCCACATCTTCTCGGTGGTGATGGAGGGGTCGCCCTTGCCGCGGACGTAGAGGTTGCCGCGGATGTCGCCCGGGCTCTGGCCCTTGCGCGGGCGCCTTGCCTTCGCCTGGTCGTCGACGAGGAACTCGGTGTCGAACCTGAACTCGGGGCCCAGGCGCGCGAGGGCGGCCGCGGTGGTGAAGAGCTTCACGTTGGAGGCCGGGTTGAGCAGCTCGTCGGCGTTGCGCGCGTAGACGACCGAGCCGTCGTCGAGGCTGACCACCTGCAGGCCCACCCGCGACTGCGACAGCACCGTCTGCTCGATGATGCCGTCGATGGCCTTCCTGAGCGCCTCGCGGTCTGCCTTGCGCTGGGCTTGGGCGACCGCGGCGGCGCCGGGCTCCTGTGCCCAGGCCGGGGCGGCGAGCGCGAAGAGGGCGATCAGGGGGATTACAAGTCCGCGATTCATGGGCTGTTTCTCCACCGAAAGCCATTCTGGCCCGATGCGGCGGACCCGCCCGCGCAGGACGGGCGAAAGGCGCTGGAAGTATAGGAGCCGCCAGCCAGGGCGGCAAACGGGCGAGCGGGCTACTCTTCCCCAGTTGGGAGTTGGATCGAGGCCGACCCTATCGGCGCGGGTGGGGTCACGCAAGCTATCGGCGGCAGGGTAATCTGCGCGCGGGAGAGCGCCCCAGGCAGACCCCGCAACCCTGCGATATCAGGAGCCGGCCGAGGCGCCGTGCGCACACCGGCGCTCCCGAATGCCCTTCCCGTGCCGGGGCGTAGAGACGCCTTGCTGCCCGGTCGGTTCGCGGGCCCCCGGGGGTATCGCCCCTGCCCGGTCGTCAGCCGGGATAGGAGCCGCACTTCGGCCCCTCCCCGGCCGGCGGACGTGCGTGGGCCAGTTGCCGGGGAGGGTTGGGCGGCCCGCGGCCAGGCCCGCGAATTTCCACTGTCATTTCGAGCAGTTGCGATGCAGTCCAAACTCCTTCAGGAAGGCCTCCCAGAGGCCCAGACTTGGCCGTAGAGCAGGGGATCGAGCCCCAGCCGTAATGAAGCAAGCTTGGCGATCGAAAACGGCCCTACGGGCCGCCCAGGCACCTTCCCGGGCCGATAGCGGCTCCCAAAGGCCGCCGATCGCGCCATCGACAGCTCGTCCTCAGGCTGGAGCCGCTCGGAGCGGTGCGAGCGGCGACCACCCGGCGCAAGCTTGCCTCTCGGCTCCCGACTCAAGGATGGCATGGCCGGGAAAGCTAAGGTGTTGACATAAGCCAGGAGCGCGAGTAGATAGCTCGCTCCGCTGTTCCGGCAGGCCGCTCGCAAGGCGACCAGGCCGGGGTTCGGGGAGTGGCTCAGCCTGGTAGAGCACTTGGTTCGGGTCCAAGGGGTCGCAGGTTCAAATCCTGTCTCCCCGACATCGGATGAAGCCCGGAAGCCCTTGAGACTTCCGGGCTTTTTGTTTGCCGCCTCGCGCCTGCGCGCCACCGTCTCCGCGCGCGCCCCCTCCACCGCTGGCCGCCAGCGCTTTGCCTCGATTCCTCGTGGACGCTGCCTCGTCCGCGAGCCGGGCCGCCTCCCGTAGCTCGCCCGGTCATCGACGAAGGCCATCGCGCGGGCGAGAACCCCTTCGCCGCTCCGGCGGCGCGGTGCTTCTCCCGCCGAAGACCGTTCGGGAGTAATTGCACGCCATCCTGAGAGCGCTCCTGACGCCCGGCGTGTACTTCTCCACGCCCGGCGCGCGTTCGTCCACGCCCGGCGCCGTCTGGCTCTCTTGTCAATCGAGTCGGGCCTCCCAGAATCCCGCGCTGGGCATGCGGATTGCCGCTCGATGTCGGAGCCGAGCTTGACTCGCGGGTGCGTCACTGCCGAGGCTCAGGAGGTGTGGCGTCCGGGTCCGCTTGGCAGCCCGGCGGCCGTATGACCAAGCCGCAGGGGCCCGTGTAGAGCGCTCGATGGGCCCGTTTCCGGCCGATAGGTCGCTTGGAGTCCACCGGCGGTGGGCCCGGAATGCTGCTGGAGCGCGCACCCACTTCCCCCACTCCCCCTGATGCCGTACAACGCCCCCTCGCAGGGAGTGTTCTATGGCGGATACGCAAGCCCAGCCCGCGACCGACCCGGTCTCCCCCGAGGTGCCCGAGCCCTTGCTCGCCTTCGCCCTCTCCAGCGGGCTGGTCGGCGCCGCGCAGAAGGTCCTCGATCAGGTCTTGCAACGGCACCCGGAGGTCGCCTTCGACCTGCTGCTCGCCGAGGCGCGCGGCGAGAGCCCGAGGCTGCCCTGCGTCTGGCCCAACGCCGCCGTGCGCAGCGCGGTGCTCGGCGCCGCGATTCGTCACTTCGAATCGACCAAGGGCCTCACGGTCGTCCCGCTGCCCCCCACGGCCAAGGACGCCGTGCGCCGCTGGGCGAGCGCCCAAGGGATCAGGCCGTTCCTGAGCCAACCCGCGACACGCGCTCTCAAGAGGTGGACCGACTATCGCGACGAGCGGGAGATCAACGCCTGGAGCCTCGCGGACATCCTCGACTTCAAGGATCCCGACGACCCGCTCGCCCGCCTGACCCGCACCTACCTCTGGGCCCAAGCCCAGGTCGTCCGCCGCGCCGGGGCCAGCGCCGCGCCGGCCTCAGCAGAGGAGGCCCCCCGCCCCGCTCGGCCCGAGCCCGAGCCCGCCGCGCCCCGGCCCAACCCGGCGCGCGCCCATCCGCTCCAGAAGCACGCCGACCTGGTCGCCGCCGCCCTCGAGAGGCGCGCGCGAGTGTGTGAACCGAAACGGCAGGGCGAGAGGCGCCCGCGCAAGTTTGAGATGCGCCTCACCCCTGAGGGCGACGTGCTCATCGACTGGAACCAGAGCTGGTACCCGACCTGGACGACCGTCGCCATCGAGCAGGGCCGAATCGGAGAGGCCACCTGCGATTGCGCGCCGGCGCGGCGCACCGACTGCCGGCACATCGCCTGGAGCTGCGAGGCGATAGCCGAGCTGCTCAGGTCGGGGCTCCACGACTGCTCGCCCGAAATGGTCGAGATCCTCGGCACTCCGGCCTGGAAGCGCCGCCTGCTGCGCTTGGACAACGCCCTCGCCAGGCTGCACTCGGTGCAGAGGTCCGGCGAGCTGCTCTCGTTTCGCCTGAGCGTCTCCTACTCGCGGATCGCGCTCGAGCCGTACGTGCACCAGCCGCTCAAGCACGGCGGCCATTCGCCGGGCCGGCGCGAGACCATCACCGCCGCGCTCAAGCAGCGCTTCCCCGAGTGCGAGCGCGCCCTCATCGCCCTCGAGGCCGGCGTCTCCAACAACAACGTCGCGCGCGCGCTCGAGGCGCTCCAGGGCTTCCCGCGCCTGTACTTCGACATCGACCCGAGCCAGCCGATCCGCGTGCGGACCGGCGCGCTGACCTTCGAGCTGCGCGGCGATGCGGCGATGGGCGGCTTCCGGCTGGTCCCCACCGTCGATGGCGACGAGAAGCTCGGCCGCGCGCTCGTTGAGTGCCACCCGCAGGGCCGAGACCGCGTCCTCGCCGACGTGGCGAACAACGCCTGCATCCTCGTCCACGTCTCGGGCGGCCAGGAGGCGCTGCTCCTGGCGCTCGGCAACGGCTGCGACTTCCCCGCCGAGAGCCTGGGCGAGCTCGTCCCGCGCCTCGAGCTGCTCGAGCGCCACGCGCCGCTCGCACTGCCCACCGAGTTCGAGGGCGAGCTCGTCCCGGCCGCGCCCCGGCTCGTCGCGCGGTTGACGCCCGGGGACAAGCTCGCCGTGCGCCTCGAGCTGCGCGTGCGGCCGCTCGGCGAGGGGCTCGCCGTCGAGCCGGGGGCCGGGCCCGACACCATCTCCGCCTTCCGCGACGGGCGCCGCGTGCGCGCCGAGCGCGACCGGGAGGCCGAGCTCGCCCGCGCCCGCGCCCTGCTCGACTCGCTCGGCCTGCCGCCGCAGGCCGAGGCCGCCCCGTGGACCTACGACCTGGTCGGCGAGGCCGCGCTCGACCTCGTCGCCGCGCTCGAGGCGCAGGCCGGCAGCGGGCTGGTCATCGAGTGGCCGCACAAGCGCCTGACGACCAGCCGCGGCTTGGGCCCCAAGAGCCTGCAGATGCGCGTCGAGGACAGGCGCGACTGGTTCGGCCTGTCGGGCGAGCTGCAGCTCGACGGGGCGAAGGTGTCGCTCGCGCTGCTGCTCGAGGCGGTGCGCCAGGGGCGCCGCTGGGTCGAGGTGGGCCCCGGGCAGTTCGCGGAGATCGCCGGCGAGCTGCGCGCCCGGCTGCAGCAGGCCGCCGACGTGGTCTACGCCGGCCGCTCGGGCCTGGAGGTGAGCCCCGCGGCCGCCTCGGCGCTCGACGACCTGCTCGACGCGGCCGGCGAGCTGCAGGTGTGCGCCGCGTGGCGCGCGCTCGTCGAGCGCATGAAGAGCGCCCGGGCGACCGAGCCGGTCCTACCCGCGGGCCTGAGGGCGGAGCTGCGCGCCTACCAGCTCGAGGGCTTCCGCTGGCTCGCCCGCATGGCGCAGTGGGGCGTGGGCGCCTGCCTGGCCGACGACATGGGCCTGGGCAAGACCGTCCAGGCGCTCGCGGCACTGCTCGGGCGCGCCGAGCTCGGCCCGGCGATGGTCGTCGCCCCGACCTCGGTCTGCTTCAACTGGGTCCGCGAGGCCGAGCGCTTCGCCCCCGGGCTCAGGCCCATCCTCTTCCGCGAGGGCGACCGGGCGGCGACGCTCGCCACGCTCGGGCCCGGCGACCTGCTCGTCTGCAGCTATGGCCTGCTCGTCCAGCACGCCGAGGAGCTCAAGGCCTGTCGGCTGGCGACCCTGGTGCTCGACGAGGCGCAGGCGGTCAAGAACCCGGCGACCCGCCGCGCGCGCGCCGCCCGCGACCTGCAGGCCGACTGGAAGCTCGCGCTGACCGGCACGCCGCTCGAGAACCACATCGGCGAGCTGTGGAGCCTCTTTCGCATCCTCAACCCGGGCCTGCTCGGCAGCTGGGACCAGTTCCGGGAACGGTTCGCCGGCCCCATCGAGCGGCTCAAGGACCCGGCGCGCCGCGAGGGGCTGGCGCGGGTGGTGCGGCCCTTCATCCTGCGGCGCACCAAGGCCGAGGTCGCCCGCGATCTGCCCGCGCGCACCGAGATGCGCCGCCTGGTGAGCCTCTCGACCGCCGAGCGGCAGCTCTACGACGAGGCGCGGATGGTCGCCCTCGCCTCGCTCGCCAGCGAGGCCGCCGCCCAGGCCGGCGCCGACAAGCGCTTCGCGGTGCTCGCCGCGCTCACCCGGCTGCGCCAGC
This sequence comes from Myxococcales bacterium, assembly GCA_050942745.1. Classification (GTDB taxonomy): domain Bacteria; phylum Myxococcota; class Myxococcia; order Myxococcales; family UBA5297; genus UBA10939. The sequence continues at coordinate 6,712 of JBMNNX010000298.1, forward strand.
TCGCCTGCCACCCGCGGCTGCACGACGCGGCCTCGAAGGTCGGCTCCTCGAAGCTGCGGGCGCTGCTCGAGCTGGTGGACGAGCTGCGCGCGAACGGCCACCGCGCCTTGGTCTTCAGCCAGTTCACCTCGCACCTGGCGCTGGTGCGCGAGGCGCTCGACACCCGCAAGGTGAGCTACCTCTATCTCGACGGGCAGACCCCCGAGGCCGAGCGCATGCGACGGGTCGATCGCTTCCAACGCGGCGAGGCCGACCTCTTCCTCATCTCGCTCAAGGCCGGGGGCACGGGCCTCAACCTCACCGCGGCCGACTTCGTCATCCACCTCGACCCCTGGTGGAACCCCGCGGTCGAGGACCAGGCGACCGACCGCGCCCACCGCATCGGCCAGACGCGCCCGGTGACGCTCTACCGGCTGGTGGCCAAGGGCACCATCGAGGAGGCGATACTCGAGATGCACGAGAAGAAGCGCGACCTGGTCGCCGGGGTGCTCGAGGGCGCCTCGGGCTCGGCGAAGCTCTCGACCGAGGAGCTGCTCGAGCTCATCCGCGCCGGCGAGGGCGAGGTCGGCTCGGAGCCGGACGAGCTGGGCGACGAGGCGGAGCCCGCCGCCGCGGGGGCGACCTCGCGGTCGCCGCTCGCGCCGGTCGTCGGCCTGGTCGCGCGCGAGGACGAGCCGCTCTCGGAGCTCTTCGAACGCTTCGCTGCTCACCTGAGCGACGAGGTCTCGGCCGGCACCGCGAACACGTACTGCATCGCGCTTCGAAAGCTCCCCGCCTGGATCGAGGAGTCGGAGAAGCGGTCGTGCGACCAGATCAAAGCGGCAGAGCTCCTCGCGCTCATCCAGCGCTTCTGCGAGGCGAACACCGCCTCCCTCGCCAGACCGAGAGGCAGGGTGATGCGCACGGTGCTCAATCGCCTGGTGAGGTTCGCGGCGCCCATCGACTGAGAGAGCTGCGATGTCGAAGGGGCGGAGCGGCTGCCGGCACGAAGGCCGGCGCTCCTCTCTCGGGCGTGCTCCTCGCTCCCGGGGGGCGCCGGCACGAAGGCCGGCGATC
>JBMNNX010000007.1:0-54044 GCA_050942745.1 Myxococcales bacterium
AGATCTCCGGGCCGGTCGTCTTGAAGTGGATCTCGGGGTTCGCGGGGTTCTTGAACTGCTGCGGCATGAAGTGCCTGGCCGGATCCGAGGCGACGAGCTCTTCGGCCTTGGCGATGGCGCCGGGCAGTCCCTTGGCGCCTTCGGTGAGCACGAGGTTTGCCCCGAGAGCGCGCAGCATGCGCCGGCGTTCGACCGACATCGTCTCGGGCATGGTCAGCGTGAGCGGATAGCCGCGCGCCGCGCAGACCATCGCGAGCGCGATGCCGGTGTTGCCGCTGGTCGGCTCGACGATTGTCACGTCCCGCGAGCCGGGCACGAGCTTGCCCTCCTTCTCCGCTGCCCAAATCATCGCCGCGCCGATGCGGTCCTTCACCGAGTAGGCGGGGTTGCGGCCCTCGATCTTGGCTACGAGAGTCGCGCCCGTTCCCTTGGCGATGCGGTCGAGCTTGACCAACGGGGTTCCACCGATGCTGAGGCTGTTGTCGTCGAAAATGCGGCCCATCGTTTCCATCCCTTTCTGAGCAGCGAGCGCCCGGTCGAGCGCTCTCTTCTTCCTTCTCACGAGCAGCGCAACCGCCGCGTCCCGTAATCCCTATCAATACGATTGGTTTTGTAGAAAACCCCATGGCCCGACGACTGTCAACGACGGGGCGGGCATCAGGCAGCTCGGTCGGAAGCTCCTTGCGGCGCTTTCCGGGAAGGCTGCTCGCCGTCGCTACGGGGCCGTCCGGTAGAACAGCCCGAGAACCAGGCCGTAGACAACGTGCGCTACAAGCGTGCTGGCGGGCGTGCGCACGCCGTAGTTGAGCGCGAGGAACCCGGGGGGCTCGAGCAGCGCGGTCGGCTCAGGCTGTCGGTGCTCGCTCGCCATGCGCGGGTGGATGCTCGGCAGCACGGGCATCAGGGCGACGAGCACGAAGACGCCGTGAAAGAGCCCGAGCACAGCGCCGTTCCACCAGGTCGCCAGGTTCCATCCCTCGAAGGCCAGGGCGTAGAGCGTCGAGAAGATCCAGCCGTTGAGCACGTGCAGGCCGAAGCCGTAGATGGGCGCGCGATCGAGGTTCGCGCTCACCATGGTGCCCAGCATCATCGGGATGCTCATGCGCGTCAGCCGCAGGCCCTGGCTCGCGGACATGATCGTCGTGAGCACCAGAGTGGCGGCAAAGCCCCAGAGCAGCACGCTGTCGAAGTTTGGCCGCATCGCCCGATCGCCTACCCGCGCGCCCGCTCGATGGCGAGCGCCGCGTTGATGAGCCCGATGTGCGTGAACGCTTGCGGAAAGTTCCCCAGCAGAGCGCCGGTCTCGGGATCGATCTCTTCCGAGAAGAGCCCGACGTCGTTCGCGAAGCCGAGCACGCGCTCGAAGGCGCGCTGGGCCGCGTCGAGCTCGCCTCTTCTCGCCAGGTGCTCGGTCGCCCAGAAGCTGCAGATGCCGAAGGCGCCTTCGCGACCGGCGAGCCCGTCGGCTTCCCCGGGCGCATAGCGGTACCAGAGTCCGTCGCGGCACAGCTCGCGCTCGAGAAAGGCGAAGGTCGAGCGCATGCGCGCATCGCCCGCGTCGAGGTAGCCCTGGCTCGGCATCAGCAGCAGGCTCGCGTCCGCCGCGACCCGGCCGAAGGCCTGCACGTAGCTGCCGACCTCGGGGGCGAAGCCTTCGGCCTCGATGGCGGCGCGGATCGCCTCGCGCGTCGCGCGGAACCGCTCGACAGGCATCGGCACGAGACCGCGCTCGGCCATGACCAGGAGCAGGTCGAGCGCGCGCCAGCACATCACCTTGGAGTAGACGTGGTGGCGGCGCCCCGAGCGCACCTCCCAGATGCCGTCGTCGGGCTCGCTCCACAGCCTGCAGACAGTCTTGCCGAGCTCGCGCAGCCTCCTGAGCTGGCGGCGCGCGAGGCGGCCGCCGTGGGCCAGGTACTCGAAGGCCGCTCCGATGACCTCGCCATAGACGTCGAGCTGGAGCTGGCGGCACGCGGCGTTGCCGACGCGCACCGGCCGCGAGCCCCGATAGCCGGCGAGCTCGAGCTCGCGCTCTTCGATTCGGGTCCGGCCGTAGACGTCGTAGAGCACCTGCAGCTCGGGCCAGGTCAGGTTCGTCGTGTGGACGAGCCAGCCGAGGAAGGCGTGCGCCTCGTCGAGGTAGCCGAGCCGCACCAGCGCGCGCATCGTGAGCGAGGCGTCGCGCAGCCAGCAATAGCGGTAGTCCCAGTTGCGAACGCCGCCCATCTCTTCGGGCAGCGAAGTGGTCGGCGCGGCGACGATGGCGCCGGAGGGGGCGAACGCGAGCAGCTTCAAGGCGAGCGCGCTGCGCACGACCTCGGCGCGATAGCGGCCCTCGTAGGCGCACCGATCGGCCCACTTTCGCCACCAGCCTGCGGTCGCTTCGCACAGCGCCGCGGCCGCCTCGCCGAGAGGTGGCAGGATCACGGGAGCGTCGCTCGCGGCCGAGAGCGCGAGGAAGCGGCGCTCGCCGGCGCGCAGCGGGGCGCGCCCCCTGGCGGTCGCCGAATCGGGGCTCAGGTCGAGCGGAAGCTCGCTGCGAAGAGCGAGCACCTCGCCGGCGTGGGAGCACCAAAGGCCAAGGCTGCCGCGGTTGCTCAGCCTCGGGACGGCCGCGCCGTAGGCAAAGCGCGGCTCGTAGAGCAGCTCGACTTCGACCTCGCCCTCGAGGCACCGGAGCTCACGCACGATGACGTGGGGCGGTTGCAGGCTCTTCGGGTTGGTCTCGACCGATAGAGGCATCTGATCGGTCAAGCGCAGTTTCCCGGTGCTGGTCGTGAAGGTGGTCTCCAGCACGTTCGTGCGGTCGAGATAGCGCCGCTCGACCTGGGAGCGGCCGGTCGGACAGACCGAAAAGCGCCCGCCGCGCCGCGCGTCGAGCAGCGCGGCGAATACCGCAGGCCTGTCGAAGCGCAGCGGGCACCACCAGTCGATCGAGCCCGAGCGCGAGACCAGGGCGAGGCTCAAGCAGTTGCCAATGGCTGCGTAGTCGCCGATGGGCGGGTACTCCGAGCTGGAGACTCGAGTGCTCACGGCCGTTCGCGTCGAGGGCAGGCTTCGCCTGCAAAGTGGCGAGCCGTCGCTGGCGTTGCCAGCCGCCGAGCCTCGGGTACTCGCACGAGCCTCGGCCGAGCGGCGCCGGTGCGGGGCGGCGGAGGCGTCGGCGGCTCGGAGGCCAGGGCGACCTCGCCCGGCGACATCGGGAGGCTGCGCCAGCGATTCGCTCGGTCGCCGTGATTATCTTGACGTTAACAGTCGAGATGGTAGGGATGGCCGAGCCATGAGCCTTTCGAAGAAGTGCTACTACGGGTTGCGCGCCCTCTTCGAGCTGGCGCGCCACGAGGGGGAGGCGCCGCTGAAGATTGGCCAGATCGCCGCGAGCCAACACGCCCCGGTCCGCTTCCTCGAGGCCATCCTCAACCAGCTCAAGCAGGGGGGCTTCGTCCAATCGCGCCGCGGGATGGAGGGCGGCTATCAGCTCGCCCGGCCGGCGAGCCAGATCACGGTGGGCGAGGTCATCCGCTTCATCGAAGGCCCGCTCGCGCCGATGAGCTGCCCCGAGGACGCGACCGCCGAGGAGTGCCCGTTCCGATCGCTCTGGAAGCGCGCCGAGCAGGCGCTCGCTTCGGTTTACGACAGCACGACCTTCCAGGACCTGGTCGAGGAGCAGCGCGTCGAGCCGCTCAACTTCACGATCTAGGGCGTCCTCTCCGCCGCCTCACGGCTCTCTTCGAGCGGTTCGAAACAGGCTTCGCGCCGCTCGAGGCCGGTTCGGTCGAGCGCGTCGTCCGCAGTGCGAGCGCATTCCGCAAGGTCGAGGTCGGCGGATGGCTCATGTGCTGACTTAAGCGGGCGTCGTGCTCCACAGGAGCGCTTCGATAAGGACGAAGGAAGCTTCGGCAGACGGGGGCTGCATCTTGCCGCCGAGCAGGATGCAGCCGCACACCATGCCTGCTTACGCGAGCGTTCACGCGATGGGGCGCCGCGAAATGCGCGCTGGCAGGGTTTGCCTGCTCCGGGTCACTTGGAGGCCGACGCGGTCTCCCGTGCGGTCACCTCAAGGGCTGCTGCCGAGAAGAGTGCCTCCTCAGCGGGCCGCAACGCGACCCAGAGGACGCTGGCCACTGTCGCCCATGGCGTCTCGGGCGTAGCGCTGCTGTTGTTCAGGGTCGGCCTCTTTCGCCGCGCGCATCTGAGCGCGGAGCTCCTCGACGTCGCCAGCGGGCGGGTGCTCGCCTTGCGCATCGCTCAAGGACACGCCGGTATCGTCGATGCAGACGCGCGCTTTCGCGGCGCCCGCATCGGCGCTGGTGAGCGGAACGCCGACCCACAGGGTGTCGATGCCCCGGAAGATGAGGGTCCGCTCGAAGCCTGCCGCCTCGAGCGTTGCGAGCGCCTGGTGAACGATTTGGAAGGGCACCGTTCTCTCGGCCAAGATGGCGGCCCTGGGTGGCTGGGCGCCGTCGGGTCGCGCCTTCGCAAGGGCCTCCGAGATCGCCGTGTTTCCGCATTCCTTGAAGTAATAGAAGCCTCGCGGGTAGGCGCACGCGACCTCGTTGTTGACCAGCACGAACTTCTTGTCTATCGCCACCGTCACGTCGGCGCGGGGGCGGTTGCCGGGCTCGGGGACGGTCAGGATGTCCGGGCGACGCGGCGCTCGAATGTCGGCTGGGATTCCGGCGAGCGCCCGCGTGACCTCTCGAGCGACCTCGCGGTCATGTCCTTTCTTGACGAGCCACCGGAAGAGGGCGGGCGCGACGATGGTCTCCTCGAGCCCCCGCCCTCTGCCTCGCGAAACTCCGCGGCGCTCGCCATCCCGCCCTCGCCGAAGTTGCATGCGCCCGTGACGTAGTCCCTCTTGCCGTGGACCGGAGCAGCGCCGAGCCCACGGAGCGTGCGGACGCCTCCTTCGCAGGCATCCTCGAAGATCTGCGGCTTTTCCGAGAGCGCCACCGCGAGCTCGTTCTGCGCTGCCTCGCGATCTCGCCGCGCGAACGCCTCCAGAGTGCGCTTCCACGGGGCCGGCAACTTGCGTCCGCAGGCGTCGACCAGTGCCTTGGCGGCGAGCGCGGAGCGTTCATCGCCCTGAATTGTCGCGGCCGCCTCTTCGAGCCCGGCGCACGGCGGCGCCTTCTTGCAAGCTGCGAGCAGACTCAAGAGCGCGATTGCGAAGCTGATGCGCGTCATTTTCCCCTCCTCGATTGGTATGTCCGCGACACCGCGGACGGAAAGACGAGCTCGCCGCTACTCGAAGCCCTGTGGAACGGCCCGCCGCTCTGTCGAGCGCTCGCGAGGCTAGGCCACCACGCCCTCACGCCCGAGGGCGCTTCTCCCGAAGCGGGGCGTCGGAGGCCGATTTCGGAAAGACCGCCGTGACCAAATCGGTTACATCGTGACGGGCACCGCCTCGAACAGCGAGCCAACCTCCGCGGAAATCCAGGGGCTGCCGGTGGCCCGTGTCCCACCAAGCCCGCCGGTATCAAGGCCCCGTCGAACGGTGCACAGTTCGTGCAAGTTGACCGCAGACTTCGCGACCTGGAGCGCTTTGAAGACCCGATGAGCCAACCGAGCCCAGAGCCGAGCGGCCTTGCCGCCCAACCCGCTCCCGCCGCCCGCAGGCCAACCGAAGGAATGTGGAGGCGGCGGCGTGCCGGCTCGGGGACCGCCCGACGGCTCTTTCTCGCGTTCAGCCTGCTGATCGGCGTCTTCGGCGTCGCCTCGTGGTTCGCGCTCTCGGGGCTCGCCGAGGTGCATGCCAGCATCGCGGCCATGCGCGAGCGCGAGGAGGGCGTGCGGCTCGCGCTCGAGCTCGCCAGCGCGGTGCGCGACCAGTACGCGCACCAAGCCCACACGATCATCATCGGCGACGAGAGCCACATGGTGATGTACAGCGAGTCGTACGGGCACGTGCTCTCGCTCGCCAACCGCGTGCGCGACCGCGTCCAGACAAAGGAGGAGCTGGCTCGCGTCGCCGAGATCGAGCGGGCGAGCGGCGAGCTCGACGACATCTTCCGCGAGCAAATCGTCCCTGCCGTCCTCTCAGGCGACTTCCAGCACGTCCAGCTCGAGCACGATCGGGCGCAGATGGTCGTCGGCCACATCCAGACCCAGGTCGATCACCTCGTCGCCGCGTTCGAGGTGGCGATCCGCGAGCTCGAGGCCAACGCGGCGCAGGTCCAGCGCTCGACCTACCGCACCACCGTCGCCTCGCTGTTGGCGATGCTGGGCCTGGCCATCGGGATAGGGCTCTACATCGCCCGCTCGATCGCGGTACCGGTCGCGCGGCTGAGCGAGGGCGCCGCGCGGCTCGCCGGCGGAGATCTCGACACGCGCCTCGACGATCGCTCGCCCGACGAGTTCGGGGACCTCGCCCGCCAGTTCAACGCGATGACCGCAGCGCTCAAGGAGAACCAGCAGAAGCTGGTGGAGACCGAGAAGCTCGTCGGCATCGGCCGGCTCGCCGCCGGCGTCGCCCACGAGATCAACAACCCCCTCGGCGTCATCCTCGGCTACACGCGGCTGCTCGGAAAGAAGGCCGAGGGCACGCTCGCCGAGGACCTGAAGGTCATCGAGGACGAGACGCTGCGCTGCAAGGAGATCGTCGAGGGCCTGCTCGACCTCTCGCGCTCGGTGAGGACGCCGCCGCAGCCGGTCGACTTGCGCGAGCTGTGCGACGAGACCGTCGAGCGACTGCGGGAAGCGCGCCCGATGGATTGCGTCGAAATCCGCGTCGATGGCGTCGGCCAGCTCGAGGGCCACCCGCAGAAGCTGCGCCAGGTGCTCTTCAACCTGCTCAAGAACGCGGGCGAGGCGGTGGGTGAGAAGGGCACGATCGAGATCGACATCCGGACGCGCGAGGGCTGCGGCGAAGGCTGCGTCGAGGTCGCTATCAGCGATTCGGGCCCGGGGATCGCTCCCGAGATTCGCGCCCGGCTGTTCGAGCCCTTCTTCACCACGAAAGCGGGTGGCACCGGGCTTGGGCTCGCCGTCTCGCAGGCCATCGCCCGCGCCCACGGCGGACGGATAGAGGCGGAGGAGGCTGCCTCCGGCGGCGCCTGCTTCCGGTTGACGCTGCCGAAGGCGACGCACGTCGGGTGCGAGGAGTTGACCCAGAATGGTTAGAGCACGCGTACTCGTCGTCGACGACAAGGAGAACTTCCTCAAGCTCTTCTCGCGGATCCTCGTCGATGGCTACGACCTGACGACTGCGAGCGACGGCGCCCGGGCGCTCTCGCTCATTGCGGCGCAAGAGTTCGACGTCGTCGTTACCGACATCCGCATGCCCGAAGCGGACGGCTTCGAGGTGCTGCGCGCCGTCAAGCTGCGCTCGCCGGACACCGAGGTGGTGATGATGACCGCCTACGCCTCGGTGCAGAGCGCGGTCGAGGCTATCAAGCTCGGCGCCTACGACTATCTGCAGAAGCCCTTCGACCCCGATGCCGCGGCGCTCGTGGTCGGCCGTGCCCTCGAGCGCAAGCGGCTGCGCGAGCAGGCGGCCAGCCTGCGGCGCGAGATCGAGGGCATCTACGGCTTCCACTGCCTGGTCGGAAAGAGCGCGCGGATGCGCGAGGTCTACACGCTGCTCGAGCAGGCCTCGGGCCTCGACATCACCGTGCTCATCAGCGGCGAGACCGGCACTGGCAAGGAGCTCGCCGCCCGCGCCATCCACTACCAGAGCCGCCGCAAGGAGAAGCGCTTCGTACCGGTCAACTGCGGCGCGCTGCCGCAGGAGCTCGTCGAGAGCGAGCTGTTCGGTCACGCCCGCGGCGCCTTCACCGGCGCGACCAGCGCCAAGCCCGGGCTCTTCGAGGAGGCGCAGGGCGGAACGATCTTTCTCGACGAGATCGGCGAGCTGCCTCTGCCGGTCCAGGTGAAGCTCAACCGCGCCCTGCAGGAGAAGGAGATCCGGCGCGTCGGTGAGAACACGCCGATCAAGTCGGACGTGCGCATCATCGCCGCCACGCACCGCGACCTGAAGGCCGAGGTCCAGGCCGGCCGCTTCCGCGAGGACCTCTACTACCGGCTCAACATCTTCCCGGTGCGCATGCCGGCCCTGCGCGAGCGGCGTGAGGACATCCCGCTGCTGGCCGCGCACTTTCTGGACAAGCATGCCAAGGCCTACAAGCGCGACGTCGAGGGCTTCGAGCCCGAGGCGCTCCGGGCGCTCACCGGCTATCCGTGGCCCGGCAACGTGCGCGAGCTGGAGAACGCGGTCGAGCGCGGGGTCGCCGTCGCCGCTGGCACGCTCGTCGGGCACAAGGACCTCCCGGCCGACGTGCGCGAGGCGCAGCAGGGCAGCCTGCCCACCGAGATGCTCACCTCGATGCCCTACCGCGAGGCGCTCGATCTGGTGCGCGAGCGCTTCTCACGCGAGTACTTCTCCGCCCTGCTCAGGGAGACCGGCGGCAACGTGACGCGCGCGGCCGAGCGAGCAGGGATGGAGCGTGAGAGCCTGCATCGGCTGATGAAGCGCCACGGCGTGCGGTCGGAGGACTTCAAGTAGGGGAAGAGGCGCGCCGGCTCCGGCTCGTTGTTCGAGATCCCCGCCGAGCGGAGGACGACGCGGCCAGGGAGGATGAGCTCCGCCTTTGTCGTCCGGACAGGCCAAGGCTCCGTCGTCGATCGTCCAAGCGGCCATTCGGGGGCACTGTCGCCCATTTATCGCAACTAGTTGTCTGCTCGGATCGACCTCCTTATGATGCCCGCGATGCTGCCTTTGCCTCGGATCCTCCTGCTGGCGCTCGCCCTGCTGGCCTTCTCGGCTCAGGCGACCGCGGCCATGCTCCCTCCGCTGGCAATCGCCTGCGCCGAGTGCCCGGAGGGTGACGGCGACGACGGCGACGAGCACGCGTCCGACTTCCACGACCACTGCACCTGCAGCAGCCACGCGCCGAGGCTCGTGAGCCCCGCCACTACGCTCTCGGCGCCGCCGCAACCCGAGGACGAGCGCTTCCTGCAGCGCGCCGAGCGCGCGCCAGCCTCGCCCGACCCCCACCGCATCCTCCACGTCCCAAAAGCCTAGCGCCGGCTCTCTGACGGTCGCCGCGCACCTGTGTGCCGTGGCGCCGGGAAACCGACGTGTGCGCTTCGCGCGGTGAGCGGCCAAGGCGACCGCCGCCTCAGGCGTCGCGCTTGGGACTTCACCTCGCCCTCGGAGGATGGAATGCGCCAGAAGAGCGCCCTCCTGCTCGCAGCACTACTCACCGCAGGTGCGCCCGACGCACTTGCCCAGACCTCATCGCCGCCGACCCTCCGCTGGAGCGACGTCGCGGCGCTCATCGACAACGACCCTCGCATCGACGAGGCGCGCTTTCGCAGCGAGGAGGCACGCTCGGCGTTCGACCTCGCGCGCAGGGCGCCCAACCCGATCGTCGAGCTCCAGGTCGGCCGCACGGTATCCAGCGAACCCGCGCGGCGCCCCGACCTCGGGCTTCAGCTCACCGTCCCGCTCGACTGGCTCAACGACCGGGGCCTGCGCCTCGACGCGGCCTCGAGCGAGGCGCGCGCGGCCGAGCTCGACGCGCTCGCGACCCGGCTCGCGACGACTCGCCATCTGCGCGAGCTTTTCATCCGGCTCGCGGTCGAGCAGGCGCGCCTGCGCGAGCTGAAGGTGCTCGAGGCCGACACCGAGCAGCTCGTGCGGCTCGTCAGCCTGCGCGTCGAGAAGGGCGAGTCGCGCCCGATTGAGAAGCCGCGCGCCGAGGTCGAGCTCGAGAAGGTGCGCCTCGAGCTCGCCACCGTGGCCGCCGACGAGGAGACCTACCGCAAGCAGCTCGCCACCTGGCTCGCCGGGCTTCCGGACGCGGGCTTCAGGGTCGAGGTCGATCTCGCGGCCCTGCCGGAGCTGCCCTCGCTCGAGGACGCGATAGCGGAGGCGCTCGGCCAGCACCCCGAGCTGAGGGCCGCGCAGACCCGGCTCGAGGCGCGCCAGGCGGAGATCGGCATCGAGCGCCGCAAGCGCCTGCCGCGCTTCGCGCTCAACGCCTACGCGGAGCAGGAGCCGGAGCGCCGGGTCTTCGGCGGCGGCATCGGCATCGAGCTCCCAGTCTGGAACTGGAACTCGGCGGGCATCCGGCGTGCCGAGGCCGCCAAGGCCGCCCAGGCGGCACAGGCCGAAGCGGGCGAGCGCGAGCTTCGCGCCCGGGTCATCGAGGCCTGGGGGGCCTGCAAGCGCTCGGGCCTGGCCGCGATCCGCTACGGCACCGAGGTGATGCCGCGCGTCGAGAAGGCCTCGGTGACCCTCGAACGCACCTATCAGCTCGGCGAGGCCGGGCTGCTCGACGTCATCGACGCGCGGCGCTCGCTGGTGGCAGCCCGCCGTGAACAGCTCGAGGCGCAGCTCCAGGCACAACTCGAGTGCGCCCGCCTGCAGAGCCTCCTCGGAAGGGAGACGCCATGAAGAAGCTCCACCTGACCATCTTGTTCTCGATTGGCCTGCTCGCTTCCGGGTGCTCCAAGTCCTCGGGCGGCGAGGCGCAGCACGCGGCGCCGAGAACCAAAGCGGCGGCCGCGCAGGCGGACGAGAAGACCGACTCGCACGAAGGCCACGATCACGAGGGCGGAGAGCACGAGGGGCACGGCCGCGAGGGCCATGACCACGAGGGCCATGGGCACGGAGGCACCGACCTCGACAGGCCGGTCGAGGAGCTCTTTGCGGCGCGCTGCGAGCATCGGATGCCGGCCTCCGAGTGCGACGAGTGCCGCTACGAGGTCGGCGTCGTGAAGGCGCCGAAGGTGCTGTTCGACGAGGGCCTGCTCAAGAGCCACATCGTCGGCGAGCGCCCGCTCGAGACCGCCGTCGAGCTGACCGGCGAGATCGGCTTCGACGAGAAGCGCATCGCCCACGTCAGCTCGCAGGTCGAGGGAATCATCCGCAAGGTGCACGTCAATCTCGGGCAAACGGTCGAGAAGGGCGCCCCGCTCGCCGAGATCTACAGCGTCGCCTTCGCCGAGGCCGCCGGCGAGTACCGCGAGGCGCAGGCGAGCCTCACGCTCGCCAGGCGCGAGCACGAGCGGCAGGCGAGCCTTCGCAAGGAGGGCATCACCTCGGAGAAGGAGTACCTGCAGGCATCGCAGGGGCTCGAGTCCGCGCAGATCCGGTTGGAGACCGCCGCCGACAAGCTCGTACGCCTTGGCTTGCCGCGCGCCGAGCTCGACGCGGTCCGCGAGGGTCGGCGCGAGGCGACGCTGACGCTGCGCGCGCCGGTCTCCGGCGTCGTGCTCAAGCTCCACGCGGTCGCCGGTGAGATCGCACGGTCCGAGGAGCCGCTCGCGACGGTCGGCGACCTGAGCCGGCTGTGGCTGTGGGCCGACCTCTACGAGAACGACCTCGCGCGCGTCGCCGAGAGCCAGGCGCGCGGCCATCTCTCCGCCGCGGTCGCGGTGAACGCCTTCCCTGGCCGCGAGTTCGCCGGCGTGGTCGACTTCATCGGCCCGACGATGGACCCGGCGACGCGAACGGTGAAGGTCCGCGTCCTCGTCGAGAACCCCGAGGGCGGCCTGCGCGCGGGGATGTTCGCCAAGGCGAAGCTCTTCGTGCCCACCGACGCGAAGGTCGTCGCCGTGCCGCGCGGCGCGGTGCTTCAAGACGAGGGGCGCTCCTTCGTCTTCGTGCGCCACCGCGACGACTACTTCGTGCGTCGGCCGGTGACGACGGGGCGCGCCTGGAGCGGCTGGCTCGAGATCGTCGAGGGACTAGGGACGGGGAAGGAGATCGCCGCCGATGGCGCCTTCCTCCTGAAGTCGGACGTCCTGCGCTCGAAGATGGGCGCGGGCTGCGCGGATTGATGGCTGTGGCGAGCTCGGCTTCTGGAGCGACGACCTTCGCGTCGGCCTTACGTGACCGCGGAGCTGGAGCTCCGCCCTCCAGCCTTGGCTGATGAGGGACTCCCAGGAATGCGCTTCTACGAATGGTTGCTGAAGAACCGGCTGCTCGTGCTCGCGCTGACCGCGGCGCTCGCCGCCGGCGGCGTGGTCGCATGGACCCGGCTGCCCATCGACGCCTTCCCCGACGTCACCAACACGCAGGTGATGATCCTCACCAAGGCGCTCGGCCTGGCCGCGGTGGATGTCGAGCAGCGCGTCTCGTTCCCCATCGAGCTGGCGATGCGCGGCCTGCCGCGCGTCACGCAGGTGCGCTCGCTCTCCAAGGCCGAGCTGTCGCAGGTGGTCGTCATTTTCGAGGACGACGCCGACACCTACTGGACGCGCCAGATCGTCTTCGAGCGGCTCTCGCAGGCGCGCGAGGAGCTGCCGCCTGGCATCGAGCCGGAGCTCGGCCCCATCAGCACCGGGCTCGGCGAGATCCTCCAGTACACGCTGGAGAGCGACCGGCATACGGCGATGGAGCTGCGCAACATCCAGGACTGGCTCGTCGCGCCGCTGCTCAAGCCGGTCCCTGGGGTCAACGAGGTCAACAGCTTCGGCGGGTTCGTGAAGCAGTACCAGGTGCTCGTCCACCCGGACAAACTGCTCAAGTACGGCCTGACGCTGAAGGACGTGAGCGAGGCCATCGAGGCCAACAACGCCAACGCCGGCGGCGGCGTCGTCGTCGAGGGCTGGGAGCAGACCTACCTGCGCGGCGTCGGGCTGCTCGGCGGTATCCCGGACATCGAGCGCGTCGTGCTCAGGGCCAAGGATGGCACGCCGGTCTTCGTGCGCGACGTGGCCGAGGTGGTCATCGGCTCGCAGACGCGCCAGGGCGCGGTCTCGCGCGACGGCATGGGCGAGGCGGTCGCGGGCATGGTCATCATGCTCAAGGACTCCAACTCAAAGGAGGTCGTCAGCCGCGCCAAGGAGACCATCACCAAGGCGAAGAAGGTCGTCCCAGAGGGCGTGCGCATCAACACCTTCTACGACCGCACCTCGCTCATCGAGGCCTGCATCGAGACGGTCACCGACGCGCTCACCGAGGGCGCCATCCTCGTCATCCTCGTCCTCGTCCTCTTCCTCGCTGAGCTGCGCACCGCGCTCGTCGTTCTGTTCAGCCTGCCGCTCACCTTCCTGCTCACCTTCATCGTGATGCGGCAGATGGGGATGAGCTCCAACCTGATGAGCCTGGGCGGGCTCGCCTTCTCGGTCGGCATGGTCGTCGACTCATCGATCGTGGTCGTCGAGAACGTGCGCCGGCACCTGGCGCGCCGTGCGAGCGAGCAGGGCAAGCTGCGCGTCATCGCCGAGGCTGTGGTCGAGGTGGGCAGGCCGGTCGCCTTCTCCGCGTTGATCGTCGCGATCATCCTCGTGCCGCTCTTCACGCTGCAGGGCGTGGAGGGGAAGATGTTCGCGCCGTTGGCGATGACGATGCTCGTCGCGATGCTGCTCTCGCTGGTCATCGGCCTGACGATGATGCCGGTGCTCTCGAGCTACCTGCTGACGCAGAGCCCAGAGCGCGAGTTCGGCTTCGTGCGGCGGCTCCACGCGGGCTACCTGCGGCTGTTGGAGCGCTCGATACGCCGGCCCGCGTGGACCCTCGGCCTCTCGCTCGCGCTGCTCGCGGGCTCGGCCGCGGTGGCCCCGCTCATTGGCACCGAGTTCATGCCCCCGCTCGACGAGGGCGCCATCGCCATCAACGTCGTGCGGCTGCCCAACGCCTCGCTTGACGGCTCGGTCGCCGTGGGCACCTTCATCGAGAAGCGGCTGCGCAAGTTCCCGGAGGTCGAGACGGTGGTCACCAAGACCGGCCGCGCCGAGATCTCCGAGGACCCGATGGGCCCCGAGCAGAACGACGTCTTCGTGATGCTCAAGCCGCGCAAGAGGTGGGGCACCGGGCGCAACAAGGCCGAGCTGGTCGAGGCGATGCAGAAGGACCTGTCGCAGATCCCAGGCCTTCGCCTGGCGTTCTCGCAGCCCATCGCGCTGCGGGTGAACGAGCTGATCTCGGGTGTGAAGAGCGACCTGGCGGTGAAGGTCTTCGGGCCTGACCTCGAGGTGCTCAAGTCGTTCGCCGACCGGGCCGCAGCCGTCGTCAACGGTGTCGCGGGCGCCGAGGACGTGCGCGTCGAGCAGGTCTCGGGCATGAACCAGTACGACATCGACATCGACCGCGCCGCGGCCGCGCGCCACGGCATCTCGATAGCCGACGTCAACGACACCATCGAGGCCATCGCCGGCAAGCCCGTCAGCACGCTGATCGAAGGCGAGCAGCGCTTCGCGATCGTGGTGCGCTTCCCCGAGGAGGCGCGCTCGGACATCGCGCAGATCGAGCGGCTGCTCGTCGCCGCGCCCGGCGGCGAGCGCGTGCCGCTCGGCCAGATCGCCAAGATTCGGCTCGTCGAAGCGCCGGCGCAGGTGAGCCGAGAGAACGGCATCCGGCGCGTGGTGGTCGAGACCAACGTTCGCGGGCGCGACCTCGGCGGCTTTGTCGAGGAGGTGCAGGAGAAGCTCGCCGGGCTCGAGGTGGAGATGCCCTCGGGCTACTGGCTCGACTACGGCGGGCAGTTCGAGAACCAGCAGCGCGCGATGCGCCAGCTCTCGATCGTGGTGCCCATCGCGCTGCTGCTGATCCTGGTGCTGCTCTACCTGGCGCTCGGGTCGGTGAGTCACTCGCTGCTCGTGTTGCTCAACCTGCCGTTCGCGCTGGTCGGCGGCATCTTCGCGGTCGTCGCCTTCCGGATGCACCTGTCGGTGTCGGCGGCCATCGCCTTCATCGTGCTTCTCGGCGTCGCCGTGCAAAACGGCGTGGTGCTCGTCTCCTTCTTCCTCGACCTGCGCCGGCAGGGACTGAGCGTCGAGGAGACGGTGCGGCGCGGCTGCGACCTGCGCTTCCGCCCGCTCCTGATGACCGCGCTCACCAGCTTCATCGGGCACATTCCGATGCTCTACGCGACCGGGTCGGGCGCGGACATTCAGAAGCCGCTCGCGGTGGTGGTGAACGGAGGGCTGATTACGTCGACGGTGCTCACGCTGCTCGTGCTGCCGACGGTCTACGCGTTGGTCGCTAGAAGGGCGGAGGCTCGAGGCGAGGCAGGGGCGCATGGCAATACGCCCGGCCTCGCAGGTCCCGGGGCCGCGAGCTGAGGATATTCCGGCCGAGGGGCGCGGTGAGGCGTTGGCTCCGCCGACCCGGTAGCAGCGGCGAGGAGGGAGGCGGCCGCGCGCCGCCCTCCGTGGAGCGGCGAGAGGCGAGCTCCGCTGTCGCCGCCTCCTCCGAAGCCTCTAGAACGATACGAGCGCTCCGCCTCCGGCGCGCTCGTCCGACTACCAGATCGGTGGCTTGACCGTGAGGAGCCCCGGGTTCGCGCCGCGCTCCTCTTCGAACATGTTCCGGACGCAGACCGCGAAGCGCTGGGCGCCTTCGATCTTCGAGAGCACGATGAGCGGAACGACGATCTCGTCCTTGCCCTCGAAGTCGAGCGTGAGCTGGCGGACCCGGCCGCCGCCCTTCATCCAGGCCATGCACGCCGGCAGCATGGCGTGCAGCAGGTCGCCGCACTTGTAGCCATCGTCCAGAGTGACGACGAGCTGGGCCCGGTCGCCGGGGCGGAAGCGCTCGGTCTTGCGGCCCGAGGCGCTGCGCAGCGAGGCCGTCACCTTGAAGCTCTCCTTGAAGTCGTCCCAACTCTCCTCGCGCACGCGCGTCAGCTCTACGGCGACGACCCCGTCGAGCGCTTCGATGGTCTCGACCCGGTCCGAGAGCCCCGCCGCTTCGGCGGTCGTCATCACCTTTCCGTTGACCCGCGCGCGGCCGTCGCCGCTGACGATGCCCGCGGCGCGAAGCTGCGCCATGAGCGCGACGGCGGCCGCGGAGTCGACGGTGGAGTAGAGCCGGCCTTCCGAGTTAAACGAGCAGGTGACGGCGTTGGCCAGGGCGACGCCACGCTCGAGGTCGCCGAGGGCGAGCAGGCAGGCTCCGGCCCACGCGAGCGTGGCTCGCTCCTCGACGGCGCCGCGCGGGATGCGCACCTTCGGGCTCCGGCCCGACCAGTCGATGAGCCCTTCGACGAAAGCGCGCGCGGCAGGCGCGTCGCCGCCGCCGGTCGCCGCGAGCCATGCGCCCTGGGCGTCTTCGATCTTCTTCGGCACTCGTTCCATCCGATGCGCTCGAGCCGCCTCGTCGGCCAGCTCGACGCCCTCGGCGGCCGCTCGCCGCAGCGTCGCCGGCAGGTCGGGGACTTTGGCGAGCGTCGCGAGGGTCCACAGGTAGCGTGTCGCCAGGCGGCTGTAGTGGGGGACGACGGCCGAACCCGGGTACATCGAGAAGCCGGAGCCGGGCTGCAGCATCTTCTTTTCCCGGGCGATGCCTGCGAGGACGATCTTCTCGGCGCTCTTTCGAGTCGCCGCCTTCTTGGCCGCCAGGTACATGAAGGTGGCCGCGAGGATCTTGGCTGCGGTCTGCTCGCAGCAGAGGTGCCAATAGTTCGCGGTCGCGTGCACGAGAGACTCGAACGGGCCATCGACGCTGGGAAGGACGCGGATGGAGAGCGCGTCGGCCTTGTCGAGATCGAGCGACTCGCCCTTCTTCAGCAGGCGCATCTCGCGCGCCAGCGACTTGATGCGCCCCGGCTCGTTGACCGTAACCTCGGCGGTGTCGCTCTCGCCGCTCTCCGCGTCCTCGACCCGCGCGCGGTGCAGGCCCGGCTCGACGTCGAAGAAAAGCTCGACCGGGGTGGCGAGCGGGCCGGCGGGAAAGGTGCCGTCGGCGAGCCGCAGCGCGACGCCTCCGCCGTCACGCAGCAGCGCGACCTTCGCTTTGCCCGATCCGGCGGCGACCCGCAGGCGGCCGACGACCTTGTCTCCAGGGAAGACTGCTGGCGGCAGGTCGAGATCGGCGCGCACGGGTTGATCGACCGCCAGGGTCGCGCGGGTCGAGGCCCAGTCGCCCTCGCCGAGCGCGAAGGCCTCGACGGCGAAGCTCCCGAGCGAATCGCCGGCGAAGAAGGCGATCTCCTCGCGGCCGCGGACTGCGACGAGGTCGTAGAAGAGCACCTCGGCCAGCTCGGCGCGGGCTGGCTCGGGTTCGGCGGTTGGCGTTGAGGAACCAAGGCATTCGTACTCGAGGAAATCGGGAGCTGCGAGGCCGTTCATTGGCGCGAGCGGCCTTCCGCGCGCGACGCTCGGGCGCGCGGCTTCGTGGAGCCGCTCTGGCCCGGCGAGTGATGCCGCGGGCGGAGGTCGTCTCGGCGCAGGCGGGTACGCAGCCATCCGCACGGCGGCCCGGGCCATCATGTAGGGCGGGGGCTGGACTTGCTCAACCAGCTCCTGGAAGCCCTCGTCCATGCCTTCGGTTGCCCGTGTGACGGCGCGTTTGAGCGCGGAGCCGAGCGCCGCGGCGGGCGTATCGGTCGCGGTGAGCCGTTCGTCGCGAACGCAGACGAGCACGGGGACGGGCTTGTCCGATCCGGCCGAGGCGGTCACCGTGATGCGGATCTCCTCGCGCGGTCGCACCTGCTTCGGCGCCTCGAGCGTGAGGGAGAGGCTCGTCTTGCGCAGGAAGGTGGTGAAGCCCTCGAACGGCTTGTCGCCAACGAAGGCGCCGACGACCACCAGCGTCATCGGGCCGAGCTCGCCCAGGTCGATCTCCTGTCCGTCCGCGACGTCGCCGAGAGTGCGCGATTCGGCGGTGCCGGTGAGGAGATCGACGAGCACGAGCGCGGCGCCAGTGAGCGCGCGTTTGGCGCGCATCGTCGGCTTCTCGGTGAGCACCCCGCCGGCGACGACCGGCGTCGCGAGCGCGTCGCCGCTGACGAGCCAGCCGCCGCGCGCAGAGAGCGCCTGCGGCTCGGGCATCAGCGTGAAGGAGATCTCGCGGCCCAGCTCGCTGATGACGGTGAGCGAGCGCTCGGACTTGCGGCTGCCGTGGATGGAGACCTCGCAGATGCGCTCGGCGTCGCCGGCGACCTCGAGCCGCAGGCGGAAGGGACCTTCGCCCTTCTTCATCTTGAGGCTGCCCTCGAAGTGGCCTGGCCGCGTGGGATCGAGCTTGCGCGAGTCGACCTCGCGCTCGCCATCGACGAGGGTCACCTTGAGCTTGCGGTCGAGCGGCACCTGCCAGCTCTCGACCTCGAGGGCGAACTCGAGCTGGTCCCGCCCGCGGGCGATGCGGTGCGAGTCCAGGCGGCCAGAGAGAGGCGCGAGCGAGTACTCGGCCGCGGTGAAGGTGGCGGGCGTGCCGACGGTGCGCGTGCCGATCTTGAGCTGGACGCTGTAGCTGCCGGGCAGCAGCCCGTCGAGCGTCTCGACGGCGACGCCGTCCTCGAGGTCAACCTCGCGCTCGGTGAGCGGCGCGCTGTTGTGGCTGATCGCCAGCCGCACGTCCTTCGGCGCGGAGGGGACGGCCACGAAGAGGCGCGCCACGTCTTCGCCGGCTCGGTAGAGATCGCGGTCGGGGACCACGCAACCGAGCGGCTCGAAGGACTCGGAGCGCGCGTGGATCGTCACGCCGGGGAGCTCGAGGGGCTCGATGACCGGCGCGGCCTTCCCGCCGCCGGCCTTGGCGAGCTGCAGGCGCGCGGCGCGGCCGCTCTTGTCGCCGAGGAGGTCGGCATCGGAGGCGAAGGCGAACCAGTGCCCGAGCTTCACCTGTCCGCTCAGCGCGCTCGCCCGCTGGTGGTCGTGGACCCTCACTTCGAGACGCCGCTTCATTTCCCACCTCCTTTTTCGTGTGAGCCGTCACCCGCCAGGAGCTTCCTGGCGAAATCCTCCAAAGCCTTGGCGAGCGCCCGCCGCCGCGCGGGGTCGTCAATGCTGGCGGCCGGGACGTGCAGCGTGACGCCCGGCAGCAGCTCGAAGCGCGCGACGAGCTGGGGCGCGTGAGCGGCGGGCGGCGCGACGGCCGAGGGCGCCGGGACGGCGGCCTCGTTCGCGAGCGCGCGCAGCAACTCCTCGTCGGAGAGCGCGTCGAGCAGCACCTTGATGCGCTGGAGCGTGTGGTGCTCGGCCTGCAGGCGTTTGAGCGAGAGCAGGCGGACGAGGTGCCGCCCCGAGAAGCGCGCCCGGCCGCCGGCGTAGCTGACCGGCTTCGGCAGCAGGCCTTCGCGCATGTAGTAGCGCACCGTCCGGATGTCGGGCCGCTCGGTGACTTTGTAGCGGGTCTGGCGCGGCGCGAGCCGGGCGAGCCAATCGTTCGCGAGCGAGATGAGCTCCTCGAGCGTCAGATCGTCGCGCTCGACGAGCGCGGAGAGGTCAGAGGGCGCGGTCACGTGGCAGGATGTTAGTAGTGACAGTAAATACTGTCAACAGCGGCGACGGCAGGCCCTCGCGTGGCGCTCCGAGCTGCTGCCGAGCCGAGCGAGCACCTCGCCGCGCGGAGGAACCTGCGTGCGCTGCTCTACGGCGCTTCGGTCCTGGCGCCGCTGATGGGAGCGATGGTTGCCTTCTTTTCGGTGCCTCAGGCTTAGGAACGCTGGCTACGCCAAGGCGGCGAAGGGCGGGCTCGTGTGGCATGAGGAGGAGCGAGTGGCCGAGCGTCCGGGAAGGACGAGAGGGCTCAGCTCACGCTCGCCAAAGATTGAAAACGCGAAAAGAAGCAAGGCATTAGCGGCATACGATCGCCGCAGAAGCAAGTGTAGTATCAGACGTCATTTCAGCCCGGCGCGTGCCGCAACGGCGGGCTGCCAAGTGCGTGTCCGTCTCCCAGGAGGCAACATGGTCAGCAGCAGCACTCGAGCGATTGCGATGGCGGTGCTTGCAGCGCTCCTGACGCTCCCGGCCGCCTTACATGCCGCGGACGACAAGTACGAGGGCGTCAGGAAGTGCAAGCCATGTCACGAGGCGAAGAGCAAGGGCTCGCAGGTGACGGCCTGGCAGGCCACCGATCACGCCAAGGCATTCGAGCGGCTCTCGGGCCCCGAGGCCAAGGAGGTGGGCGAGAAGCTCGGCGTCGCGGACCCGGCGAACGATCCGAAGTGCGTCAAGTGCCACACCACCGCGTTCGGCGCCTCCTCGGAGCAGCTCGGCAGGAGGTTCAACAAGGCCGAGGGGATTACCTGCGAGGCCTGCCACGGCGCTGCCTCCAGGCATGTCAAGGCGCGCGTGTCCTCCGAAGAGGAAAGCGACGGCTTCATCAACATTCCCGACGCGGAGATAGACAAGGCGCCGTCAGCGAAGGTCTGCCTCACCTGCCATAACAAGGAGAGCCCGACCCATAAGCCGTTCAAGCACTCCGAGGCGGTGAAAAAGATCTCGCACCCGGATCCCCGCAGGGCCAGGAAGTAGGCCGGCGCTCGATTCGGAGCGAACGGAGGCCACGGGACGCCGTCGCTTTGCCCCCTTGCGCGGGCTGGCGGACGCGCCGGTCGCCGCGCCACGCCTGTCGCGCCGAAAAGTCTTCCGGTAGTCACTGTTGGCACTCTCGCGATGCGGGGCCCGCTGTGGTTTCATAGGCGCCCCGCATCAAGGATGGAGGGCGTCAATCCATGGCCAAGTACGAGGTCTTCATCCCCGCCGCGCTCGCGAGCGAATTCAACGTCACCCTCAAGGTCGAGGCCGACAACTGGCTCGCGGCGCTCAAGAGCGGGCTGTTGAAGCTCGGCGAAGCCGGGACCCAGGTCGTCAACATCATGGTCGACATCATGGACGACAACTCGATCCATGTGACCGACTCCGGCAGCGGCCGCGTCTTCCGCATCAAGGAGCTGACCGACTCTCCCGCGCCCGCGCCGGCGCCGACGGCCGCACCTTTGGCACAGGTCGCCCCTGCGCAGGAGCCCGCGCCCATACCGCTCGCGACTCCAGCTCCGATCCCGCCAGCCGCCGCTGCGAGCGCTCCTCAGCCTGCTGGACAACAGGCCTGGGGGCCGCAGGCCTCGCCGGCGGCGGTGAGCGCTGCGGCAGATGCCGACGTTGCCGTCACCCAGCGGGAGTTGCCGGTCCTCGACTTTCCGGAGCCCGCGCCCAAGCCACTTGCGCCTCCGGCGTCCGCGAGGCCTGTCGCTGCTCCCGCAGCACAGGTCATGCCCGTCGCGTTTCGGCAGGCGCAGCCCGCCGCGCCTGCGCCCGCGGCGATGCCCGCGATTGCGCAGACCCCGGCGGCGCTCGCGCCGCCTAAGACGGGGAGGGTGCCCGCTCCAGCCGCACCGGTGCCTGAGAGGCGGCCCGAGGCGCCCAAGCCGGTGCGGCACTTGCCGACGACCAAGGTGGAGCAGGTCGCCGCGCCGTCCGTGCCGGTTCAGGGGCCCATCGGGCGCACCAGGACTCAGCTTCAGCTCGAGGAAATCTTCTCCGACCTGTTCGAGCGCACGCAGGACTTGTTCGGAATGGGGACCGAACAGGCGCTCAACTACTTGCTCGATCTGGCGATGGAGAAGATCCCATCGGACGCGGGCTCGGTCTTCGTCTCCGGCTTGGGCGCGTTCGATCTCGATCTGTTCGCCGCGCGCGGGCCGAAGGCCAGGGAGCTCGAGAAGATGAGGCTCAAGGTTCCGATGGGCGTGGGCATCGTCGGCTTCTGCGCGCAGGAGAACGTCGGCCTTGCCATCAGCGATACCGAGCGCGACCCGCGCTTCTACCGCGAGGTCAGCGAAAAGATCGGCTACGCGGCGAAGTCGATCCTCTGCGCCCCGATGGTTTCGGGCGGGCGTACTTTCGGGTGCCTCGAGATCATCAACAAAAAGGGCTGCTCGCAGTTCAGCGACGCCGAGCTCGCCATCCTGGGATACGTCGCTCACCAGGGCGCCAAGTTCCTGGAGCAGACGCAGTAGGCGCCCGCGCACCTGCACCTTCGACGGCCGTCCGCGACCTCTGCGGGCGGCCGTCCGTCTTGCTGCGCCGGCTTGCAGCGCGAGAGCACGGCCGCTGAATTCGGGTGAGCGGGGCGCCGGTCCCGCGATCTTCGGTCAGCCTTCGTCGAGCTCGCGCGGAACCGATGCCTCGGCCTTCATCACTTCGCGCAGCACGGTCGTCGCAAACGAGCCCTTGGGGAGCGCGAAGGAGAGCTCGAGGCCACCGGCAATTTCGGTCACCTCGAGGCTTATGGGCAGGCGCATCGCGCGCCGGCTGCCTTCGGCGTCGCCTTTGAGCCAGGCGAAGGACTCCAGGTCGAGCCCCTCGGCTTCGAGGACGCGCTGCTCGCGCTTCAGGGCTTCGCCTTCGGCCTGCATCATGCGGTGCCCGAAGATGGGCCCGGTCGGCGAGATCTCGAAGCGCTCGACTCTGGGCCCGTCAGTCTCTGGCTCTTGGGAGTGGAAGAGGCCGCCTGTCTCGGTCTTCTTCATCAGGTCGCCGTCTATCGCCCGGCAGAAAAGGCCATCGCGGATACGGTCGGAGAGGACGCGGTTGAAGAGAAGCGCCTGGTATGCCGAGACGTAGAGGCGCCTCAAGAACCTGTCGCGCCGGACGCGGTCGGTCTCGCGCGTCTTGGCGCGCAGCACCAGGTCGCGGCCGTGCGCAGCGTTGGCGCCTTCGCGGCCGAACCTCTGCGCGCCGAAGGCGTTCGGCAAACCCCGCTGCTCGAGGGCGCGGGCGACCGCCTGCGCCCGAGCCAAGGCATCGGGCCCGGTCTCCCGGATTCGGATGCGAAACCGGTTGCCGCGCAGGTGCCCGGTCTTGAGCTTGTTCGTATGCGGAGTAGCCGAGAGGACCTTCCAGCCTTCGCCTGTGAGCCGCTCGGCCTGGGCGGCACGGGCGCGTGGCACCGAAAGAAACTGGCGCGTGCGCGCGCGCTTGTCCTTGAGCCCGGCTATCCCGACATCCCGCTCGTCGATGCCGAGCGCGCGGGCGATCTCGCGGGCGAGGTCGCGGGTGTTTCGGCCGACCTTTTCGACCCAAAGGAAGAGATGCTCGCCCTCGCCTGACGGCATGTAGGCCGGCAGCTCCTCGACCTCGAAGTCTTCGGGGCTCGCCTTCAGTGTTCCGCCGCAGCCTGGCAGCTCGCCCGTGACGGGTGGAACCTCGACGGCTGGAGCGCTCATCACGCGGACCCTTCGATGGTCGCGAGCAGCTCCTTGACGCGCCGCGAGAGATCTTCGTCCGCCTGCGGGTCGAGCAGCTCGCCGGTCTCGAAGAGGAGGAAGAACATCAGCTCGGACAGCCCCGCGTGCAGCGCCTTGGCAGCTTCGGCCTTCGGCAGGCCGAGCGCGGCGGCGTTTCGCAGCAGCAGCGTCTCGGGGAGCATACCGTCTGGCTGAAAGCTCAACCCGGCCAGCACGGGCGTCTTCGCCGCTTGGCCGGCCAGGGCGCCGTTGGCGGCAGCCACGAACTCGGCCGCCATTCCGATGCGCGACACCTCGCCGTGGATCTCGCGAAAGATGAAGTTGAAGACCCGGGACACCTCCTCGGGCGAAGGCTCGGGTGCGGCCGTCGGAGCGGTCTGCGGGGTGGGGGAGGCGGCGATGTACCCGGCTTCGCTGAGGTGGTGCAGGATCTTGGTGGCGTCGAACTCGGAGAGCCGCGCAAGCTGGGCGATCTCGGCGACGGTGCGCTCGCCGGTGCACAGGTCGTAGAGCGCCCGCTCCATGCCGGACAGGCCCGGACCGGCCGGCCGCTTGCGGACGACGTAGGCCCGCGAAGAGGGCAGACGCTTGCGAAACTCCTTCATCTCGTCGATGCGACGGATGGCGTCCATCAGCAGCCCCTGTGTGTTTATCGACAGGGTGCCTCGCTCCTCGACCTGCTGGTCGACGAGCATGAACACTCCCTCGCGCGACAGGAGGATCGAGTGGAAGATCTCGCTGACCTGGTGCTGCATGCACTTCCAGAGGTCGTGAGGCTTGAGGAACCCGGCCTCGACGAGCATGCGTCCGATGCGGCTGGCTGGCGGGTTGCTGGCCATGACGTGCTGGAGCTGGGCGCGCTGGACGAGCCCCAGGCGCACCGCGATCTCGCCGAGCCGGTCCGCTGGATCGTCGGAGGCTGCTCCCCGGACCTCGCCTGCCTTGAAGACGATGGCGCGTTCGCCGCCCGGTGAGACGACCCGAAGGACTCCGCTAATCCGGCTCTGGTTGAGGAAGGCGACGAGATCAGCGAGCGGCACACCGCTCAGATCGCCCGTCAGCACGACGCGCGGAGAGGGCGCTTCGCCTCCGGTGCAGGGCGCGCGCACGCCCAAGAGGATGTCCGGGGCAGTCGGCGCAAGGTAGAAGCGCCCCGCGTGTCTCGCCAGGTGTGCTCGCGCAGCCTGATCTTCAGGGAGCACCGAGCCCTGCCGGTCTAGTCGGATGAACTCGCTCATGGTGTCGGCGCTATCCGGCTCGGGCCAGCGCGGCGGCCGGCGAGGGCAGGACGAGGCAAGGAGGTCAGTCCGCCCAGTGCCTTTCCCGCTCCTCCTTGTCGAACATTACCGCGCCCTCGAGCGCACGGTAGTAGACGCGCGTGAGGGCCGTCGCCACCTCGGCGGCTGGCTTGGCGTCCTTGGGCGAGGTCTTCGGTGGCTTGAGCGCCTTGTACTCCTGGCCCTTGCCGCCCTGGCGCTCGTAGCCGGCAAGCAAGCGCTTTACCCGGTCGCGCGCCTTGTCGTCGAGACCGGCCAGCTCGGGGCGCAGCGACTTGATGGCGCCGTCGCGGTCGAGCGCAATCGCCAGGGAGAGCGGGCGTTCGAGCTCGGGGAAAGCGATGGCCGCGAAGGCGAGGTAGCCGAGCTTGGCCTTAGGCTTGAGTGAATCGAGGAGGCGAGGATCGTCCGGAACGAAGACCGGACCGTCGGCCGCCTTCTTGCCTTTGAAGACGGTGATCACGCTCATTCGCGCTTCGGCCTCAGGCAGCGCGCCGAGGACGGGGGCGAGCCGTTCGAGGCTGGACTTGTCGAACGCGTACTCCTTGGCGGTGAAGGAGGCGGCGCCGGGGAAGAAGTCGAGGACGGTCACCTGCCCGTCACGCAGGAAGGCGACAAGGTCCCACGCGTTCAGCTCGCCCGCGCGCTCGCCGAAGGCGGGCATCGTGAAGTGGGCGCCGGCGGCCGCGCCGCCCTGGGCGATGGTCTTGTGCAGGTCGGCGTCCGAGCGCTGCATCAGCAGCTCTGGATTACGCAAATCTGCAGGCTCCGGGTTCTTCAGGTTGACGGCCAGCGGGCCGTCACCCCGGCGCTCGGCGCCATGGCAGGCAGCGCAGTCGCGCTTGTAGAGGGCGCGTCCGCGCACCGCGTCGCCCGGAAGGATCGGCTCGGCAGCCGAGGTGGTCGCCCAGCCGAGCGCGAGGAGCATCGAAGCCAACTTGAGGGTGCGGATCATGGCACTCACCGGAGAAAGGGTCGGGCGCGAACGTCGCTTACTTGGTCGGGGCCTTGGGCGCGAACTTGGGCCAGCCGCTCACGTCGTCGCTCACCTTGAAGCGGAACTTGACGTGGCACCGGTTGCAGCTCGCGCGCGCGGTCTCGGCCATGCTTTCGCGTGCGGCGGCCGGCTTGGCGATCTTTTCGGGCAAGTCGGCGAGAGGCTTTAGGCCCGCGGCGAGCGCTTCGAGCTCCTTCGCGTTCGCGCCCGCAGCCGGGGGCGCGCGAAAGTGCGTCTCGATTTTCGGAGCAAGCTGCGCGAGCGCCTGGGCGTGCTTGTCGAGCTCCTCGAACTGCGGCTGCTCCTCGCCGAGAGCCGTGTCGAGGGACATCCAGTGCTCGCCAAGCTCGGTCATCAGGTCGGGCGCCGTGGTGGCCTTGGCGCTCGCCACTCGCAGGGCGCGGCGGCCGCGGCGCACCTGCACGGCGTCGTCGTCCTCTTCGTCGGCGGCCTCCTCCATCGGCGTCTCCTTGCCGAAGCCGAGCAGGAACTCGGTCTGGATGGGCTTGGTGCCAATCTCCTGCTTCTCGAGCTTCTGAACGAGCGCGACGCGGTAGACGCCGGCCTCGGGCACGGTGACGTGCGTGCCGTAGGCGCCTGCGTTCGTCATCTTGTGCAACCGCAAGCGTCGCGCCGACTTGCCGTCCAGGCTCACGTCCACGGAGAAGAGGCCGTTTTCGACCGGCTTCCGATCGCCAACGAGCGGATCGGGCACGATCAGCAGCTCGGCCACCTCGAAGACCAGCGTCGCGGCGCGGTTGGGCTGGGGCTTGGCCGGGCGGACGCGGAGGGTGACGATCGCCTTGTCTACCTTCTTGCGGTAGACGACCTCGCGCGAAGGCGGCGCGGTGACCTGCGCCTGCTCGGCCGCGGGTTTGGTTTGTGGCTCGTCCTTGGGCAGGAGAACCTGCGGCTTTTCCGGCTCGGGGGCGGGCTCGGTCTCGTCCGGAGCATTGGCCGGCTGCCTCGCAGGCGCAGCGGAAGGCGCGCTCGCCGCGGGAGCGGTCTCGACCGCGCCAGGGCTCGACTGCGCCGGCTCGCTCTTCTCCTTGGCCTCTTCATCCTTTGCCGCGGAGTCGGCCGGCGCTTTCTGGGAAGTGACCGCGGGCTTCATCCCTGGCGGCGCGATCACCCGGCGCTGGGCAAAGGCGGTCGGGCAGAGGAGAAGCGAGCATCCTGCGGTGAGAAGCAGCAGGTGGTGCACGGGCTTGTGCGCTCTCACGGGCGACACCTCGATGAAGGGGTTCGTCGATTCAGCGATGCTTGAGGCGTAGATACCGGGTTCGTTCTCGACAGCTGGCTCGAGAGCTGGCTGCGGCCCGCCGAAAAACGCGCGGAATGCAGAGGGACGAGGGGCAGGCCAAGCGCAGGCTGAGATACGCGCAGGGCTGCCTCGTCGCTTGGGGCCTTCAGGTCGACGCTCTCGGCTCTCATGTCCCCGCGGTTGTTCGGGCGCTCGCCCCGGGGACCAGACCGACGCCTCGCCGCGGCGCGGCAAAGCACCGTTCGGCGCGAGGAAGGCCGGCGGGGGAGCGAGCACATCGGGCGGGAAATGTTAGTCGAACAGCTCTGTGCGGTAAAGGCGAACGCCGCGCCAATCCCCTGCGGTCACGCGCACTTGAGAGCGCAGGGCAAGGCCGCGGGGCCGAGGGCTCGCGGGCTGTGGGGCGCGGTTTGCTTCGGCCCCGCGCGCGACTATCATCGGCGCGCTCGGGTGGCGGGCATCCAGGCGAGGCACCGATGGGCGCGCGAAAGCACATCCTTATCCTTCACACTGGCGGCACGCTCGCGATGGAGGCGAAGCGGGGACACGGCCCGCTGCGGCCCGGGGATTTCGAGCGGACGCTGCGCGAGCGGGTTCCTGAGATCTGGCAGCTTGCGAATATCCGCTTCGAGGTCTTCTCGAACATCGACTCCTCGGACATGCGCCCCGAGCTCTGGTCGTCGCTCGCCGAGAGGGTCTTCGAGTCGCTGGGGGGCGCCAGCTCGACGTCCAAGTATGACGGCGTGGTGCTGACGCACGGCACAGACACCATGTCTTGGACCGCGAGCGCGCTCTCGTTCATGCTGCGGGGCCTGCGCAAGCCTGTGGTCATCACCGGCTCACAGCGCCCCCTCGGCGAGCTGCGCACCGACGCGCGGTTGAACCTCATCGACGCGGTCACTGCCGCCGTCGACGGCCCGGCGGAGGTGACCGTCTGCTTCGACTCCAAGCTCTATCGCGGCAACCGCACCCGGAAGACGAAGACGAACGACTTCGACGCCTTCGAGAGCCCGAACTACCCGGTGCTCGGCACCCTCGGGGTCGACGTCGTCTTCTCCCAAGGCCGCGCTCCCGAGGGGCGCTTCCGGGTAATGCCCGCTCTCGAGCCGCGTGTCTTCCTGCTCAAGGTCTTCCCGGGCATGCCTCCGACCATCGCCCGCGCAATCCTGCCTGGGCTCGCGGGCCTGGTGGTGGAAGGGTTTGGCGCAGGCAATTTCCCCGTCGCCGGCGCCTCGTCGCTCTTGCCGCTGTTCGACGAGGCGCGCGACCGCGGGATCCCGGTCGTCATGGTGACCCAGGCGCGCTGCAACTCGGTCGATCTGACGCTCTACGAGGCTGGCGTGCAGGCGGCCAAGCGAGGGGTGATCAGCGGTGGCGACATGACCCCCGAGGCGGCGGTCACCAAGCTGATGCACGTGCTCGCCCACGAGCGCGAGCCGGACCGGGTGCGCCGGCAACTCGAGCGCGACCTCGTCGGCGAGAGAACGGAGCTGCCGAGGGCGTCCAAGGCAGGAGCGGCTTAGCGCGGGGACATGCCTGCGGCCGGATGAGGCGACCGCGAGGGTGGGCACGCGCGGTCGGGGGGACTACATCCGCTCGTCGATCGCGCGGTTGCTCATCTCGTCGGCCAGCTTGTTCTGCTCGCGCGGAACGTGGCGCACGGTCGAGCGGCGAAACCGGCCGAGCAGGTCCTGGGCCCGCAGGAACAGCGGCTTGAGGCCGGCGTTCTTCACCTTGTAGACGCCGGTGAGCTGCCGAACCATCAGCTCGCTGTCGGCGACGACCTCGATCTCGTTCGCGCCGAGCCTGAGCGCCTCTTCGAGGCCGATCAGCAGCCCCATGTACTCAGCGTAGTTGTTGGTCTGGGTGCCGAGGTACTTGCCGAGGCGGGCGACGATTGTGCCGTCGGCCTTGGTCAGGACGGCGCCCGCGCCCGCGGGGCCTGGGTTGCCGCGCGCTGCGCCGTCGGAGAAGAGCCGCAGCACCCGCGCGCCGCTCCTCTCGGGTTCTGCCTCCTCGGGCGTTCTACCGGTCGGCGCGACGACGGCTTTGGACTCGGCGACGGGGCTCCGGGTGGGCTCGGCGGTGGGCCCGGGGCCCTCACCCTCGAAGCGCATCAGCACGGCGGCTTCCCGAAGCAGCGCGCGCAGCTCCTCGCGCGTCACTCCGGGAAAGTGCTCGAGCGTGCGGGCGAGCGGCTCGTGGTTCGCGATGAAGCCCAGCAGCTCGGAGCGCGAGGGGCGGGCCATGCTTTCCGACCAGCGAGGCTTACTCTGCCTTGCACTCGAGGGTCTCGGCCGCGTAGATCAGCCGGTTGCAGGAAGGGCAGGTCTCGATGGACGAGCCGGCGAGCAGAATGTTGTAGAGCTGCGGCCGGATCCGCATGTTGCAGCCCCTACATGTGCCGCCGACCACGGCCGCCATCCCTGAGCCGTTCGCTCGACGGACCGAGTCGTATCGGCTCAGAAGCTCGCGGTCGACCTCCTTGGAGAGCCCGGTTCGCTTCTCCGTGAGCGCGGCGACCTGGCTCGAGAGCGAGCTGATCTGGCTTTCGAGCTCGGCGCGCTCGGCGGCCGAGGAGTCCTCGAAGCGGTTGAGCTCGCCTTCGCGTTCGGCGAGGGCCTTCTTGATCGACTCGACCTGGTCTACGAGGTTCTTCAGCTCCTCTTCGAGGTTGAGCATCGCCTTCTTGGCGATGTCTATCTCGCGGGCGAGAGCCGTGTACTCGCGGGTGGTGCGCTGCTCGGCGAGCCGAGCCTCCCACTTCTTGATCTTTTCCTTCTCCGACTGGATTTCGGTCTCTTTTCCCCGGCGCAGACGCTCGTTCTCGGCGAGGCGGTTTCGCTCGGCCTCGACCCTGACCCGCGCGGTTGCCCGCTCTGCGTCCAACTCGCTCAAGCGCTTGGGGTAGACCTCTCCAGCCCGCTGGAGCTCGCTAATCTCCAGGTCGACCATTTGTAGTGCCTGTAGCGCCTTGAGCTTCTCCTTGATCGACACTCTTACCCTCCAGAGGACTTCCGATCCCCCACCGGCGCGCGATTTCTACCACACGCTCACTGTCGTGCAACAATGTGTTGCTATAGATACAAGCCCGCGATCCCCAACCCTTCCCCGGCGGCCTTCTCGCTCGGGATTTTGGCCCGTGTGAGCGGCCCGGCGCCGGCCCGGCCGGCTGTCGCCGGCCGGCAAAAGCGCTTGAACAGAGGCCTCCCGCTGTGCCAAAAGGCGGGCGCGTACAGCACGGGCCCTTAGCTCAGCGGTAGAGCTGGCGGCTCATAACCGCTTGGTCGCAGGTTCGAACCCTGCAGGGCCCAAAGGAAAAGGGCGGGCACCCGAAGGTGTCCGCCCTTTTCCGCCATCCGAGCCTTCTGCCTAGCCGTCGACGAAGCTCTTGAGGCGCTTGCTGCGCGAAGGGTGGCGCAGCTTGCGAAGCGCCTTGGCCTCGATCTGGCGGATGCGCTCGCGGGTGACCTCGAAGTCCTGGCCGACCTCCTCGAGCGTGTGGTCGGACTTCTCCCCGATGCCAAAGCGCATGCGCAGCACCTTCTCCTCGCGAGGAGTGAGGGTGGCGAGCACCTTTCGGGTCTGCTCGGCGAGGTTCATGTTGATGACCGCGTCGGCCGGGCTGACGATCGCCTTGTCCTCGATGAAGTCGCCAAGGTGGCTGTCTTCCTCCTCGCCGATCGGGGTCTCGAGCGAGATGGGCTCTTTGGCGATCTTGAGGACCTTGCGGACCTTGTCGAGCGGCAGCTCCATCTTCTCGGCGATCTCCTCGGGGGTCGGCTCGCGGCCGATCTCCTGCACGAGGTAGCGGCTGGTGCGGATGAGCTTGTTGATCGTCTCGATCATGTGCACCGGGATGCGGATGGTGCGCGCCTGATCGGCGATCGCGCGGGTGATGGCCTGCCGGATCCACCAAGTGGCGTAGGTCGAGAACTTGTAGCCGCGCTTGTACTCGAACTTGTCGACCGCCTTCATCAGGCCGATGTTGCCCTCCTGGATCAGGTCGAGGAACTGCAGGCCGCGGTTGGTGTACTTCTTGGCGATCGAGACCACCAGGCGCAGGTTCGCCTCGACCAGCTCGGCCTTGGCGCGCTCGGCCTTGCGCTCGCCAGCGAGGATCCACTCATAGCTGCGGCGCAGGTCCGCCAGCTTCAGGCGCGACTCCTCCTGGACGCGGAAGACGGTGCGGGTCGCCGCGCGCATTTCGCGGTCGAGCTCGGCGAGCTGCTCGGGCGTCAGGCTCAGCTTGCGGCAGATCTTCTTCTCGTTGCTCGCGTTGAGCCGAGCCTCCTTGAGCATGCGCTTGAGCTCCTGGCGGCTGAACCCGGTCTTCTGCTCGCAGTCGCGCAGCGCCTCCTCGGCCTTCTCGACCCGCTCGATGAGCTGCTTGAGCACCTGCACGATGCGGTCGATCTGCTTCTTAGCGAGCCGCATCGCCTCGAGGTGCCCCATCATCTTGATCTTGTTCTCTTTGATCAGCTCGCGGATCTCGCGGCGCTTGACCTCGGTGAGCTTCTTGCGCTCGAGCGACTCCTCGAGCCGCTCGCAGTCCTTGTCGAGCTTGCGGATCTTGTCGATGAGCTTGAGCAGTTGCTCGGTGCGCTCGCTCTCGTTGGCGCTGGGGGCCGCGGCGGCGTCGTCGGAGTCGCCCGACTCCTCGGGCGCATCCTTGACGATGTCGCGCAGGCGAATCTTGCCCTTCTTGAGCTGGTCGCCGATGTCGAGGATCTCGCGGATGGCCACCGGAGAGCTCAAAACCGCCTGCAGCACCTCTTTCTCACCCTCCTCGATGCGCTTGGCGATCTCCACCTCGCCCTCGCGCGTCAGCAGGGAGACCGAGCCCATCTTGCGCAGGTACATCCGGACCGGGTCGTTCGACTTGCCGTATCCGGCCTCGTAGTCCTCGTCCTCCTTGTCCTCCTCCTCGGGCTTGTGCTCCTCGACGACGGTCGGCTTGGGCTCGGGCAGCTTCATCGCCTTGTTCGACGAGTCCACGATCTCGATGTCGTGCTCGCCGAACATGCTCATCACGTCGTCGATCTGGTCCGAGGAGACGATGTCTTGGGGCAGGGCGTCGTTGATTTCGTCGTAGGTCAGGAAGCCCTTCTCGCGCCCCGCGTCCATCAGCGCCTTGACTTCCTTGCGCTCGGTGACCGCCTCGTCGAGGTCGTCGAGATCGTCGTCGTCCTCGAGCTCGTCGAGGCTCGACTCGTCGGAGTCCTCGGGCTCCTCGGGCTCCTCGGGCTCCTCGGGCTCCTCGACCGCGTCGGCGAACGGGTCGACGGCCTCGAGCGACGACGGCTCGGCGTCGAAATCAGCATCGAAAGTCCCTTCGCCCGCGGCCTCGTTGTTCGTCTCGAAGTCGGCGTCAAGCGCTTTGGCCTCGGCCCGCTTGGCCGACAGCTTCTTCGTCTTCGCGCTCGCCTTGGCCGGCGGGTCGGCCTTGCCGCCGCGGGGCTTCGCCTCCTTGCGCGCGGGCCTGGCGCTCTTCGGCGCGGCCGCCTTGGCGGCTGCCTTGGCGGCCGACTTCTTGGGGGCCTTCGCCTTGGCTGGCTTCTTCTCCAGCGCCGCCGCCTCTTCGGCGCCGTCGCTGGGGCTGGCCTTGCGCGACGTCGGGGTGTTCTTGGGGCTCTTCGCAGTCTTGGTCATCGGGTTGCTCTTCTCGCCGCGGCTCAGGTTCTTGCTCGTCTCGCGCCTGCTGTTGCCCATCAACTGCTCCTTGCCGCCGCTCAGGCCTAGCCTCTCGGCGAGCCGGTCCTTGAAAACCTTTAGGGGATTTTTCACTCCCCCTCCCCGTCGTCCGCGCCGGGGCGGAGGCGCTCCTCCGACCGCTCGCGCAGGCGCTTGCGTTCCCCCGATGCTTCCTTGATCTGTGCTTGTAGGGCCTGGATCTCGTCCTCGCTGCCGCCCTGCTCGCCAAGCCGCTGGAGCGCTTCAATCAACGAGGCGATCTCCTCTTCGATCCGAGCCAGCCGCATCTTGCGCGAGGCGTCCCGGAGCGCCTGACGGCGCAGCTCGGATGAACCGAGAGTGTGGGCAATCTCTGCCAGCCTCGCCTCGATATGCTTGCGGACAGGCGCCGCGAGCTCGTCGAGCGCCTCCTCCGGGCGGTCGAGCTCGAGCAGCACGCGCAGCGCGCCGTCGCGAATCGAGGCGTTGAAGCGAGCGGCCGGCTCGTCGCGCAAGGTGCGGTCGGCGATGAGCAGCGCCGCGTAGAGCGCCTCGTGGGCGTTCAGGCTCGCAGCGCGCGCCGCAGGGGCGGCCGGCTTGGGCCGTGCAGGCTTGGGCTCCTGCATCAAGTGCCCGCGCACGCTGCTCTCGGCGACCCCGACGTGCGCGGCGATCTCGGCGATGAAGAGGTCCTTGGCCATCCCCGGGGCCATCTGCTCGACGATGGGCTTGAGCCGGGCGACCGCGGCCATCTTCTCCTCGAAGGAGTGGGCGCGCCCGCGCGGCAGCGTCCGGTGCAGCAGGTGCGCCGAAAGGGGTGGGGCGCCCTCGAGCAGGCGCTCGACGGCAGCCGCGCCCTCGCGGAAGGCGAAGGTGTCAGGGTCGTCGCCCTCGGGCAGCGTCGCGACGCGCGCGTTCGTCCCGGTCGCCAGGATGGGCCCGGCCAGCCGCTCAACCGCGCGCAGGCCCGCTGCGTCGCCGTCGAGGAGCAGCACGAGCTCCTTGGCGTCCACGCGCGAGAGCGCGGCGAGGTGCCCGGGGGTGAGCGCAGTCGAGCAGAGCGCGACCGCGTTCCTGACCCCGGCGCTGTAGAGGCCGATCACGTCGAAGTACCCTTCCACCAGGACTGCTGTCTTTCGCCTTCGGATCTCCTCCCTGGCGAGGTCCAGGCCGTAGAGCGTCTCGGCCTTGCGGTATAGCGGGGACTCGCGGGAATTCAAATATTTCGGCCCGGGCTCGCCCCCCTGCATCTCCTCGACCCGGCGGGCGCCGAAGGCTATCGTCCGGCCCTCGGGCGAGCGGATGGGGACCATCAGCCTGCCGCGAAAGACGTCGTAGTAGCCGCCGCTCTGGCGGGGAGCACATAGCCCGGCGCGCGCTCCCCACTCGAGGACGCCCTCCTTAACAAGGCGATCGCCGAGATCGTTCCAGGAGTTGAGGGCGTACCCCAGGCTGAACTGGCGGGCGGTCTCCGCGGGAACGTTGCGCTGCTCGAGGTGCTGACGCCCGGGCGCCGCGCGCGGGTCGTTCCACAGCCGGTCCTCGAAGTGCCGGCGCGCGAGCTCGCTCGCCTGGAGCATCCGCGCCCGCTCTTCCATCGCGGGGTCGACGCGCTCCTCGATATCGATGCCCGCCTCTCGCGCGAGCTCGCGCACGGTCTCGACGAACGAGCGGCCGTTGAGGCGCTGCAGGAAGGTGATCGCGTCGCCGCTGGCGTCGCAGCCGAAGCATTTGAAGAAGCGCCGCTCCGGGTTGACGTTGAACGACGGGGTCTTCTCCGCGTGGAAGGGGCACAGCCCGAGGAAGCTGCGGCCGCTCTTCCTGAGCTCGACGTGCCGGGAGACGAGCGCGACGAGGTCGGTGCGCTCGATGATCTCCTGAACCTTTTCCGGCGGGATGAGCATGTGTGATCGGGGACGGCCGGGCGCTACCTGGAGGCGAGCTTGCTCTTGACCACGTCGCTGATCGCCTTGCTCGCAGCCCTTCCCTGGGCTTTGGCGAGGGCGGCCTTCATGACCGGGCCCATGTCTTTCATCGAGCTTGCTCCAAGCTCGGCAATCACCTCGTCCACCAGGCGCTCGAGCTCATCGGGGGCGAGCCGCGCCGGCAGGTAGGACTGCAGCACCGAGGCTTCCTTCTCTTCCTTCTCGGCGAGCTCGCTGCGGCCCGCCTGGCGATAGACCTCGGCCGATTCGCGCCGCTGTTTGAGCTGCTTCTCGACGAGCCGAAGGATTTCCAGGTCGTCGACCTCCGAGCCCAGCTCGATCTCGCGATTGGTGATCGCGCTCTTGAGCAGCCGCAGCGCCGAAAGCGAGGCGGCGTCGCGCGCTTTCATCGCCCGCTTCAGGTCTTCGGCGATGCGCTGTTTCAGGCTGCTCATGGCTTCCACCTCGGGCGCCTTTTCCCTCGGGCGAGCAAAGCAGCGGCCCGGGAGGCATCTCCCGGGCCGATGGCTGAGGTGCCGGCCCGGCCTGCGTCTCAAAAGGCGCGCGGCCGGCGTCCTCTCCTTTATCTAGGAGAAGGACTTGCGCATCTTCTTCAGCGCGCGCTTCTTGGCGGCGAGCGCCTTCTTCTTCTTCTTCACCGAAGGCTTCTCGTAGTGCTCGCGCTTGCGGATTTCAGAGAGGATGCCCGCCTTCTCGCACTGCTTCTTGAAACGCTTCATGGCGTTCTCGAAGGACTCGCCCTCTTTGACGCGTACTCCCGGCATGGGTTCACCTCCCTTCGCCGCGGCAGGTCGCCTCTTGGGCGCCTTGCCTTCAAGCCCGTCAACGCCTGGCCTGAGAGAACAAATTTGCCCGCCTTGTCTTTCGGGGGCGGGCGTCTTGTCGTCCGGTGGGCCAGTTGGGCCGTAAGAAAGCGGTAAATTTACGGAAGGCCCCCTCGCGGTCAAGCAAAAAGTCCTTGCATCCTTCGCCGCGCTTGCTCCAGCCGTGGCGGGGCGCGGCGGCGTGCTGCCCCCGAGATGGCGCCCATCGGGCCGAGGCCCCGGGGCACGCGCCACCGATCGCCGTTCGGCCGTGCGGGCGCCCTGCCGCTCCCCCCCCCCCGCGCCCTGGCGGCGCTATGCGGCGCCGCGCGAGGGCTGGCGCCCCTTGGGACTCGGCGCTACCCTGTCAGCTTTACTAAACAGCGAGGCGGAGGTCGATTGCGGGCGAGGGCAAGGCGAGCGCAGGGGGCAGAGGAGGGCTGGAGGCGCGCCCCGGGCGGTTCCGGACCAGAGCTCGTCTGGCCGGGCAAGTACGACGCGCGCGGCCGGTTGCGCGAGCCGGCCCGCATCGTCCTTCCGGCCCGCCCTGGCGAGCGGTACGGCGGCCCGGTCGGTGCCGAGGGGTGGACCAACCGCCTCTTCCATGCGGACAACCTCTTCGTCCTCGGCGCTTTGCTCGAGGAGCTCGCCGGCCGGGTCGACCTCATCTACATCGACCCGCCCTTCGCGACCGGCGGGCGCTATTTCTTCCAGGGAGAGGTCGGCGCCTCGGGTGACGGCCCGTCGCGCGCGGCGCGCGAGGCCTACGCGGACGGCTGGGGCGAGGACCGGGGCGCCTGGTTCTCGATGATGTATGACCGGCTCGTCCTGATGCGCGAGCTGCTCTCCGAGCGCGGCACGATCTACGTCCACGTCGACTGGAAGGCCGGCCACCACCTCCGGCCGGTCCTCGACGAAGTCTTCGGCGAGGAGAGCTCGCTCGGCGAGATCGTCTGGGCCTACGGCTCGCCGTCAGGCGGCCGGGCCGCCGGCCGCAAGCTCGTCAAAGCCCACGAGCTCATCTTCGCCTTCGCGCGGCGCCACGGCGCGCACCGCTTCCGCAACATCTACCTGCCGTACTCCGACAAGTACGTGCGCGACTGGTTCAAGTTCGAGGACCCGGACGGCCGGCGGTTTCGCAAGCGCTGGCGCCGCGACGCCGCGGGCAACTCCTACGTCGAGAAGCAGTACCTGGACGAGAGCAAGGGCGTGCCCGCGAGCACCGTGTGGACCGACATCCAGCAGGTCTACGCCGATCCGCGCGCCTACAAGGCCGGGATGTCCTCGGAGATCACCGGCTATCCGACGCAGAAGCCCACCCGCCTGCTCGAGCGGTTGATCGAGATTTCCACCGAGCCGGGCGACCTCGTCGCCGACTTCTTCTGCGGCTCGGGGACAACGCTGGTCGCTGCGGAGAAGCTCGGCCGGCGCTGGATAGGCAGCGACGCAGGCGCCCACGCCATCCACACGGCGCGCAAGCGGCTGCTCGCGCTCGAAGGCTGCAAGCCTTTCGAGATAAGCGATTTCGGCCCGGGCGCGGCGAGGGCGCAGGGCGACGGGAGTGCGCTCACGGCTGCCGAGCTCAGGCGCAAGGTGCTCGCCGACTACGGCGCCGAGCCGCTCGGGACCGACGATCCACTCCACGGCAGGCTCGCCGATGGCGCCTTCGTCCACGTCTGCGGCCTCGACCCGCTCGACACGGACGCGGTCGCGCCGCTCGTCCGGGCCTGCGCCGCGGCGGGTGGAGGCGAGCTTCACCTGCTCGGCTGGAGCGCGGAGGTCCTCGACGAGCGGGCCGAAGCGAGCGCTTTGGCGGCGGGCGTGCGCCTCGTCCCCGTCGCCGTCTCCAGGCCGCTGTCCGGTAGCGCCTTCTCGTTCGGCGAGGTCCCGCGCGTGCGCTTCGAGCTGGTGCGCGAGGGGCGCAAGGTCGCGGCCCGCCTCTCCGGCTACGAGCTCAGGCTGCCCGAGCGCTTGCCCTCCGGGGTTCGCGAGCGAATCGGCGACTGGACGCACTACATCGACTACTGGGCGGTCGATTGGGACCACCGCGACGGCGTCTTCGCCGCCGCGTGGACGGCGAGCAGGAGCCGCAAGGACCGAGCGCTCAGCCTCACCTCAGAGCAGCGGGAGCTCGCGCCGGGCGAACGCACTGTCTGCTTGATGATCGTGGACGTGCTCGGCACCTCGGTCCGAGCCGCGACCCGCCTCGTCGTGGAGTGATCGCCAGGCGGTCTTCGAGGCTCGCGGGAGCTTTCAGGGCCCGGGCCTTGTCGTTTCGGGGAGCGGGCGCTCAGCCTTTGAGCCGGAGAGCGCACGCTTCGCTCGCGCGCCGCTATCCGAGGCTTGGCCCGGCGTCTTCCTTCTTCGCGCGCCGCGCGTCCCAGTAGAGGTAGCCGCAGATCCCGAGGAACATCGCGAGCCCGAGCAGGTTGGGCGCGTTGCCCTCGGTGAAGCCGATGCGCGGCAGGGTCCAGGCCGGCGCGCCGTCGGGGCCCTTGAACACGTCGCGCTCGAGGAACTGGACGAGGGCCGCCATCACGCCGGCGAGCGCGCCGCCGGCGATGAGGCCGCTCGCGACGAGGATCCCGCGGTCGCCGCGGGCGCGCGAGAGGGCCTGGTCCTTGGAGCTGCGGCGCACGAAGTGGGCGACGATGGCGCCCACGAGAATCGGCGAGTTGTACTCCATGGGGATGTACATCCCGAGCGCGAAGGCGAGGGCGCTCACCCCGAGCATCTCGACGATGAGCGCGACGACGCCGCCAAAGGCGAGCAGGTACCACTTGCTCTCGTCGCTCGTCTCCATGATGAAGCGCAGCACCGCGGCCATCGCGTTCGCCTGCGGCGCGGGCAAGGGGCTGGGGTGCGCCTCGCTCGCCTGGAAACCGTAGACGCGCGCGAGCAGCAGCATCACCGCGGTGACGACGACAGCGGCGATCACCGAACCGGCGAGGTTGGCCCACTGCACCTTGCGCGGCGTCGCGCCGACCCAGTGCGCGACCTTGAACTCGGTGACGAGCGTGCCGGTCATCGACAGGCAGGTGCAGACGACCCCGCCGATGAGCAGCACGCCGAGCATGCCCTCGCGGCCCGACAGGCCCAACGAACGCAGCAGCACCGCGCCGACGATGAGCGTCATCAGCGTCATCCCCGAAATCGGCGTCACGCTGATCATGGCGACGGCCCAGGCGCTGACCGCCGAGAAGAGCAGGGCGATGAGCAGGGCGATGAGCACCGCGAGCGTGGTGATCATCGTCGGCGAAGCCTGGGTCGAGAGGACCGCAAAGCGGAAGTAGATCCAGATGGCGGCGACCACCGCGGCGATGAGCCCGAGCACGACCGGCATGGGGATGTCCTGCTCGTGGCGCGGCTCGTCGGCGCCGCCGCGCCCGGCGCGCAGGCCGCGGATGCCCTGGCGGATGGCCTGGCCCATCACCGGCAGCATCTTGGCGACGCTGAGCATGCCGGCCATGAAGATGCCGCCGATGCCGATGTAGCGGGCGTACTCGCTGAACAGCGTCTCGTGATCCATCTGGCCGAGCGGCGCCACGTTGAGGCCGATGGTAACGCCCGGTGCGTGGGCGCCGAAGAAGGCGAACAGCGGGACGATGACGAAGTACGACAGCAGCGAGCCGGCCATGATGTAGGCCGCGTAGCGCACGCCGATGAGGTAGCCGAGACCGGCGATGGCCGCCGTCGTGTTGAGGGCGAAGACCGCCTTGAACTTGTGGGTGACGGTGTGGGCGAAGCTGAAGGCCGCGGTGGTGAAGTTCTCGCGCCAGGCCTCGAAGAGCGTGGGCATCGAGTCGAAGACAAAGCCCAGGCCCATCGCCTTGAGCAGCACCCGCGCCTGCGCGCCGCCCCTCTGCCCGGTGACGAGCACCTCGGCGATCGCGGTGCCCTCGGGGAAAGGCAGCTTGCCGTGCATGTCGCGCACGAAGTAGCGGCGCAGCGGGATGAGGAAGAGCACGCCGAGCGCGGCGCCGAGCAGCGGCACGAAGAAGATCTGGAAGAACGAGGAGAGGTGGTCCAGGCCGAGGATGTGGATCGCCGGCATCACGAAGAGGCTGCCGCCGACGACGATGCCGCTGGTCGCGCCCAGCGCGAGGATGTTGACGTTCTCGAGCAGCGTCGAGCGCCGCTTGAACATCGCCGAGAAGCCGATGGCGAGGATGGCGATGGGGATCGCGGCCTCGAGCCCCTGGCCGAGCTTGAGGGTCAGGTAGGAGACCGCGGCGGACCAGAAGACGGCGTTGGCCAGGCCGAACGCGAGGCTTCGAGTGGTGAGCTCGGCAACCGGTACATCCGCCGGAACGATCGGCGAGTAGGTCTCGCCAGGGGCGAGCTCGCGGTAGGCGTTCTCGGGCATCCCGAGCACGACCTCGTCGGCAGGCGCGGGTGTCGCCAGGTCGGCGGGAGGCTGTGTGGTCGAAAGGTCTTTCGCTTCCATTCCAACCCTCGAGGCGGGCGCGGCCCGCTCGTCGTTTGCCCCCACCTCCTCAGAGGAGCCAGCAAGGCGCGCAACAGTGTCAGGAAATGTGAGCTTTTCCAAGGAGATTGAACTGGCGACGGGCGGCTGGCCGGCCTGGCGCTCGGCCTGCGGCTTGCTGAGCTTCAAGGTGGGGAAAGAGCGACGCGAGCTCTCGTCGCGAGGGCCCGGTGCGCATCGAAGGC
The DNA here is from genome assembly GCA_050942745.1 of Myxococcales bacterium. Classification (GTDB taxonomy): domain Bacteria; phylum Myxococcota; class Myxococcia; order Myxococcales; family UBA5297; genus UBA10939. Next base: position 39,497 of record JBMNNX010000007.1, read on the forward strand.
GCGCGCTTTCAATTCTCGGAAGTGCCGTCGAGCACCACTCCCGAATGGGGGGAGGGCTTCCCTCGGTGGAGGGAAACGCCGAGCTGCTCTCCCACTTTCGGCCCCCGTATCCGCTCGCGCCCGCGCCGGGGCGAGTGTCCAATGGCAAGTGCTGTTGGCGAAAAGATCCTTGAGGCGCCCGATTCGTTGACAAGGCAAGCCTGAACAGGAGAGAGCCGATGAGAGCGCGAGTTTCGAGAGATGCGTTGTTGGCGGTGGCAGCAGTTGCCTGCGGCGTTGTCTGGGCGGGAGCCTCGGTCGCAGAGGCGAGCAGCGTCCCGAGCCCGTCGGCGGTTCTCGCGAAGGCCGACGGCGAAGCGGGCAAGCGGATCGCCCGGTTCCCGCGCGGCCCGCGGGACAACGTCGCCTCGGGCGAGGACAGGACCCTCGCGCCCTACTTCCGCGTCGCCGGCGGGGCCGAGACCGAGCTCCTGCCGCTGAAGGAGACCGCCGCGCAAGTCGAGATCGCCGGCGTCATCGCGCGGGTGAAGGTGCGCCAGCTCTTCGAGAACGACGGCAAGAAGCCAATCGAGGCGATCTACGTCTTCCCCGCCTCGACGCGCGCCGCGGTCCACGGGATGCGCATGAAGATCGGCACCCGCACCGTCGAGGCGAGGATCGAGCGCAAGCAGGCCGCGCGCGAGCAGTACGAGCAGGCGAGACAGGAGGGCAAGCGCGCCTCGCTGCTCGAGCAGGAGCGGCCCAACGTCTTCACGATGAACGTGGCCAACGTCATGCCCGGCGACCGGATCGAGGTCGAGCTGGACTACTCGGAGCTCCTGGTGCCCGAGGACGCGGTCTACGAATTCGTCTATCCGACCGTGGTCGGTCCGCGCTACGGAGGCGGCGCCGATCCGAAGAGGGACGGCTGGATCGCGACCCCGTACCAGAGGCAGGGTGAGAAGGAGCTGTATCGCTTCGACCTCCGGGTGCACCTCGAGACCGGGATCGCGCTCAAGGACGTGCAGTCGCCCTCGCACAAGATCGTCGTCAACCGCCTCTCTGGCGCGAGCGCGGACATCCGGTTACAGGAGTCGGGTGGAGGCAACCGCGACTTCGTGCTGCGCTACCGGCTCGCCGGCGATCAGATCGAGAGCGGACTGCTGCTGTGGGAGGGCGAGAGGGAGAACTTCTTCGTCCTCATGATGGAGTCGCCGCGCCGCCCCACCTCGTCCCAGATCCCACCGCGCGAGTACATCTTCTTGCTCGACGTCTCGGGCTCGATGCACGGCTTCCCGCTCGGCACGGCCAAGGCGTTGATGGACCGGCTGCTGTCGCAGCTTCGCTCGAGCGACTACTTCAACGTCGCCCTCTTCTCCGGGGCCAACTACGTGATGAGCCCCGAGGGCTCGCTGCCGGCGACCCCGGAGAACATCAAGCTCGCCAAGGACCTTATCGGCCGCCAGCGCGGCTCGGGCGGCACCGAGCTGATGGGCGGACTGAGGGCCTCCTACGGCGTGCCCAAGAAGCACCCGGGCGTCTCGCGCAGCGTGGTGGTGGTGACCGACGGCTACGTGGCCGTAGAGGCGCAGGCCTTCAAGTTCATCCGCGAGCGGCTCAACGAGGCGAACCTCTTCGCTTTCGGCATCGGCACCTCGGTCAACCGCGGGCTCATCGAGGCGATGGCGCGCGCGGGCCACGGCGAGCCGTTCGTGGTCCTCGGCCCCGAGAAGGCGCAAGCCGAGGCCGAGCGGCTGCGCGCCTACATCGAGCAGCCGGTGCTCTCGAACATCGCCGTGAAGTTCGACGGCTTTGCCGCCCGCGAGGTCTCGCCCTCGAAGGTGCCCGACCTGATGGCGCGCCGTCCGGTCGTCGTCTTCGGCAAGTACCGGGGCGAGGCCAAGGGCAAGATCGAGCTGACCGGCTACTCGGGTGGCGGCAAGTACGCGAAGACCATCGAGGTCTCGCCAGCGGCGCTCAAGGGCGAGAACGCGCCGATCCGCTGGCTGTGGGCGCGCCGCTGGGTCGAGCTGCTCGACGACGCGATGCACCTGACCGGCGCCAAGGAGATAGAGGACGCGATCACCGACCTTGGCCTCGCCTACAGCCTGCTGACGCGCTTCACCTCGTTCGTCGCCATCGACTCGGAGGTCGCCAACAAGAGCGGTGAATCCCAGGCGGTGAAGCAGCCCCTGCCGTTGCCCGAGGGAGTCTCCGACCTCGCGGTCGCCATGGCCGCGACGCCGGCCGCCAGCCCTGCCGCGCCTAGCGCCAACAGCGGGGCCTTCGGCGGCGCCCAGGTCCGGCGGAAGTCGGTCGCGGCGCCGTCGAGGCGCGCAGAGCTCGCCCAGCCCGGCATGGCCAGGGAGCAGCAGAAGCCGAGAGAGGCGGCCGCGCGCCTGAGGGCGATGGTCGTCGACTTCGAGCCGGCAGGGCTCACGGACGCCAAGGCGCTGCTGGCCGAGCTGCAGAGGCGCGTCGAGGCCGAGGCAAAGGCCTGTGGCGGAACCGCCGGGGTGTTGAGGTTGAAGCTCTTCGTGGACAAGGACGGACGGGTCTTGAAAGTCGAGGTGCTGAAGGCGAGTGAGGCGACGCTCGCGAAGTGTCTGCAGGCCAAGCTCGTCGGGCTGACCAGCGCGACTCGGGCCAGCGGCGCTGCCTCTGGATCGTTGCAGGTGACGATCAAGCTGATGGCCTTGTAGCGAGCTGCGAGCCGCTTAGCCCAGGCGCACCTTCATAAAGAGGATCACGCTCGCGAGCGCGAGCGTGATCCCGTTTGCTGCCCAGATTGGCATTCGGCCGAGTAGCAGGCCGTAGAGGAACCAGAGCGCGACGCCGGTGGTGAAGAGCGCGTACATCGCCAAGGAGATGCCGGCGGTCTGGCGCTCGCGCAGCACCTTGAGCGCCTGAGGCACGAAGCTGACTGTCGTGAGAACCGCCGCTGCTGCGCCGATGAGGTCTTCCACGTTGCAGGCTCCAGGAGGAGCGCCCGCCCCGACCGGCCGCGCGAGAGGGCGGCGCCGAAGGCCCCTCTCTTCGAATCGGGCGGGCGAGGCTTGGCCGCTTCAGGGACCATGGGACGAGCCCCGGGCGTCAGCCGAGGAGCGGAAAAAGAAAAGCCCCGAGGTCATCGACCTCGGGGACCATGTGCCAGAGCGGGAAACGGGGTTCGAACCCGCGACCCTCAGCTTGGGAAGCTGATGCTCTACCAACTGAGCTATTCCCGCAGAAAACGCGCGAAGTCTACTTCCGGCCGGGACCAAGTCAAGCGGCAACTTGCAGCCCGCTATTGGTCCCTTTCCAGAAGAACCTGATAGCTGTCGAGGAAATTCGAGTACCAGTCCTTGGTGTCCTTCACCTCAAGCAGGTAGACGCCCGGATCGACGGTGAAGCGGATGGTCTCGGCCTGATCGCCCTTGCCGCTCTCGGAGCGCTGCACGAGGACCAGCTTGCCGTCGTCCCCGAGCCGATAGAGGGCGAGCGCGATGTCGACCTTGAGGATTCCGCTGGCGGCCGCCTTCAGCGGCACCTTGACTGGCGAGTCGCTCACGTCAACGCGGTAGTAATCGACGTCCTTTCGCGGATGGATCAGGCCGCGCAGCGGCTTGCCGAAGGAGATAGGAGTCGCGCGCTCCGGGCTGTTGTTCGGCTCGCGCTCGTCGAGGCCCTCGTCCGGCCGCGCGGAGATCGTCACCGAGTAGGGCTGGTCGGGGTTCTCCTGGTCGCGGACCCACTTGCCGCCGACCTTGCGCGTCGCCCCTTCGACCTTCAGGTAGAGGTCTTTGCCTGCTTCGGCGGCGAGGTTGACGATCATCTCTCCTTCGCGCACCTCGCCGTCGTTGGCCCGCAGCAGGACCTCTTCCTTGCCGCCCTCGAGCGCCTGGACGACCGCCAGCACCGAGTCCATCCGGTCGACGCCCGACAGCTCGACCTTGAGCAGCATCGGCTCCTCGTAGCGCACGGAGTAGTAGTCGGCGTCGCCCTTCGGCGAGAAGAAGCCGCGCATCGTCCCGGTGGCAGAGAACGGCGTCGCCTTCGCCAGCTCGTCGTTGGACTCGAGCTCGACGTCGCCGGCCGACTCTTCGAGGCTGACGGTGAGCGAGTAGGGAGCGTCGAGGTTGCGCCCGCGGCGCGCGTCCTTGCCCGAGCCGACCCAGGCGCTCTTGACGATGGCGAAGAAGGTCGTCTCTCCGGGGCGCAGCGCGACGTTGCGCACCTGGATACCCTCGCCGATCTCGCGGCTGCGCGCGGTGAAGAAGACCGCTTCGGCCTCGTTGGCGAGCTCGAGCTGCAGGCGCACGTCGGGCACGCCGCTGATGTCGAGCGCGACCAGGGCGGGGCGCGGCCCGGGCGCGGCCCCCGCTTCGCGGGCCTGCTGCTCGCCCTCGTTCCCGGCGGGCTCCGGGTTCACCGAACCGGCGTGGCCGTCGCCTTGCGGCGCCGCGAGTTGGGCAGGCACGGCGAGCGCGCCGGCGGCCGCCTCTTGCGGCTCAGGGGTTGCCGTGGCCTCGGCCCCTTGGCCGGCGACCGGCGAGGCGAGGTCAGGCGTGGGAAGAGCGACCTCGAACCGGAACCAGTCCTCGTCCGCCTTGTCGGCCAGGTAGCCCTGCACCGGCTTGCCGAGGGTGAGCGGCGTCGCATCGACAGGTCGGTGGTTCGGCTCGCGCTCTTCTCCGGCGGCTGCGTCGGCGAAGCGAACGGTCACCGTGTACGCGCCCTGTCCGCCTTTGTTCGCGGTGTAGACCCGCACGACATAGGGGACCGCGAGCCCGAGCCGCGCGATCCGCTCGCCTTGGCCCTGCCCTTCGGAGTTGAAGACCGTCACGTGGTTGCCGTCGCGATCGAGCAGCTCGAGCGCGACATCGAAGTCGGCCGCCTCGATCGAAAAATCGACGACCTTGCCCTCGCCGAGCCCCTCGAGGCGGAAGTGATCTTCATCGGCCTTCTTGCCGGCGGCCGAGATCGCGCCGGTCACGATCGCGTCCTCGGAGAGCCGCTTTGCCGTGGGCGCGGTGTCGTTCGGCTCGCCCTCGTTCATCGGCTTGGCGGCAGGCGTTGCCGCCGGCTCTGCCGGCACAGTGGGCGGCGGGGAGCTCTCCTTGTTTGGGCACGCGAGGGCGAGTGCGGCGAAAAAGCTCAGCAGGAATCGGCGCATCGAGGGACTCCTTGGAGCGGCACTAAAGCGGCCTCGCCCCATTGGGTCAAGCGGCGCAGCGAGGCTTGCCGGGTTGGCCGCTCGAGCGTTCAATATTGAGCCCATGCGTACCGCCATCATCCTCGTCTCCCTCCTGTTTCCCGCCAGCGCGCTCGCCGAAGGCGGCTTCGGCTATGCGCGCGCTTCTTCCCAACTCGAGCGCGACAGCCGCCCGGCCCGCTACCAGCCCCTCAACCTGATCGACGGCCGGGCTGCGACAGCCTGGTGCGAAGGCGCGCCCGGCGACGGGGTGGGCCAGCGGGTAGTCATCGGGTTCAAGGCGCCGGTGAGCATCGACGAGGTGAGGATCACCAACGGCGAGGCGAGCAGCCGGCAGGCCTTCAAGGCGAACAACCGCGTTCGGATCCTTACGCTCTCGAGCGAGCCGGCCAGGCACACGGTGACGCTCTCGGACGCGCAGCGCCCGCAGGAGATCAAGCTCGGCAAGCCGCTCGAGGCCGAGCGCGTCGTCGTCGAGATTCAGGAGGTCTTTCGCGGCGAGGGAGAGGAGGACGCGACCTGCTTGACGGATCTCGTCTTCGTCTCCGGCGGGAAGCCGCTCAACGGGCCGGCGCTCGCTGGCAAGCTCGGCAGCCGCGAAGGCGCGATCCCGCTGATGGGCTCGTGGTACTCGGGGCTAGAGGGCGCGCCCGAGCGCTTTCTCGATTTCTACTTCGACAAGACGTTTCGCTATCAGCACAAGCCCTTCGACCCTGAAGAGCCGGGCGAGGAGATTCACGGCGAGTATGCCTTCGACGGCAAGCGGCTGCGGCTCAAGCCGTCGGGCAAGGACTGGGTCGAGGCTACGGTTAGGCTGACGGCCGAGGAGTCGAAAGACGGCCTGCCGCGCGCAAAGCTGGTCGTCGATTCCGAGCCGCTGAGCGGGAGCCTGGCCCGGATCTGGTCGGATCAGCCCTGAGGTGGCGCCAAGGCGCGCAAGCCAAGGTCAATGTCACCCGGCAAGCGCACCTCCGCAGGCATGCCCCCGATTCGAGGCGCAGCGCGCAGTAGCGGTCGCGTCGCCCGGCGGTGCCCGTGTTCCGACCGCGGCGAAGCGCGCAGGCTCTAGGCGCCCTTGGCCGCCTTGGTCTGGCCTCCGAAGCGGCGATAGAAGTCGATGATGGAGGCGATGATCTCGGGCACCTCTTCCGACTCGGTGTCGGCGTCGAGGAAGATGCCGCCGCAGACCTCGCACGTCTCATAGGCCATCGAGCGGCGCTCTCCGCCCTCGACGGTCATCAGGTCGACTTGGCATTCGGGGCACAGACCGGACGACTCGTCGACGTTCGCTCGTCCGCCAAGCGACTCGAGCCCGGGCAGGTTGTGCCTGAGGAGCAGCCGGTTCACCTCTGCGATGTCGATCCACAGGCCAGCACACTCGGGGCAACGCGATAGCGCCGTGCCCTCGCCCTCAAGCTGGACCAACTCGACCTCGCACCGGGGGCAATCCATTCAGCAAGTTTCCTCGTTCAAAGGGAGCGTTGCTCCCAGATCCAAACCATTAAACAATCGGAAGGGCAGCCGAGATCATACCCTTCGCGATCGCGTGAGTTCAAGGCGTCCCGGCTCCGGCCTATTTCGCGGGGCGGTGGGCCGTGGACCGGTCGGGTGAATGTCATCCCGAAGGGCACGGCGATTCGCCCGACCGCCAGTCGCTGCCCCGCGCGCCGGCTTGGCCTACGCCTTGGCGCGGCGGATCGCGGCGCCGAGCTTGCGCAGCTTGCGCTCGAGCCGCTCGTAGCCGCGATCGAGGTGGTAGACGCGGTGGACCTCCGTCTTGCCGGTGGCTCGCAGCCCGGCGAGGACCAGCGAGGCGCTCGCTCGCAGGTCGGTCGCCATCACCGGCGCGCCCGAGAGCTTGGGAACGCCCTTGACGACCGCGACGTGGCCATCGACGTGGATGTCGGCTCCCATCCGGTTGAGCTCGGGCACGTGCATGAAGCGGTTCTCGAAGACGGTCTCGGTGACGACCGATGAGCCGTTGGCCACCGAGAGCAGGACCATGAGCTGCGCCTGCATGTCGGTGGGAAAGCCGGGGTGGGGCATCGTCTTCACGTCGACCGGCGAGATCACCGCGGGGCCCTTGCAGCGCAAGCCTCCCTGCTCGGCGGTGATGAGCGCGCCCGTCGAGCGCAGCTTCTGGAGCACGGCCTCGAGGTGCTCGGGGACCGCCCGGCGCACGAGCACGTCGCCGCCGGTCAGCGCCGCGGCGACGAGCAGGGTGCCGGCCTCGATGCGGTCGGCGATCACCGCGTGCTCGACCGGCTTGAGCTCGTCGACCCCTTCGATGGTGACGACGTCGGTGCCCGCGCCGCTGATCCGCGCGCCCATCTTGTTCAGGACCCGGGCGAGCTCTTCGACCTCCGGCTCGCGGGCCGCGTTCTCGAGGACCGTCCGGCCCTTCGCCAGGCAGGCGGCCATCATCAGGTTCTCGGTCCCGGTGACGGTCGTCAGATCGAAGGTGAAGGTCGCGCCCCGCAGCCGCTTCGCTCGCGCCTCGACGTAGCCGTGGCTCAGCTCGATCTCGGCGCCGAGCCTCGCGAGCCCCTTGAGGTGCTGGTCGATGGGCCGGGCGCCGATGGCACAGCCCCCGGGCAGCGAGACTCTGGCCCTGCCGTACCGGGCGACGAGCGGCCCGAGGACGAGCACGCTCGCTCGCATCGTCTTCACCAGCTCGTAGGGCGCCTCGGGCACGATGCGCGGGCTGACCTCGACCTCGATGGCGTCCTTGCGCCTGCCCGATCCGCGCGCGGCCGCCGCGCCCATCGTCTCGAGCAGCTTGCACATCGTCGAGACGTCGGCGAGCGCCGGCACGTTGCGGTAGAGGTGCCTGCCCTCGGCCAGCAGAGAACTCGCGAGGATGGGCAGGGCCGCGTTCTTCGCGCCGCTGACGTCCACCTCCCCCTTGAGCTGTCTGCCGCCCTCGACGACGATCTTGTCCATCGCTTCAGCTCCCGGGAGAAATGTCGGGGACCCGACTCTAACCTGAATTGGCGAAAGGCAAGCGGCGAGCCAGGGCGGCGCACGAGGCGCCCGCGAGCGGCAGGCCCGCCGGGCGCTGGCCAGAGGCCGCGACGGCGTGTCAGGGCCGCCGCGCCAGGGCGATGCGGTCGAGGCCGGCGAGGTCCTTTCTCACCTGCGCATCGACCAGGCCCGCGGCCTCGAGGATGGCGCGAGTCGCCTCGCCCTGCTCGGCGCCGATCTCGAGCAGCAGCCAGCCTCCGGGCCGAAGAGCGCCGGGCGCCTGCGCGGCGATGCGCCGCACCACGTCGAGGCCGTCGGGGCCGCCGTCGAGCGCGCCGCGCGGCTCGCGCCGCACCTCCCGGCTCAGGCCGTCGATCTCGCCCGAGCGCACGTAGGGCGGGTTGGCGACGATCATCTCGAAGGTGCGGCCGGCGACCGGCTCGTAGAGATCGCCGCGCAGCAGCTCGACGCGCCCCTCGACGCCCAGCGCGCGGGCGTTGAGGGCGGCCACCTCGAGCGCGGCCTCGGAGATGTCGGTGGCGACCACCTCGAGCGCCTCGCGCTCGGCGGCGAGCGACACGGCGACCGCTCCCGAGCCGGTGCACAGGTCGAGCACCGGGCCGCGCGCGTCCTCGGCCAGCCTCTCGAGCGCGGCGTCGACGAGGTGCTCGGTCTCCGGCCGCGGGATGAGCACCCGGGGATCGACCTGGAAGGGCCTGCCGTAGAACTCGCGCCTGCCGGTGATGTAGTAGGTCGGCTCGCCCGAAGCGCGCCTCTCGACGAAGCCGCGGAAGGTCGCCAGCTCGTCCTTGTTCAGCGGGCGGTCGAAGTCGACGAAGAGCCGGACCCTGTCGCAGCCGAGGGCGTGCGCGAGCAACAGCTCGGCCGTCAGCCGGGGCGAGTCGATTCCCCGTCTCTCGAAGTATTCGCTCGTCCAGGTGAGCACGCGCTGGATGGTCCAGGTCTCGGCCACTCGCTTGTCTTCCTGCGCTGGGGGCGATCTGCCGAAGGGCAGCTTCGCTCGAGCGCCCGGGGTCATAGCAGAATCGGCGCCGCGCCGCCCTTGGAAATCCCGGGGGTTCGAGCCGGCGGCCACCCTGCGACACCGAGCAGGCGAGCGCAAGGTTTACCTGCGCCGCGGGAGCAGCGTACCCTTCTGGTTCGAGGTGAACGGCACGATGACGACGATCAGCACCAGACGAAACGCGCGGGTCTACTGCGGCGCCAAAGGAAGGTTGGAGGCGCCCGATGGCCCCATCCGAGGCACGGTGCGCAACCTGTCTCGCGGGGGCTCCTTCTTCCTGGCGAAGAAGCTGCTGCCCGTCGGGCAGACCGTCGAGATGAGCATCGAGCTGCCGGGCGTTCCTCCGGTTCGGGCGGTGGGCGAGGTGCGCTACCACTACCGCTACCTGGAGGGCGAAGGGATGGGCATCCGCTTCGTCCGGCTGGGGGGCGACGACCTGCAGTACATCACCGAGTTCGTCGACGCGAGGCTGGGCAATCCCTAGGCGCTGCCGGGGCGGTGGCAATGCGCGCGCTTGTCCTCACGGGCGGGGGCCATAGCTTCACTGCGTGGCTGAACCGCTCGGCGACTTTGGCGCCATCTCGCGACAGGCGGGGAGCGTGGCCCTCATCGCCGCGCTGGCGCTGACCGTGGCACTGCAGCGCCTGCAGGTAGTGCTGGTGCGCGCCGAGAGCTCTGTCTGGTGGGCCTCCAACGGGCGTGACCTCATCAACGCCTTCTCGCTGGGGGCGCTGGGCACGACGCTGTGGTTGATGGGCTTTCCCGGCCCGGCGGCGCTCTTTCTGGCGGCGACCATCCTGCTCGTGCTCAACCTCTTCGAGACCGTGCTGTTGCGCAGGTTGGCGCCGGTTTGGAATGCGGGGTTGTCGCTCTTGGCCGTCGTCGTGTTGATAAGCCCGTTGCTCGTCGCGCCCGACAGGGTCAACGCGTGGCTCAACGTGCTGGCGACCCAGCTCTTCGCCTAAACCCCCGCGAGCTCGCGTCTACACGGGCGGAGGGTCACCGGATCGGCACGCGGATTTCGACGAGCTGGCCGGCGCGGCGCACCTGCAGCGCGACGCTCGTGCCTTCAGCGCCGCGAAGCGCCCGTTGCAGCGCCTGAGGAAGCGCCGGCTCGCCCGCGATTCCTACGATCAGATCTCCGGCGACGAGGCCCGCTTCCGCGGCCTCGCGCACGCTCGTGACCAAGAGACCCGCCGGACTGCGCATGAGGGTCGAGAGGGTGCCCGGCTCGAGGTCGGGATGGAAAAAGCGCAGCCGCGCTTCGAGCAACAGCTCCTTATCGAGGGCGTCAGCTTTCTCCAGCGCTTCGCGGAGCGGGGGCTTGCCTTCCCAAGAGAAGTCGAGCGTCGCCTTCGGGTTCCACAAATAGTCGAACCCGGCATCTCGCTCGACGAGGACGCCGGGGGCGCGGTCCTCGAGCTGCTCGAGCACCTCGGCCATCAGCGCGCGCACCAGCCCGGTGAGCTCGGGCAGCGGATCGCTCGGGTCTGCGGCGCGGAAGGGATCGACCTGCACCATCCCCGAGGCGCTGGCGAGCTTCTCCCGCGAGGCGGAGTGGAAGACCTCGAGCGCGGCGACGATCTGCTGCTCTTCGGCCCGCCCGACGCCGCGGGGCTTGCCGGCGGAGTCGAAGACCTGCTGCACCGCGCTCGTGGTCCGCCGCTCCGCCGTGCAGCGGAAGACGAGCGCGGCCATCGGCGAGAGCCCTCGGTCGGCCAGGCTGAGGACGAGGTCGCTGCCGAGGAACGGGTTGCTCGCCTGGCCGCTGACCAGCTTGAACTCGCCGGGGCCGAAGACCGAATAGCGCCCGGTCTCGATCGCCTGGAGCGCGAGAGCCTGAGACAGCTCGAACGAGCGCCAGGCAGGCTCGTCCCAGCGGAACTGGAAGGGAAAGACCGCCAGCGCCTGGGCCTCGAGCGGTTTGCCCGGCTTGACCTCTACCTTGATCGTCGCGCCGGAGGCACATCCGGCGGTCAGCAGCAGCGACAGCAGCGCTCGCGCCCCGGGGAATCGACAAGAAACCGACATAGGACTGGCCTTAGCACCGGCCCGTCGACGAGCTCAAGTTTCGGGCAGGAAAAAGAAAGGCCCCCGCCGCAGAGGCGAGGGCCTTTCGATTCAGGCTCGGAGGACAGGCGCTACATCATCCCGCCCATGCCGCCGTGCATGTGCCCGCCGGCGCTCTTCTCCTCCTCCTTCGGGCGCTCGGCGACCATCGCCTCGGTGGTGAGCATGAGGGCCGCGACCGAGGCCGCGTTGACCAGCGCGGTGCGCGAGACCTTGGTCGGGTCGATGACGCCGGCCTTGACCAGGTCCTCGAAGTTGCCGGTGGCGGCGTTGAAGCCGAAGTTCTGCTCCTTGCTCTCCTTGACCCGGTTGACCGTCACGCTGCCCTCGATGCCGCCGTTCTCGGCGATCTGGCGCAGCGGCTCCTCGAGCGCGCGGCGGACGATGTCCACGCCGAACTTCTCGCCGCCGACCGTCTCGACCGAGTCGAGCGCCGGGATGCAGCGGATGAAGGCGACGCCGCCGCCGGGGACGATGCCCTCCTCGACGGCCGCGCGGGTCGCGTTGAGGGCGTCCTCGACGCGAGCCTTCTTCTCCTTCATCTCGGTCTCGGTCGCCGCGCCGACGTTGATCACCGCGACGCCGCCGACCAGCTTGGCCAGCCGCTCCTGCAGCTTCTCGCGGTCGTAGTCGCTGGTGGTCTCGTCGATCTGGACGCGGATCTGCTTGACGCGGGCCTGGATGTCCTCCTTCTTGCCCTCGCCGTCGATGATCGTGGTGTTGTCCTTGTCGATGGTGACGCGCTTGGCGCGGCCGAGATCCTTAAGGGTGATCGAGTCGAGCTTGATGCCCATCTCCTCGGCGATGAGGCGGCCGCCGGTGAGGATGGCGATGTCCTCGAGCATCGCCTTGCGGCGGTCACCGAAGCCCGGCGCCTTGACGGCCGCCACGTGCAGCGTGCCGCGCAGCTTGTTGACGACCAGCGTCGCGAGCGCCTCGCCCTCGACCTCTTCGGCGACGATGAGCAGCGGCTTGCCCGAGCGGGCGACCTGCTCGAGGATCGGCAGCAGGTCCTTCATCGACGAGATCTTCTTCTCGTGGATGAGGATGTAGGGGTCTTCGAGCGCGACCTCCATGCGCTCCGGGTCGGTCACGAAGTAGGGCGACAGGTAGCCGCGGTCGAACTGCATGCCCTCGACCACGTCGAGCGTGGTCTCGAGGCCCTTGGCCTCCTCGACCGTGATGACGCCTTCCTTGCCGACCTTCTCCATCGCCTCGGCGATGATGTTGCCGATGGTCGCGTCGCCGTTGGCCGAGATGGTGCCGACCTGGGCGATCTCCTTCGGGTCCTGCGTCTGCTTGGACATCCCGCGCAGCCCGTCGGTGACCTTGGCGACGGCCTTCTCGATGCCGCGCTTGATCTCCATCGGGTTGTGGCCGGCGGCCACGAGCTTGCTGCCCTCGCGGTAGATCGCCTGCGCGAGCACGGTCGCGGTGGTGGTGCCGTCGCCGGCGACGTCCGAGGTCTTGGAGGCGACCTCCTTGACCATCTGGGCGCCCATGTTCTCGAACTTGTTCTCGAGCTCGATCTCCTTGGCGACGGTGACGCCGTCCTTGGTGATCGTGGGAGCGCCGAACGACTTCTCGATGACGACGTTGCGGCCCTTGGGGCCGAGGGTGACCTTGACCGCGTCGGCCAGGGTGTTGACGCCGCGCAGGATCGCCTCGCGGGCCTTGGCTTCGAAGATGATGTCCTTCGCCATGTAACCTACCTGCCTTCCGTTTCGGATGGGTTTGGGGGGAGCCTTACTTCTCGATCACGCCGAGGATGTCGTCCTCGCGGAGGATGAGGTGCTCCTCGCCCTCGATCTTGATCTCGCTGCCCGAGTACTTGCCGAACAGCACGCGGTCGCCGGCCTTCACGTCGAGCGGGCGCACCTTGCCGTCCTCGAGCACCTTGCCGTTGCCGACGGCGATCACCACGCCCTCGAGCGGCTTCTCTTTGGCGCTGTCGGGGATGATGATCCCGCCCTTGGTCTTCTCCTCCTCCTGCACACGCTTGACGATGATGCGATCCTGCAAGGGACGAATCTTCATGTGCCGTCTCCTTCCTGGAGTGGTTAAGTGCCCGTTGTGAAAGGGTTTTCCTTCCAGCGGGGCGGATGATGATTCTGTCGGACGCTGGCACTCGAATGCGGCGAGTGCCAAAGCGCGGCGTAGTCTAACCACCGCGATCGGTCCGTCAAGCACGCGTGGTGCTGACCGTGGCCGTCGAGGCGCGCCGGCGGCCCCGCCCCGCGTCTCCGGTCGCGGCGGGGGGCAGAATCTGCATCGCCAATCGATGCGCGCCTTCGCCCGCCCGCTCTCCGAGGCGGAGGGCGAGGGCTTATCTCCCTGCAATTCTTGGGGAAAGTTGCCTAGCGGCTGGTCGGTTTGCTAACGTTGAGCTGACGCCGCTACCTCCCGCCAGGACAGGTGCCGGCGGCCCGGCGGGCAACAAGGTGCTGAATGCCTGTGCAGCAGCCGAGGCAAGAAAGGCCGCGAAACCAAGGGGTCGAGTCATGAGCGATGACCGAGCGATCCTCAGCACTGAGAGCGTCCAGGAGTACTTCAAGGAGCTGCTGACCGGCGCGATGGCCAACCAGAAGGTCCCTCTCGCTCAGGTGACCGAGTTCTATCTGGTCGAGCTGCTGGCGCGCTTCATCGACGCCGAGAAGCTGTTCGCGAAGACGACCGACGGCACGCTCGAGGAGGAGCCTCTCGCCTTCATCCTGCAGAGGGCTCTCGAGGGCGAGCGCGAGCAGCGCGTCCGCGCGCTGCGCAGGTTGGGGGACAATTCGCTCTACGTCGCGGGATTCTTCGGCGATTCGCTCTCCCGCCGGCTCGTCGACGTCGACTACTACATTCAGATGGGCGAAGCCGCCTACGGGACGCTCGCCAACATCAACCGCGAGCACCTCTCCGGCGGGATGTTCGTGGGGCTCTACGAGGAGCTCTGCCAGAAGTTCTCCTCCATCGTTGACCTGTTTGCCGAAATCAGCGAACGGGTGGCCGTCTCCACGAACCAGGGCGTGCTCCGGCTCTACGAGCGGTGGGTCAAGACTGGTTCGGACCGGCTCTCGAAGCTGCTGGCCGAGCAAGGGGTCATCCCGGCGCTGCTCAAGCCGGGCGAAGTCCAGTAGTGGGACGTCCGGCAATGCCTGCCAAACTGCCAGCCGGATCGTTTTGTGTAGAACGCGATCCGCATGGTTGAGCCGTTCTCTCGCGTGGTTGAGGCGTTCGGTCGCGCGGTTGAGGCGTCCGGTAGCGTGGTTGAGGCGTCCGGTAGCGTGGTTGAGGCGTCCGGTAGCGCGGTTGAGGCGTTCGGTAGCGCGGTT